>JAWLFL010000028.1:0-31308 GCA_041685605.1 Cyclobacterium sp. | reverse complement strand
GAGCAGGTCCTTCAAAAGATAAAGAACCAGTCAGAGGCAATGACTACTTTCGAGTCGGTATCGTTGCTGGGGCGGGCCATGAAGCTGGCCTATTATGCCTCATTGGGCGATCCCTCTTTAATCCAGACGGAATTTGACCGGAAATTAGCCATTTCAGCAGAAGAAATCAGGGAGGCATCTACTGCCTACCTAAGCAATGATTTGGCTTCAGTAGTTTATTATAAATGTAAGAATTAACCTGGTCCGAGAAGTTCCGGGACTAACATACGATATCATGAATAACTTTCGAATCGGATTTGGTTACGATGTCCATCAACTGGAAGAGACCGTTGATTTTTGGTTGGGTGGAATAAAAATTCCTCATGACAAAGGAGCGGTGGGGCATTCGGATGCTGACGTGTTGATACATGTTATTTGTGATGCCCTCCTGGGAGCGGCCAATCTGCGCGACATCGGCTACCACTTTTCAGATCAGGATCCACAGTATAAAGGAATTGACAGTAAGTTATTATTAAAAGAAGTCATGAGGCTGGTCACGGATAGCGGCTATGCACTGGGAAACCTGGATGCCACCATTTGCCTTCAAAAGCCAAAAATCAATCCCTTTATCCCGGAAATGAAAAAATGCCTCTCGGAAGTAATGCAAGTAAGCGAAAGCCAGATTTCCATTAAGGCCACCACCACGGAAAAATTGGGTTTTGTGGGCAGGCAAGAAGGAGTATCTGCCTATTGTGTGGCTTTAATTCACCAGCCAAATCAACCCATCAAATGAACAAACAGGAGCCCAAAATCATTACTACGGAAGACGGTTCCCACTCGGTATACCTTCCGGAACTGAACGAAAGCTATCATTCTTCCCATGGTGCCTATCGGGAGTCCATTCACGTTTTTCTACTCTATGGCTTGGAAGCCTGGTACGCCCGAAACCGGGGCAAGTTTCCAATCCGGATTTTTGAGCTTGGCTTTGGTACCGGCCTAAATGCCTGGCTTACCTTGATTTGGGCAGAACAAAATCAGGTTCCGGTATTGTACCACACCATAGAACCCTTTCCCCTTGCGGAAAAAATCTACGAGTCCTTAAATTATACCCAGCTAGATGAGACCCTAACTCACTACAACGGCTATTTCAGAAAGCTGCACAAAATGGAATGGGACACCGGGAAGCCTTTAACGGACTATTTTAACATCAAAAAGGAGCGGATTTCCTTGCAGGATGTCCAACTTTATCCGACTGACATCGTCTACTTTGATGCCTTTTCTCCTAAAAAGCAACCCGAATTATGGGAGAAATCGTTACTTGAAAAAATTCATGCCAGTATGAATCCCGGTGCTACGTTTGTGACATACTGTGCGGCAGGCCATCTCAAAAAGAACCTTCAATCCCTCGAGCTAACCCTGGATGAGGTACCCGGACCTCCGGGTAAAAAAGAAATGACCCGGGCATGGAAAAAAAGCTAAGCAAGGTAGTTTTCCCGCTTTTTCTATTTTGCTGGCTGGGAACCTTAGGCTGTAAGCCAGAAAAGGAAGCGAAAACTTCCGGAGATACAGTAAGGGAAGAGATTATTATTCAGGAAAGCCAACCTTCGGCACATCTAAACGGGTGGGTTGTCGTACAGGATGGAGATAGTACCCGGCAACAACATCTGGAAGGAAAGATCACTATTTTTGAAAGTTTGTTGGTGAACGATCAACGGATCTACAACAAGTTTTACCCACTCATACAGGATGCCTTCCTATTTGAGGATAAATTTTATCTCAAAGCGCGGTTTCCATTGGCATATAGGGGTGAAATCAAATTTTCTTTTCCGGAATACCCTGATTACGTTCTCACCAAAATCGGGGAACAAGCCTACCAGGTTGTTATTAATAACGCACTGGATCTAAACCGCGTGGTTTTTGATATGGCCTACATTCCATCCGAAGCGGACAGTCTGGTGCAAAGCGAATACTCATTTACGCATGTCGTATTCCAGAAATAGAAAAGTGACCTGACCCAGGTAGAATAAAAGGAAAACCATCCATTGATCAGGCGTTTTCAGCGCAACGGTTATCCCTGATCCGGCTTGAGACGATCCAAAATTTCCCTGGCTTCTTCCCAGGTAAGGCGGGGACCGAATTGGCTGACTATTCTGGAGGAAGCCATGCTGGCTAATTTTCCACTGGAAGCGTAGGAATGGCCATTGGAAATCCCATACAGAAAAGCCCCTGCAAACATGTCGCCGGCACCATTGCTGTCCACAGCCCGGGTCGGGTAAGGTTCGATGTCGATAAATGTTTCGCCATCGTAGATCATCGCTCCATTTTTGCCCTGGGTAATAACAAAACGAGTTGCCAGCTTTTTCATGGCCTCCCTTGCCTCGAGAAGGGTTTCCTCGCCAGTGTACAACATGGCCTCCTCTTCATTGGCGAAAAGCAGGTCCACCCCATCGCCGATTACCTCCTCAAAACCGGCTCCAAAATACTTGACCATCGCAGGATCCGAAAAGGTAAGGGCTACTTTTACGCCGTTTTCCTTGGCCACTTGTTTTGCCTTAAGCATGGCCTCTTTGGCATCGGGAGAAGTGATCAGGTATCCTTCGATATACAGGTACTTGGAGTCTTTGATGGCTTCGAGGTTCAGTTGGGAATTTGAAAAGGTTTGGGTAATCCCCAGAAAGGTATTCATGGTTCTTTCGGCATCAGCCGTTACCATTACCAGGCATTTACCGGTAATGCCTTTTTCCAACTGAAAAGGATCTAGGTTATGGTTCACCCCGGATTCCCGAAGATCCTCCATAAAAAACCTGCCCAGTTCGTCATCTGCCACCTTGCAGCAGTAGTACGATTTTCCTCCGAACTGACTGAGCGCAATAACGGTGTTGGCGGCGGATCCACCACATTGCAGCTTGGAAGTTTTAGTATGAATGGCAGTCATTAGCGTTCCCTGCCGTTCTTCATCGACCAGCGTCATCAGACCTTTTTCGATACCATTCGTTTCCAGAAAGGCATCGCTTACCTCAAACTCTATATCTACCAGGGCATTTCCCATACCCGTCACATCGTATTTTTTCGTCATGTTTTATGATTTATTTTTTTCAAGCCAGCAAAGCGGCCAAATTTTAAGGATCAAGCGTCCAGCTCGTTATTTTTCTGATTTTCCAAAAGCCTTTTTCTCCTTCCGATAATTGCCTGCAGTGCAAAGAGGATTGCTGCCAGCGTTAAGCCAAAAAATTCCCGATTTGTTTCCATGGCCGTGGTTTTCATGGACAGGTCTTTTTGTTGCCACTCTTCTCCTATCCATCCCAGGATATTATCCGGCCAGAAGAATACCGCAGCAATCAAATAACTAAAGGTGAAGAACACCAGTAGGTTCACGTTAAATTTTCCAAAAAAAGCAAACCCGGAAGTTAGGGCGGCAATCAGGTACACGGGTACCCACCACATTGGGTCCGGATCATTTATCTGCCAAAAGGCAAACAATAAAAACAGCAGCGAACTGATACCGAAAAACCATTTCCAACCTTTTGTCATAGGATTAGTAAGTTACTGATTTTAGAAATAAAACGTAGCTGCTTTCTTCATTTTCTCATCACCTGATCGTAAATCAAAGAATACACGTCTGTGGGACTGACTTCATCCGCCGTATCCGAGGAGTGGGAGGGTAAGATCAATATGGGCCAGTCCAGCGAATTCTCGCTAATTCGTCCATGGGAGCCTTTTACCAGGTCAGCCTGTAAAGGGATCACGTCCATCAGGTACCTGAACCCCATTTTCTTTTTGAGCAAAATCCAACCTAATTTTGCTTTCAGAAAGGGAATTTCCGGATTGGCAAACATTTCGACCGGATCGTAGCCGGGTTTCCTATGGATATCTACCGTACGCGCATAGTCCGGTGCCTTTGCATCATCCAGCCAATAATAGTAGGTAAACCAGGAGTCTTTGTCTGCTACGGCTACCAAATCACCTGCCCGTTCGTGGTTTAGGTGGTATTCTTTTTTCCCTTCCTTATCCAGCACCTTTTCAACGCCCGGCTGGGAAGCTATCAGTTTTTTGACCGCTTCCTTTTCCGACGGATCATTGATATATATATGCGCCAACTGGTGGTCTGAAACGGCAAATGCCTTACAGGTGCCTGCATCCAGGGTCTCCAATCCCAACTCATCCTTTACCTGTATATAGCCTTCTTTTCTAAGGGCCCGGTTGATATGGATGGGCTTGCTTACAGAAGTGATTCCATATTCGGAGAGTAAGATAATCTCCGCACCTCGCTGCTCGTAATAGGTAATTAATCGCTCACACAACGCGTCTATCTCCTCCAGATCCTTTCCAATAAAATCAAAATCGGTTCCGTGTTTTTGCAAGCCATAATCCAGGTGAGGCAGGTAAATAAAGGTAAGGGTGGGGTCATGCCATTCGTCCACTTTCATAGACGCTTCCGCTATCCATTTGGAAGAAGAGATATTGGCATTGGGCCCCCAAAAGGAAAACAAGGGAAACTGCCCCAGCTCTTTCTGTAGGCGATCCCGCAAATCCATGGGTTGACTATGCACATCCGGCAATTTTCGGCCATCTGATGGATACAAGGGTCTCGGCGTAACCCCATAATCCACCGAGGAATACATATTGTACCACCAAAACATATTGGAGCAAGTAAAATCGGGGTTTTCGGCCTTCAGCGCATCCCAGATTTTGGATGAGTGGACCAGGTGATTGGATTGCCTCCAGAATTTGACCTCACATTCATCCTTAAAATACCAGCCATTTCCCACAATCCCGTTTTCGGCAGGCCATTTACCGGTCAGGTAAACGGACTGCGCCGAACAGGTAACGGCAGGTAATACCGGTTTAATAGACGCTTGTTTTCGCTTTTTAGCCCACTGGCTGAGGAAGGGGGTGTGTTTTCCCAGGATCCGTCCTGATAGTGCCACTACGTTGAGTACAACTGTTTTTTTCATGTGATTTGTTTTTTCACCCAATCCAGCTCCCGGGTGATGGATTGTCCCAGCGACAGGTGAATGTCTTCCGGCAACACCTCCCAGGTATAGGTTTCCACTTCAAGCTGCGCAGAATACTGCCCTTTTTCATTTAATTTTAAAACAGTAAGAATATCCTCCTGGGTGGATTGTAAGGTACCGTAACCGGATAAAAATACGGGTACATGGAAGTGGATTCTCCATTCGACTTCTTCCGTTTCCGATAGCTTCAACAAGGCATCCGGTAAATCTGGGTAAGCGTGTTGGGTGCCATCCCTTTCGACTCCGATGACCTGGTGCAGGTAGGTAGATTCCACAAAGGGCAATAATGCCTTTTCTACTGCTTTTCGCTCCCCTATTTTTTCAGGTATCGGTATTTTCAAGGCGGCACTGAGCTGAAATTTGCCCACTTTGATCCCTTCTTCCTGAAACCTTTTCAGGACGGCATCGTGATCCTCGTAGGCCACCGCGAAGTGACACACATCGTAACAAACCCGTATATGATCCAGAATAAGTTCCCGGGCAGAAACATGAGACATTCCATATTTTTCCAGGAACAGCGCCATCCCCTTTGGAAGCAGCCAATTTTTATAAAACCGAATTAATCCTGCCGAATTCTCAATGATTCCGTCGGGTTCCGGTTCTATATCCAGGTGGAGCAACTGACCCTTTTCCTTTTTCAGCAGATACAAACGGTCCACCACTTCCAACAGGTGATCGCAAGATTGGATCATCACCTGTTCTAATGCTTCCGGAGTTTTGTGCCAGTGTTTGTAGCTTAATGGAGAAGTGGAAATCCCCGCATCCATGCCGGCGGGCATAATGGCTGATAAGATATCGAATAGCCGGAGCGTATAGGTGACCCGATCACGAGTAGTCCAGTCGGGATGATGCACCTCATCTTTTACCACCTGCCGGTGAAAGCCTCCAAAGGGAAAACCATTTAGCGTGAACACGTAGCAGTGATTGGCTTCCAGCCAGCTTTTGAGCTCGCCTAATTTTCCGGGTTCCATTAATTCCCTGCTTGCCTCGTCCGAAATCCTCAATCCGATTCCAAAGAGCTGTTTTTCGGACAGCCTTTCTTTTATCGGTGGAACGTAATCTTTGAGGTTGGTAAAGATTGCCTCCCAGCTTTCTCCGGGATGAATATTGGTACAATAGGTTAAATGATAATCGGCAATGCGCATGTTTCAGGTTCTACTTGATTGACTTAAAAATAAGGATTAGGCCCTGGAGTTAGCCAATTGTAATTGATTTAATTTTTCAACGGCATTGCGTACCAATGCCGGGTCCATTTGATGAACTTCTACTCCGCTGCCAATTTTATCCAGCAGCATGATGGTTAATTCTCCCCCCAGGTGTTCCCTGAATTCTTCCAGGCCCTTTAATAGGGAATCTCCGGACAATTCCGGAACATATAACTCAAACCCAAGCTTAACGATGACATCCAGCACCCTGTTCAGCTCGTTTTCAGAAATCATTCCCGCCAGAAAGGAATACGTGGTGTCCAGGGCAATACCTATGCCGACTGCCTCTCCGTGGCGTATTCGGTAATCGCTCAAATGCTCCAGTTTATGTGCTGACCAGTGTCCAAAGTCCAGCGGCCTCGAAGAACCCGCTTCAAAGGGATCGCCGGAAGCAATGTGGTCCATGTGCATCTGGGCACAGCGGTAGATCAACTCCTGCATGGAGGAATGATTTTTATCCATCAAATCCAGTGCCTGCTGTTCTATCCACACAAAAAAGGAAGCGTCTTTGATCAAGGCCACCTTTAAGGCCTCCGAAATTCCGGAACGCCAATCCCGCTCCTCAAGCGTCTGAAGGAATTGCGCATCGTTAATCACGGCATAGGGAGGAGCAAAAGCCCCCAGGTAATTTTTCTTACCATAAGCATTGATACCATTTTTAACCCCAACGCCCGAATCATTTTGTGAAAGCACGGTGGTGGGAATGCGAATGTGGCGAATCCCACGGTGAGCGATCGTGGCGGCAAAGCCGACCATGTCCAGCAAGGCCCCCCCTCCCAATCCGACGATATAGGAGTGCCGGTCAATGCCGTATTCATGGGTGGCCTTTAGTACCTGCTGAAAATACTGTTGATCGTTTTTCACCTGCTCCCCACCAGGCACCACCAGCGGTTCAGCGCATAGGGTGAATAATTCCCGATGTTCGGAGGCATAGGCTTTGATCGCAGCGATAAGTCCCGGATGATGTTGTACGACTCCTTCATCCAGAACCATGTATACTTTGGGAACTTTGTCCCCTTTTACTAAATCTGCAAAAAGTCCGTTAGCGGAAGAAAATAAATTTTCCGTAAAAAAAACCTGGTAGGTGAACGGGACATTGAAAACCTGCTCAATTGATTGATGCACTCTTTTTTCCATTTTTAAATAGACGGTTCCACCGAACGTTTCATTTCACTAGTAATAAGTAATAAATCCCGCTTTTGGTTCATCAGGTCACGGCGAATACCCTGGCCAACTGCAAGGATACCGGCAATAGCAACAAAATGACAAGGCCAACTAACCAACCAGAAAATGCCGCCGCAAGAGAGGCATTGACCAGGATTAAGGCGAGTACGGCCGCCTTTACTGATTTCCCGATCAGTGCCGGTTCCTGCTTTTTTATCGCCCTTACCAGCGGTGGAAAAATAAAATAGGCCAGTAAAATCAGAAATGGAAGGCTTTCCCACCAATGATCTTTCTGAATGTAGGCTAACCCAGCTACAAATACCAGAATGCTGGCGTACATGAACAATCCACCATACAATGCCTTGGTGTTTTTTCCATGCACTTCTCCACGGCTGACCATGGTGATGGCGGCGACATACACCAGCGGAACCAACCCAATGTAGGCAAATTCCTGCACCGCCCCTGGAACCAGGCTCATGCCCAAAAGCAGGTTTCCTGTCCTGCATAATCCCATATTTACGGGCCCGAAAAGGGACTGGTGTTTTCCCCAGGCATCATATAGAACGGCCAACAGCGCCACTGATAAGGCAAGGACTCCGGAAAGTAAACTAACCTGCCAGGCTGCTAACACACCAATCAAAAGCAATAAAAAGGCCATCCAGCCCGCACTTCTAACAGTAGCCTGCCCGCTGGGTATCGGTCGTTCCGGACGCTCCACTCTATCCAGGTCAGCGTCAAAGACGTCATTGAAAGCCACTCCGCCACCATAGAGCCCAATCGTGGCAAGAATTAGCCAGCCAAGATCTCCCCACAATTCGGGTGCGTTGTCCTCAAGAAGGAAATAGGCCACTCCTGAAATGGCCGCGCCGGCCAGAATGTCAGCAATGGCAGTAATAATATTAGCGGGCCGGGTGAGCCTGATGTGGGCAATTAAGGATTGCATTGACCGAATCAATTCTCTATAATATTGGACGAATCATTGTCCACCCTGGGCTTTTGTCCCCCTCTCAAGACCGTACTTCCGCCATGTTTTTTTGTTTGGTCAATGGGTTCTTTTTCCAGCCAGTCTTTTTCTTCCATCTGCCCGCTTTTTCCGTATGCCTTCAATGCATTTTGATAACAAACCATCCGCACATGCTCCTCCGGAATTCCTTTTTCCAACATCAAATCGGCCGTCTTTGGCACTGCCAGCGGATCGCTGATCCCCCAATCCGCCGCACTATCCACGATGATCCGGTCCGGACCGTATTCTCTGACTATTTCCACCATTCGCTCACTTCCCATTTTGGTATGGGGATAGATGGTAAACGCCGCCCAATAACCTCTGTCCAGCACTTCTCTCACCGTTTCTTCGTTGTTGTGATCGACGATGACCATTCCCGGATCCAGACCGTGCTCCTCACTCACATCCATGCTCCGGATGGTTCCCTTCTTTTTATCCCGGTGGGGAGTATGAATCATCACCGGAAGATCCACGTCTTTGGCAAGCTCCAGCTGCAAGCGGTAGAAGCGATCCTCTGCTTCCGTTTGGTCGTCATATCCGATCTCACCTATCGCCACCACTCCTTCTTTACCAACATACAGCGGCAACAACTCCATGACTTCTTCCGCCAAGGCTACATTATTGGCCTCTTTGCTATTCAAGCCGATGGTACAGTAATGAACGATACCAAATTGCTTGGCCCGAAAACGTTCCCAACCTACCAGGCTGCTGAAATAATCCTGAAAGCTGCCCACCTTGGTGCGGGGCTGTCCCAACCAAAACGCCGGTTCAATGACCGCTACGATCCCTGCCTTCTGCATGGCTTCGTAATCATCTGTAGTCCGGGAGGTAACGTGTATATGTGGATCGATGTACATCATAACGAATTAATTTTATTTGCTAACCTAATCTTTTTTTAATCCAATTCATAACGATCCCCGGTGAACGGGTCATTTCCTAAGGAAGCGGCAAATAAGAAAGCTGAACCTACCTTTCCGCATCGTATTCCTTTCCGATAGTCTCCCAGGAAACGTCTCCTCTTGCAATCATTTCCTGTAAATCCGGATATTTGGATACCAGAATCACACAACCGGGATGCTCACCAGCAGAACAGGCCAATGCAGCCGCCTTCCTTTCCAAATCATTTCCTTCCCCCAGTACTTTTTCCAATAAACCCAGCATTTCCTCATCCACGAAAGGAGCCAGAAACCGCCATAATTCCGGCATGACATTCCTGCCGGCCGACCAGCGTTCGTGCACGTAATCCACCAGCGTTTTCGCAAGCCTGAGGTTTGCCCGCCGATCGGCACCCACTATCCGGTAAAGGGGTCGCTGCATAAAAATCGCCTTTAGCAGCAGTTGGTTCCAGGCTGGTTCATCCAAAAACTCCGAAGGATAGGGGTTCTCCAATGCCACCGCGTCAAAAACGGAAGTTATATTGGTTCGAATGCCCTCTGCAGCCCGATGGGTATGTTTTTCAGGAAAGGGCAACAGGGGAAGTGCAGCATACAAAGCCTCCTGCTCATGCATATCCGCCGATTCGAATAGCCGATCCAGCGTATGGATCCAATCCTCTGCTGTCTCAGAAGCAATTTCCAATACCAATAAGGTTCGGGCCGTTTGTAAAACCGTCCAGGAACCCGGCTGAAATCCAGCGCGGATTTTCCTTGCTTCCAGTTCCTTTTGTTCTGACAAATTCAGCACTTCCTTAGAAAAATGCCTGGATGCCTGGCTAAAAGCCAGGAAAAACTTCATGGGTCCCTCTGCTTTTTTTATTTTTTCTATCTGGGTGCTCAGCCAATCCATGGCCTGGCCGGAGGCCGCATCCGATAGAATATCCTTTAGAAATTGCCTGGTGGAGCTAAGCTTATACATAAGTCGAACGATAAAATTCTCAGTAAATATAACACTTATTCCATTTTCATTTTTTGAAACTGAGAATAATCATATTTTTTGTCAAAAGTAGAAGACAAGAAAAAAGAAAAATCCAGACCTTTTTTAAAACAAAAGGTCTGGATTATAAACGAGAACAAAAGCGTATCAGATCGGAGGGAAAACTACCAATCCACGCCGGTATCTTTCCAGGATCTGGCCGCTGCCGAATCCAACACGGCTTGACATACTTTTTGGGTTTCATAAGCATCCTTAAAAGTAGGCGCGCATGGTACGTTGTCTTCCAAACTCTTAAAGAAGTCCGCCACCTGATGGATAAACGAATGCTCGTAGCCAATACTGGTACCTGGGATCCACCACCGGTCCATATACGGCTGATCTGCATCGGTAACGTGAATGGATCGCCATCCTCTAACCACCGATTCGTCCCGGTGATCGAAATATTCCAGGCGATTCAAATCATGTAAATCCCAGCGAATGGACGCATGTTCTCCGTTTATTTCAAAGGTATACAATGCTTTATGCCCTCTGGCATAGCGGGTAGCCTCAAACAGCCCCAACGAACCATTATCAAAATGGCAATGGAAGGTACAGGCATCGTCTATGCCAACTTTTTTCTTCTCGCCACTTCCTTGGTGCACCCTTTCTTTAATGAAGGTCTCCGCCATACCGGACACATCTTTAATCCCCCCATTCAGCCACATGGCCGTATCAATACAGTGAGCCAGCAGGTCTCCCGTTACTCCGGAACCAGCCGAATCAGCATCCAGCCTCCACAAAGCATCTCCACCTTGAGGAAGGTCCGGACTGATGGTCCAGTCCTGAAGAAAATTGGCTCTATAATGAAATATTTTACCCAATTTTCCGGAATCTACCAATTGCTTGGCCAGGGTAACCGCAGGCACCCTACGGTAATTATACCAAACCGTATTTTTTACGCCCGTAGCTTCGATCACTTTGACCATCTCCTTGGCTTCTTCCAGGGTTCGGGAAAGCGGTTTTTCACACAAAATCATCTTCCCTGCCTTGGCAGCAGCAATGGCGATCTCGGCATGCGAATCGTTAGGCGTACAGATGTCAATGGCATCCACATCGTCCCGCGCAATGACTTTCTTCCAGTCGGTTTCGTAGGAGGCATAGCCCCACTGTTCGGCAAAGGCCTTTATTTTATCTTCCCGTCTGGAGCAGGCCACCTGCAATACCGGCCGGTATTCGTACTCGGGAAAAAAATCACCTAATCGCTTATATCCATTGGTATGAATTCTTCCCATCAAACCCGTACCGATTAATCCTATTCGTAATTGCTTTTTTTCTGACATGGTTAACATTTTTTGTTTGGAAAATCGAATCTATTCAAAACAAGAATCGGACTTAGGCTTTCCAGCCGTGCGCCTCTCTAACCTGAATCAATGCTGCAAGAATATTATTCCAGGTATCCTGCTTGCTCATCACCGCATTCGGGAACATGCAACCATCCCAGCAAATGTGGTTAAACGCTTTGGTGAGATTTCCTTTCTCATCCCGCAGCCAGTATCCGGCATCTTCGGCAATATCCAATTTTCCATTAGGATCATTCGCCAGGCAATGCCTGCCGGTCTTGTCATGAGATCCTGAACCAAAAACGGTGGCATCATTTTGAGCCACGTGAAAGTCTATGGTCCAGGGACGCAAGGCATCGGTCATTTCCTTTAATGCGGCTTTCCATACGGATTTATCCTTCCAATCGTAGCCCTCGGGTAAAATTCTATGCTCCGGGTAGTTGTAGCCCAGGGTATACAAGAGGGTATGCGCCATATCTGCCTGAAAACCCAGGTAGGGACTGTCTACAGACTCGAGTGTTTCCAGCATGGTCTTCCAGCTATGCATGCCTCCCCAGCAAATTTCGCCTTCGGCAGCTAACTTTTCCCCGTAATTCTCAGCAATTTTGCAGGCCTCCTTAAAGGTCTCTACGATGATCTTTTGGCTTCCCTTCGGATCTTTAGCCCATTGTTCCGGGCTACTGGCCGTATCCACCCGGACAATGCCATTGGGACGGATTCCTGCTTCCCGGAGCTTTGAAGCCAGTTTACAGGATTTTTCCAGTAAATCCAGGTAGGTGGCCCGGTCTTCGTTGGAACCTAATATGGGGCCTCCCCAGATAGGAGCCACTATTGAGCCAATTTCCAGATTGTAGGAAGCAACCTTGTCAACAAGCTTTTTTACCCCATCATCGTCCATTTCCAGATCGATATGAGGGTCAAACAGGCCAATGTCCACCCCATCAAACTTTACACCGTTTACTTCCGCATTGGCGGTGTTCTCCAACATTTCATCAAAGGAAATAATAGGTTCCGAATCCGGGCCTTTTCCTACGATTCCAGGCCAGGTAGCATTGTGTAACTTTGGAAAATTATTTTGGGACATAATATTATTTTTTTTACTATGAATAATTGATTGAAATTAAAATAAAGCTCGGTTAAAGAGGAAGCCTTAGGATTTTTTCCGGAGATCTTGCTCCAATAATCCCCTTCAATTTAATAAATAACTGAAAGAATCCCAGTATAAAAGAGGATTCTGCCCCCATAAATAAGGCTATACTTATAATTTAAGGTCTGGATTTCCGGGACCAAAATGTTTAAGCATCACGATCGGATCGGTTTTAGAGTGATTGCTGATTTTTACTCCTTCCCTGGCCGCTTTTTCCGTTACAAAATACTCGTCATGGGTCAATTGTCCATATCGGATCAGGGCCGGGGTCTCCACATCCCATACGCCCATGGTCCCATGACCTTGCATCATGATCATACCATAAGCCGCATTGTCCTTTATCGTGACCGTTTGTCCGGGCATAACCGTCAACTCTTTGGCACTGAAAGCATCTGATCGATAGCAAATCCAGTTCTCAATGAAACCCTCTGCTTCCATGGCAGCGGTATCCTTTACAGGAACAGGAGCCATGAACCGGGTCTCCAGGATGTTTGGATCCACATTCAAATCCCAGTCAATAACTTCCATCAGCTGATCGTAATCTCCCATCCGGTCCTTCGGTGTTCCTTTCCAAAGGAGTTCTTCGGGAATAATGGCTTCATTGACCAGAGACTGGTACATGGCAAAAACATCGGATGCCTTTTGGGGCTCGTAGGTACACATGCTACCGGGTGCATGCAGCATCCCCGGAGGCACATCCCAACCTGTTCCCGGATCCAGTTTAAATGCCTGGGAGAAACTGGTGATCTTGTTGTCCCCCTTATTGAAATTCATCAGACATTCCTTGATTTGCTCTCTCGTAGTACCCGGAGCGATCCCAAAAAAGGTATAGGGGAAATCTCCTCCGTGATTATTCAACTGCGGCGGGAAATAGTAGGCTTCCGGCTTTCCTTTCATCCCGATTTTGGCAGCGTGCTCATCGTTATGATGAATGTGGTGCGGCAGGGGCCCCATATTATCAAAAAACTTGGAATACATGGGCCAGCTTTGGTGCTCGTCCCAAATTCGGGACCCTATGATTTCACCTTGAAGTTCTTCGATTACATCCTTAAGCAGGATTTGTTCCTCCTTGCCCTCAGCCCCAACAATTACTTTGCTTAACCCTTCATCTTTCCCGGTAAGAGGTCCATTTTCAGCAGCGGTGGTGGAAGAAAGCCATCGTTCATCGATTCCTCCTCGTTCCCCACCCAACACGTAATAATCATCCGGGTGTAATTTTATCCTCCTTCCGGGAACACAAAAAGATCTGGGTACCCAAGTAGGTGCCAGGCGCAAAATCCCCTGTCCTTCTTCTATTGCTTTTTTTGCCAAACTCATAGGTTCTTATTTGATTTATTGTTTGTAATGCTACTTATTTCGTATTTATAAAGGATTTAAGCCCTTTGCTGTCCGTCAAAACGTCCAGCATGAGGTCATAGGTACGCTTTTCACCTGGTTTGAGCAGGATCAAGGAGCCGTCTTCTCTGGCTTTGGCCTGCCCTATCGGCGGATGGGTGCCAGGTTCCAAGGCAGTAACGTATTCATTTTTTCCCCAATGTTGCCAGTTAACCAGGCTGGGTAATTGGCGTTTATCAAAAGTCATCCTAAGGGCAAAACCCAGAGAGGAATTATAGATGCCCGCCCGACAGCGATTATCACTTTCTACCTCCGGATCGATAAATGCTACGTCTTCCCCAAACCCTGCATGATCTTCCAATGGGGGCGGGCAGGTTTTGAAGTCATTTTTGGGATTGAAAATCCGGTTCTGAGCATCTCCATCCCTGGACTTCCAGGAGCCCTTCCACACGATCCGGCTCCCCTCATCCACCAAAGGCCAGCCAAAATTCACATGGTAAAGCAACATATGGGGAACTTCCACATTGGACTCATTGATGACTTCATCCGTTATCTTCAAGTAAGGTTGTCCTAAAATCCCGGAAATGGTGCGCTTTAAGACCAAATGCGGGCCAAACACACTGCTTTCCCGAACAATGCCGGTTAGCTGCATGTTCAAGTCGCCGCCAAGAATATCCGGTTGTTTGATTTCGATGATTTCTGCCGGATTATTTGAAATCCTTCCGTGCAATCCCCGATGACCCTGCTCATCCTCCTCGGGGCCTCCTACATGACTCAACCCACAAGTCGTGAGCAAGCCTCCACCAAAGGTCCGAAGCCAATCCAGGCCCTTGTCCGAAAAAGGGGAAGGTGCTGTGATTCCGACCTGACTAAGCCATGCCAGACTTTGCGACCGAAAAAAAGCAGCACTGATATCCATACCTCGGTCAAGAACCACCTGGTAGCGCAATCCGGCCCCGGTATCGATCCAGGCCACACGAACACCACGTCCGGGACCGTTATCCAAAACGCTGGTTTCGATTCCGCCTATCTGACGAACACTACCTACTTTTCCATTCCAGGGATTATATCCGGAATCCATAAATCTGTGTTTTTGTACAATATATGGCTTTAAGTTATCCTAACTATCCTGTTCTTTCTGGTATCTCTCCAGATAGGATAGCTTCACTACTAAAGTTCTTTCAAAAATATATTTCGGTAGGCTACCTGCATGGGAGGCCCCACATGTACCTGCATGCCCAAATATCCCTTCATGGACCTATTTGCAGGATCCTCGTCGGTTACATCACTCATCAGTGTGCCATTAATGTAATGTTGCAGTCTGTTTCCTTTGGCTACAATATGGATCTCATTCCAGTCATTGGAATTTACTACCTGCTTCATTTCTTCCCTGTCACCAAGTTCTTCTACTACTTCCAGCCCCAACCAGGCATTCCGCTCCACATTGGCTCGGAGATCGCCCTCCGTTTCCTGAGGGTTGATTTTCGTTTTCTGTCCGATGTATGCAAGCGTGGTCCGCTTTCTTTCTTCGTAATTTTGACCGGTGTAATTGTTTTTACCGTCAATATCGGCCTGATAGCCACGTAGTGCGAAGGGGAGATCCTCAACCATTTCGCTACGATAATTGACACCGGAATTGCCAGCCTCAGTGATTTTAAACTCGGCCTTGAATTCAAAATCTCCCGGTTGCCCCCCTTGCCAGATAATAAAATGATTTCTTTCCAACTTGGTTTCTTCGGTGATTTCTCCCACCAGGGTTCCGTCTTCTACGCGCCAATAGGTAGCATCGCCATCCCAGCCATTCAAAGTGCTCCCGTCAAAAATTTGAACAAAACCATCGTTGTCATCCTCACTCTGAACGGCTTGGGCGACGCTTTCGGTCTCGGAATCATTTTGCTGCCCCGATCCACAAGCAAAGGCCATTGTGGAAAATGCAGCCAGGAAGGCTAATTGAGTATATTTCTTCATTGCATGCTGATTTAGGTTGAATGCTTTCAGGCCAAACAATTGCTGCCTGGCCTGAAAACAATTATATAAGCAATACTTATTGATAAACTTCGTGGTTTGGATTACCTCCTGAGACCAGATAAGCCATCAAATCTTTTAATTCTTCTTCGTTTAAACGGTTTACCAGTCCCGGCATCATCACGGATACTTCTGACTCCTTGATGCTGGTGACTTCATCCTTAGGCACCTCCTTGATCACTTCGGGAGCAAAGGGATTCTGGGACACGTAATAGGTGTCATCATCTTCCCTGATCAACCTACCCACTACAGAAGATTTGTCTCCCATAACGAATACCATCGCCGCATATTGATCTGAGATCACCGCACTTGGGTCAAGAGTAGCCTCCAGAATGTCCTTCGGAGTAAACCTATTGCCCAATTGGGTCAGGTCAGGACCTACCGCTCCCCCTTCTCCACCTATGGCATGACAGGAACTACAAAGGGCGGCCCCGTACATGGCCTTTCCTTTTTCCAAATCCCTGTTGCTCAAGTCTTCTACCAATGGTGCGGCCTCTTCTACCGTCCACCTTCTACCCGGACCCTCTGGTTGAACTTCGGATACGGCAATATCATTGCCCGAGCCGGTCAGAAGTTTGCCACCGGAAAGCTCATCGTATTGTTCAAATTTATTTTCCGGAACGGTACTCAAAGCCATTTTTCTGGCGCGATCAATAAAGCCCACATAGCTTCTTCCGCCCTTGTATTGAAAAGCATTGTGGGTCCAGTTAAAATACTTCTCGTAGGACTCCTCATCCCATCCTGCCTTGGCACCTCCCAATACGGTCGCATAGTAGGTCTGCTGGGCAGGTGGAACATTGGCCAGCATATTGGCTATATCCAACCCGTATTGGGGGTTCCTCATGATCAGGTCCGAAGAAGCCGTTAGTGTCTTCTGAAAGTTCGGATCGTCCTCCGCGTTTTCTAACAATCCCAATAGCTGTGGTACCGCCGATGGGGCTTCCAACGCTACCATGACTTTACCCAGAACCCGATTTAAACTGTTGCTTTCCGCCGGGAAATGAGCGTCCAGGTAACTGATTAACTGGGTCCGCACGCCACCGGTTGGATTTCCATGCCGGGCGATGACCACTTCCACCGCCCTGGAAAGGTTCAGCCGGTCTTCTTCATTCAGGGATGCGTAATCGATTCCCATCAGCGACTGCAGCATGGCATTTCGCTGGGAAGCATTTCCGTGTCTGGCCAGTGCAATAATCGCCTGGGTAAGTGCTCTTGGGTCAGTTTCATTCAAGGCCTTACTTTGCCATTCGGAAAGGGGCTGGTGCTCTACCGCAATTCTCGCTGCATACTGAACAAATCGATCCTCATGACTCAAATAAGGCCAGGCAAAATCAATAGCACCTGCTTGTGGACCTTCATGATATGCCTCCAGGCTCCTTCGAATGTTGTGCGCTTCCGGCAAATCAGCCTCGGTCAGTCCTCCGTTGCCATCATCGCTTAAGTCTCCGGTATAATGCACCCGGTACAGGTCCGACTCCAACCTTCTACCTCCGGTCATGAAGTAAAGGGCCCCATCAGGACCAATCACGCCATCGGTAAGCGGAAGTGGCGATCCCGAAATAAACTCTTCACCGGTAGCGGCATAAGAGCCGCCCTCAGGTGTCAGATTAATTTTGTACATGATACCAAAACTCCAATCAAATGCGTAAAGCGCATTTCGGTATTCTGCCGGAAATTTGGCATTGGTCCCGTAGAACACATTCGTGGGGGACCCCTGACCAATATTCAAAATTGCCGGTAAATTGTCGGTGTAGTTGGGAGACCACTTTTTATTACCGGTTCGCCAGCCGTATTCACTCCCGCTGGTCACGTGATTGATACGGGTAGGCCGGTACCAGGGCATTCCAAAATCCCACTCCATGTCGGAATCATACGTAAACAAATCTCCTACCTCATTAAAGGCGATATCGAAGGGGTTACGATAACCCACGCTAATCAATTCCCATTCGGTACCTTCGGGGTCAATTTTAGCGATCCATCCTCCCGGTGCTCCCCGGCTATTGGCGTGACCTCTGGGGTCTTTGATTTCCGGAATGAGGTTATCGTCTTCCCAAACCCTGGGAATTCGGTAATGATCCATTTCCGGAACGTCAATGTGATTTCCTACCACCAGGTAAATGGATTCGCCATCCGGAGAAACCACCATACTGTGCGGCCCGTGCTCACCGGGGCTACCGGTAAATTCTCTGAGCATGGTTATGGAATCAAATTGATCGTCTCCATTGGTATCCTGTAGCCTGTAAATGCCGGTGTTTTTGTCAAAGTCATCGTTTGCCCGGTGATTGACCATCACATAGAGACTATTAAAGGCATATAAGAGTGCCTGGGCATAGCCCATACCGATCTTACCGTCGCCGTTTTCTCCTATTATGAGTTTTTCTACTTTTGGTGTCAGCGAATCAGACCCGATGGCCGGAACCTCCAGCCGATAGATGGCTCCATATTGGTCCACCGTAAGCAATCGGTCCTTATCATCAAAGGTCATTCCCACCCAGGAGCCCTGTTCATTATCCCCAGGGCTGTAGAGATGCTCCGCCTCGAAGCCGGAGGGCAATTTCAACTTGGCAACTTTGGGGTCAACCTCTTTTTGGTCGCCACCACCCTGGCCGCAGGATCCTGCAAACAGGAGGATCAATGCAGCCATCAGCCAGTTTTTCATTGAGTTTTTGGTATACATATAGTTATTATTAATTGGCAATTTCTCCTCTTAGGCATTTTAAAAGCCTGGGAAACAATTCTAAATTTAACCCAAATCCACTGCTTTATAAAGCCAGTAAAGTGGAATTTAAACCTTTGATCATAATTAACCAAAAAACAGCGGAAAGCAAATGGGCTTCCCGCTGTATCTATCAGGTTGGATTATTTCGTTTCCAAGCCTACAGCATTGTTAGAAGTGAGGCGTGATCTCTGCTTCGGCAGCTGGTAAAGCATAGTATTTGGTGATATTGGTAAAGGCATTAGATCGGAACGTAGCTCCCTCAGGATAGTAATAGTCCTGTGGATTGGCTAAAGCCCTTTGCCCAAAATCGCCAATGATTTCCTGCACCCTGTCGGCACGGGTGATGTCAAACCACCTTTTGTTTTCAAAGGCCAACTCCACCCTTCTTTCGTTAAAGATGGCTTCTCGCATATCGGTCTGTCCGGAAGCATTGGTATCGTCCAATCCGGCCCGGCTTCGCACCTGATTCAGGTAGCCAGCAGCTTCTTCGGTTTTACCCTGCTCATTCAGTGCCTCGGCTAGGAATAACAAGACTTCCGCATAGCGGTAAATGGGCCAATTTATCCCATGGTTAAAGTGCAAATCATGGTGCTTGGCATATTTTTTAATGTACGGGTACACTTTGTCTTCCCGGTCACTACCCGCTATTTCCACGTAGGCAATGGAAGCATCCTTTCTCAAATCGCCCTCTTCATAAGCAGCAATGATGTCCGGAGTAGGGATATTATTTCCTTCTCCATCCAGCGGTTGCGGATTAGAGGTGCCGGTGATGGGCTGCAACTCATCTTGTGAAATCGGCCGGGGCATAAAGGCATACAAAAAGTCACTGTTCAATCCTTCCGGACCTTCAAGATATTGAATCTCAAACAGTGATTCTGCATTGTTTTTATTTCCCACGCTTTCAGAAAATACGTCTTCGTAATTGGGTATCAACTCGTACTCACCGCTGGTCACTATGGCTTTAAGCAGGGTTTCTGCATCCTCCCAGCGCTTCTGGGTGATAAACACGTCCGCCAGTAACATCTGGGCGGCTCCCTTGGATGCCCTGCCCACTCCCTGCTGGGATCGAACGGGCAATAAATTAACAGCAGACTGAATGTCACCGATCAACTGGGTATAAATTTCAGCTTCGGGTGTTAAAGGCAATGCTGCTTCCTCTCTGGAAGTAACCGGAGTAAGGTGCAAGGGCACACTTCCGAAGTAACGGGCCAATTCATAATAGGCATATCCGCGTAAGAAAAGGGCCTGACCTTTCAGGTTATCCTTAGACGCCTGATCAAATTCTACATCGTCTATTTGGGACATTATTTCATTGGTTCTCGCAATGATCAGGTAGTCCTGCCGGTATTGATTCAGAACATGCACGTTGGAAGTGATTCCCTGTGCTTCTGGCAGGGCATGATCGGAAAGATCTTCCTGCTGCTCGGTAGCTCCAAAGTTGATGTTCCGTGCATAAATCGTATTATCGGACCGCATTTCACATAGCAACCAGGACCGGTTATCGGCAATGGTTCTTAATGGGGCATAGGCTGCATTCACCGCTTGTTCAAAATCAGACTCTGTCTGATAGAAAGTAGCAGAGCTGAGGGCTGTTTCCGGGGCAATGGTCAAGAACTCTTCACAGCTTGACAGCATGATTCCCAAAAACGCCAGGATGATATTTATTTTTTTCATTTTTCAGTCAATTTTAGATGTAAAGCTTCTTTAGAAGGTAATATTCGCACCTACTGTAAAGGTTCTGGGAACAGGATAACCGGTAAGGTCAACTCCCTGACTAAGGTTTCCTCCGTCGCCATTTCCATTATTTTGCTGACTGACTTCCGGATTAGGACCTCCCCAGTAGGGAGTAAAAATGTACACATTTTGTACAGCAGCATAGACCCTGGCAGACTTAATTACATTTGCAATTGCCCCAAGATTGTATCCCAATGTGATATTCTTGATAGTGAAAAAGGAAGCATCCCAGACAAAGTTGCTGTTGGCCCAATCTCGTTCAATACCCGTCACGTTTCCTCCACCCACAGTGGTTCCGAAGATTCCCTCTCCCGGATCTTCCGGAGAACGAAAACGCTCAGTGGCCTTTTGAACCATATTAAATACCCCATCCAGGTTCGCCGTACTGAAAAGATGTCTCATGTACAACTCATTTCCATAGGAACCAGATCCGATGATATTCAAATCCCACTTTCCATATCGGAAATTATTGGTGATTCCATAAGTGAAATCTGGAAATGGATTGCCTATGATGGTTCGGTCATCGTTATCGCCACCAATGGAGATGATGCCATCTCCATTGATATCTTCCAATTTAATGGAGCCAACCGTGGAGCGACCCGGTACCTGAGGAGAACTGTTCAGGTCTTCCTCATTCATGTAGTTACCAAGCTTTCTCAATCCATAAAATTGTCCGAATGGTTGCCCTACCTGTGTGATATGTACGTTACCATACACCCGATCGATGCCTTCAGCAAGATCCATTACCTTGTTGCGATTGAAAGAGATGTTGGCATTGGTGGTCCATACCAGTCTGCCTTGGGTGTTTCGCGAAGTTATTGCAAATTCATGACCCCAGAATTTGATCTCTCCAATGTTGTCCGTAAAGCTGCCGAATCCCGCTTCCTGCGGTATCTGCACGTTGTACAACAGGTTGGTGGTATTTTTGGTATAGAAATCATATACAAACTGGATGCGATCGTCAAATAATCCCAGGTCTAATCCGATGTCAAACTGCTGGGTGGTTTCCCATCCCAGAAAGGGATTCTGCAGGGAAGTAATGGCTGCACCCGGCACCACTGAATTATCAAATACATGATTCACCGTGTTATTCACCAGGGCATACTGAGTGTAGTTACCGATGTTGTTATTACCAGTCACTCCGTAGCTACCCCTTACTTTCATAAAGGAAACCTTGTCACTGGTGTTCAGGAAGCCTTCGTCAGACATGACCCATCCGGCAGACACAGAAGGGAATACTCCCCAACGGTTTTCGGAACCAAATCGGGAAGAACCGTCTGCCCTGATAGCAGCTGTTAACAGGTATTTTCCCTGATAATTGTAAGTCAATCGGCTTAGGAAAGAGGTCAATGCCCACTCCTGAACGTCCGAAATCGTGCTTCCTCTGTTGATATTGATGGCCCCCTGAACGGTAGGGAGTCGGTCATCTGCATAGGTATTGGCGGCCACCTGTGTCCGATCCAGTCTGAACTTCTGGTTGGTAAACCCTCCCAATAGCTGGAAATTGTGGTCGTTGATGGACTTGGTGTACGTTACCGTATTTTCGTTCAACCAACTGAATATTTCGCGATTATCCCGAACGGAGGAAGCCACCGTAGGAATGGCCACGTTCATTCCCGGAGTGGCGGTAGAAGGATTGAAATAGAAATATTTACTGTTCCTGATTTCAGCATTGATGGTGGATTTGATTTCAAGACCCTCTATAGGCTCATATTGCACATACGCGTTAGACAACAAATTGGTCTGCTTGGTCTCGTTAGTAATCTCCTGAGCAGATCTGACATAGTTTGGATAAGCAAATATATTTCCTGTTTCACTTGGGAATCGGTTGAAATAGGTCAGCTCCCCGTTATCATCGTAAATGGGCATATTAGGCCAGGTATGCAAGGCGTTAAACAAAATCCCCGTACCTCTGGATCCATCGGTTCTGGGAGTGTTGTCTCGTACATAGGTAGGAGCCAGGTTAAAACCCATGGTTAGTTTATCTGAAGCCGTGTAATCAGTGTTTAATCGCAATGAAAACCGTTCGTAATCGGTATTCAATACCACACCTTCCTGGTCAAAATAGCCTGCCACCACTGAAGTTCGCATTTTCTCGGTGTTGGAGTTGATCGTCAGGTTATAGTTCGTAATAGGAGCGGTCTGCAGCAAGGCATCGTACCAATCCTGAGTCTGTCCTTCGTATTGGGAAGGGTTCTGGAACATGTCTGGTACGGGTCTTCCCGCATCTTCAAAATATTCCTTCTTAAACTGAGCAAATTCTACCGCATCCATCATTTCCAGACGGTTGTAATGAGGTACATTTTGCAAACCTGTATACACGTTCAAGGCAACGGAGGATTGTCCCGCTTTTCCTCTTTTGGTGGTTATCAAAACCACGCCGTTTGCAGCCCGGGATCCATACAAGGAGGTAGACGCTGCATCTTTCAGAATGGTAATGTCCTGAATTTCGTCTGGGTTCAATGTGGAAATATCTCCGGTAATCGGAAATCCATCAACTACATACAATGGATCACTACCAGCGGAAACAGATAACTGTCCTCTGATCCGAACGTTCATTCCCTGTCCGGGCTTTCCAGTGGTTTGGTTGATCTGCACACCGGCCAGCTGTCCCTGAAGCTTCTGGGCCATTTGTGTAGCTGGTATGTCCATCAGGTCATCTCCCTGGATGGTTTGCACCGATCCGGTGATTTCCTTCTTCAACTGGCTACCGTAACCCACGACCACTACTTCGGTCAGGTCACTCATGGAAGATGCCAACACGATTTCATATTCCGTTTGGCCTCCCTGCACGGGAATTTCCCGTGTTGCGTATCCGATGTAACTAACGGTTAACACCTCACCGGCTGCCGCTTCTACCTGAAACCTACCGTCCAGGTCGGTAACCGTTCCGCGGGTGGTTCCTTTTACCAGGACGGAAACTCCCGGTAACGTTTCATTGTCTCCCTCCGAGCGCACCACACCCGAGACGGTGCTTTGCGCATAAGATGCGAAGGTCAATAGCATGGCCGCCATGAAAGCAATCAGGCGCCTGCTATCCAAAATTGGGTAGCAATCTTTTTTCATAATAAATAGGTTAAATGAATGGATTTATTCTAAAACCTCCAGGTGTTATACCCGAAATTTTCCTAAATAAAAACGATATTCCTTCCAGAACTATCCTGCACTGTGCTGAATATGATTTCAATCAGTCCTTTTGAAAAAGCCAGGCTTTGTTAAACAACTGTTTGACAAAAAATTATTTACCAAAATTAATTTCTGTTTAAGGGTAAAATATAAGGATTGCTGGAAGCCGCTCCGGTAATCCCCCCAACAAAGGAAATTTTCTATGGATATTAAAAGATAGCGAATCAAAAAAGTCTTCCGAAATAAACTGTTTTCTACAGTTTATTTCGGAAGACTTTTAACTTATTCCTTTCTATTCTTAATAACCCGGATTCTGAGTCAGTTCCGAATTGATCCGGATTTGATCCTGCGGAATCGGAAACAGAATCTCGTGGGCTTCAAAGATAAAATCACCATTCGAAAAGGGAATCCCCTCCCTGGAAGTGGTTGGATTGGCCCGCTCCTGCAGGCCATAAGCATTCAGAAAATTCACCAACTCTTGGGTTCCCATAGTTCGTTTCAAATCAAACCAGCGATGATTCTCAAAGGCCAGTTCAATCCGACGTTCGTCGAGTACTGCCTCCCGGAAAGCATCCTGGCCTAACCCGCTCAGGGGATCCAAGCCTGCTCGTTCCCTTATCTCATTCAGATAACCATAGGCAACGCCGGTAGGGCCATCTACTTCGTTGATCGCCTCCGCTAACATCAGCAATACATCGGCATACCGGATGACGGGCCAGTTGTCATTGGTAACGCCCCGAATCGAATGGGGGTGATTGAATTTATTGATAAAAGGGACTCCTACGTATTCCCCGTCCAGGTTGGTATAGCCTTCTTTCAGGGAAACTTCTTTTCTCAGGTCACCCTCTTCGTAGGCGGCGATGATGTCATTGCTTGGCGTGTTCCATCCACCGCCTTCCTGGCCTGGGAAATCTATTACTGCACCAAAGGACTCCCGGGGAGCGAAGGTGTAAATAAAGTTACTGTTTACACCAAACTGATTGTCTCCCTGGTACTGAATATCCCAGACAGACTCCTGGTGGTTTTTGTTTTGCGGGTCAAAAATATCCGCATAATCAGCTAATAAATCGTAACCCATTGAGGTGACCTGGTCCAGGGCATCGATCGCCAGTCCGTAATTTCCGCGTGTCAGATGAACCTTTCCCAACAGACTAAGCGCCGCTCCCTTGGTCACCCGACCTACCTGATCGGAATCATAACTGACCGGGAGCGCATTGACGGCCGTATTCAAATCCGATAGTATCTGTTGATACACCGTTTCCACGGGTTGCCGTTCGTATTCGAAAGCTTCCGCCGGAGAGTTTACTGGTTCCGTAATGATGATCACATCCCCAAAGTGCTGTACCAGGTGAAAATACAAATACGCCCGGATAAATTTCAACTCCCCTTCCGAACGGGTCTTAATCGCCTCACTGGCGAGGGATTCGGGCAATTTAGACAGGGTGGTATTCACATTGACCATCACCCCATAAGTACTATTGTACAGGTTGGTAATATTTGGAGTGGCAGGGTTGTACTGCCAAAATTCCAAGGCTTCCAGGGAGGGACCGGCTCCCCGGTTGCCCGGGTTAAAATGCAAGGTGGTATTGTCAGAAATAAACTCCGTGTATTGCCATTGATTCAAGTGCAAGGGCCTAAGTTGCCCATACACCCCATTCACCGCCTGGATTACCTGGGTCTCGGTTTGGTAGAAATTATCTGATACCAGAACAGTGGGATCCGTTTTGTTGAGAAACTCCTCATCGCAAGCAGTAAAAGCCAGCAAGGAGCCCAGACAAATTGATTTTATATGCATGTATTTTTTCATCTCTTCGGTAGTTTACTAGTTAAAATCTGATCGTCGCGCCCAAGGTAAACGTCCTGGGCATGGGATAGGCTTCATCATCCACTCCTATATTTATCCCTCCCCTTTGGTTGATCTCCGGATTGGTACCTGGAAAGGAAGTGAAAAGGAAGGGATTTTCTGCACTGAAAAACACCCTGGCATTGGGTATTACCGGATTTTGAGGAATGGTGTACCCAAGGGTAATGTTCCTTAGCCACACGTGGGTAGCATCGTACACGTACCTGGAATTGGATTCCCGCTGCCACTTCCAGGTGTTGGTAGTAGCACCCCGGCCATCACCCGGGTTTTCGGCAGATCGCCAGCGGTTGACACCGGACTGCAGGATGTTGAATACCCCGTCCATATTCATGGTCGTAGCTTCTATGTTCCGGAATACGTCGTAATCAAAGGCTCCTGTAAACATGAAGTTAAAGTCAAAGCTTTTATAGTCCCCTCCAAGGGTAAATCCCAATATATAAGCGGGATGCGGGTTCCCTATTTCTATCATGTCCTGCTGGTCGTAGGAAATTTCCCCGTCACCATTCGCATCGAAATATTTGTAGGTACCGGGGATGGCTCCGTCCTGAGTTGGCCAGGCTTCGATTTCATCTTCGGTATCAAAAATACCCATCATGCGAAAACCATGGAGCATGGAAACCGGCCTACCCACCTGAGAAACATTATAGGTGCTGTAGAAACCACCCGACCAGATTTCGTCGTTTTCACCCCTGATTTCCAACACCTTGTTACGGTTGATAGTCAGGTTTAAATTGCTTCGCAGATTCAGGTGGCTGATCCGGGTCCGGTAATCCAATGCCAGTTCCACCCCCCTGTTCTGTACCTGTCCTACATTATCCAGCGACTGGGTAAAACCGGAGATGACCGGCATTTCTACCGACAACAGCATGTTGTCCGTTAATCGGTTGTAATACTCCGCTGTCAGTATCAAGCGGTTGTCAAACATGGCCAGATCCAGGCCGATATCTGTTTGTTGGGATTGCTCCCAGCCTAGATTGGCGTTTGCAAAATTGGACAATACCTGCCCATTGGCAATGGCACCTCCCAGAACATAGTTCGAGATACGCAGGTTGGACAAACTGGAGTAATTCCCGATGGCATTGTTACCGGTAATCCCATAGCTGGCCCTCAATTTCAGATCGGTAATCCAATTGGTCTGTGGCATGAAGGATTCTTCTGAAATCCGCCAACCGGCAGAAAAGGCGGGAAAGTCCCCCCACTTGTTATTGGCACCAAATCGGGAACTGCCTTCCCTACGGTAAGATGCCGAAAAGAGGTATTTGTCATTGAAAGAATAGTTGACCCGGGCAAAATAGGCCATAAGGCTCCAATCCGCCTCTCCAGAAGTTGAGGTTTGCCGAATGGCCGCGCTCAGGTATTGGACCTGGTCATTGGCAAATTCGTTTCCGTTGCCTTGCAGGTATTTAAAGGTTTCTTCCTGAGCTGAAAAACCCAAAAGTCCTTCCACTCGGTGACTACCCATAATTTTATTATAAGAAAGTAACTGATCGGCTGCGATATTCAACACCTCATTTCTTCTCTGGTATAAGGTCGCCTCTCTGGGTGGAGCCTGGTTGAAACCGGTACCTGCCAGGGTGGATGGCCTGAATTCCTTCTGGTCAGTACCTTCCAGTCTGGCATTTACCGAAGTCCGGAATTTGAAGTTTTTCAAAAAGGTAAACTCCAGATAGCCATTGGTCAGAATGTTGTTCTCAGACCGGTTTCGTTCCATTTCGTGCAGTTCCTGTACCACATTGGCCGTTCCAAAAACGCCATGCGTACCCCCGATAAAGTCATTAAAGCTCCCATCTTCATTGTACACCGGATACCGGGGATCTGCCCAAAGTGACCGACCTATTAACGCACTTCTGCCGTCGGTAGAAGCATAATCCTCCCGGGAATGGGAAGCCGCAATGTTCCAGCCCATACTGATAAAATCATTGATCTTTCCGTCGATATTGGCCCGCACGTTAAATCGTTCGAAACCCGTCTCGATAACGGCACCTTCCTGATTGATATAGCCCACCGACACCAGGGAGCGAATATCTCCCTTTCCGGCCGTAAGGGTGGCGTTGTAATTTTGAAACCGCGCATTTTGATTCATGATCTCTTCAAACCAATCCGTCGAAACGGTGGTCTGTTCGGGAAACCGGAATTCCAATGGAATTTCCTCCAGATCAGGCTCTCGTTGCTCGAAATAGCGGATCCTGTCTACGAAACTATCGTGCTTGAACTGCGCAAACTCCGGTCCGTTCATCATGCGGGTTCTTCTCCCGTCAGGAACGTTCTGAATGCCTTGGTTGACGACGAAGTCCAGGCTTACCACGCCATCTTTAGCCGATTTGGTGGTAATCAGGATCACACCATTGGAACCCCTGGCACCATAAATGGCCGTTGAGGCCGCATCTTTTAGCACGGTCATGCTCTCGATGTCGGCTGGATTGAGGTTTTGTCCCAATGAGGTTCCTACCGGAAATCCATCTACCACGTATAGCGGTTGGCTGCCTGCTCCCAGGGAGCCAATTCCCCGGATGGTTACTTCCATTTCCTCACCCGGCCTTCCACTGGTCTGCCTTACCTGAACTCCGGCGGCCTGACCTTGCAAGAGGCGGGAAACATTGGTGGTAGGTACTTCCCCAATATTTTCCATATTGATGACGGAAACCGCCGAGGTGATGTCCGCTTTTCGTTGAGAGCCATAGCCCATTACCACGACTTCACCCAAATCCCCCATGGAGGGCTCCATAATAATTTCGTAGTTGGTCTGGCCTCCGGTGACGGCTACTTCCTTGGTTTCAAATCCAATAAAACTAATGGTAAGTGTTTCTCCGGAAGATGCCTGAATGGCAAACTCTCCGTCCATATTGGTGACCGTTCCCCGGGAGGTTCCGTTCACCAAAATGGATACACCCGGTAGGGGTTCGGAATCCTCTGCTGACAGGACTCTCCCTGTAATCTGGCCTGTATCCTGGGAATACCCGGAAAAGGTAATTACTAAAAGAAAAGCCATAAACACCGTCCGAAACCCGATTAAGTGTGGTTTGTAACCTGTTTTCATAATCTTTTGTGTTTGGTTAAATTGATTTATGTCAATTAAATAAACCCAAAAGATCAAGCAATACTATCCTGCACTATCCTGCTTAAATAAAATTTTATAGTGGTAAAAAACTAACTTAAAAATACATTACTTGGTATATCTCTATTAAAAAAGATAAAAATGAAACGGTTAGTTACCTGATTCGTCCCGGAAGTCAAACTGGCTCAGTGGAATTAATGCACAAAAAAAGAGGGCAAAAGCCCCCTTTTTTACTATTACTAATAATTAATTCGGATAAACTTACTTTTTTACCCTGATCTTTTCCTTGATTTTTGCAGACTTGCCCTGTCTTCCTCTCAGGTAGAACAATTTGGCCCTGCGAACTTTACCTTCTCTCAGGACTTCAATTTTTTCTAAGCTTGGGGAAATGATGGGAAATATTCGCTCTACACCAATACTATTGGAAACCTTCCTTACTGTGAACGTTTCGCCATTGGTATTCACATTTTTCCGCTGGATAACCGTACCCTGAAACTGCTGGATACGTTCTTTGTTTCCTTCTGTAATTTTCACGTGAACATTGACCGTATCCCCGGCTTTGAAGGCAGGAAATTTGGATCGCGCGTCTTTGTAATCCTGTTCTACGAATTTAAGTAGTTCGCTCATTGCTTTACTATTTTGCTTATCGCTTTATCGGATACCGATTCTTGTATCCTTAATTATCTCAATTATCGTTTCGTGCTGTTGTGCTATCGCCTTTGCCCAGAGAATTATCCCCTTCCATCAGGTCGGGTCTTCTTTCTTTGGTTCGGCGTACCGATTCATCAAATCTCCAGGATTCGATGTTTGCCGCATGTCCTGACAGCAATACTTCAGGTACCTTCCAGCCTTTGTAGGTCGCTGGCCGGGTATAAACCGGCGGTGCCAATAGGCCGTCCTGAAAGGAATCTGTCAAGGCAGAAGTCTCGTCATTCAGAACTCCGGGGAGTAATCGAATGATGGCATCTGTCACTACCGCAGCGGCTAACTCTCCTCCTGATAGGACAAAATCACCTATGCTTACCTCTTTAGTGATCAAATGTTGACGAACCCGCTCATCTACTCCTTTATAATGTCCGCAAAGAATGATTAAATTCTCCGTCAACGAAAGGGCGTTGGCCATGCCTTGATCGAAGGTTAGACCGTCCGGTGTCATGTAAATAACCTCGTCGTAGTCGCGTTCCTTTTTCAAGTCTTCGATGCATTTGGCGATGGGTTCTATCATCATCACCATGCCTGCACCACCCCCAAAGGCGTAATCGTCAACACTTTTCTGCTTCCCGATACCATATCCGCGCAAATCATGCACCTTTACGCTGGCCAGTCCTTTATCTTCCGCTCTTTTCAGAATGGAATGGGAAAAAGGCCCTTCCAGCAGTCCGGGCAAAACGGTGATGATATCAATCCGCATGTTAATCTTCCAAATAAATGTCAAGTAGGCCTTCCGGAAGCCTGCAGAAAACTTTTTTCTCTGCCTTATCTACCCCCTCCAGGATGCCATCCTGAATGGGTATTAATACCTCTTTGCCCTGGTAATCCATTCCGATCAGATCCTGTGTTTCCAGGTCATAGATCACTTTGACCTCTCCCAATTCCCCCAGCTCCTCATCGATCACGGTATATCCTACCAATTCGTGGTAATAAAACTGATCTTCTTTCAAGTCCGGAAGAAGGGATAATGGGAGGAACAATGCGGCTCCTACCATGGGCTTCACCTGATCTACCTGGTCAAATTCTTCAAATTTGGCCAGAAATTTATTATTGGGTTGAGGCACCATGTGCTCCAGCATAAAGGGTACCAGTCGGTTGCCCTTTTCCACGAAGACATGTTCCAATTCCTCATAATCCTCGGGAAAGTCTACATCCAGTACCAGCAATACCTCTCCATGCAATCCATGAACTTTGGCTATATGGCCCAATTGAAAGCAATTGTCTTTGTTCATGGTCGGTGCTGGATTTAGGCTTTTTCTTCGTCAGAAGCGGCCGCATCATCTGCAGGAGCTTCTCCTTCGTTTTCGGCGGGTGCTTCTGCTTTGTTCTCGGCAGGAGCTTCGGCTTCACTTTCGGCCGGAGCCTCTTCCTGAGGTGCTGCGGCAGCTTTGGCTTCCGCTTCAGCCGCCTCGGCCGCTGCAATCGCTTCTTCTTCTCGTTTCTTAATGGCATCCAGTCGGGCCTGATTTTTGGCCGCTTCCGCTTCCAATGCCGCTTTCTTGGCATCATCTTTCGCAGACTGGATTTTATCCACCTTACTGGCGATGTTTTTCTCTTTGGTTTCTAACCAGGCCTCAAATTTCTCATCGGCTTGTTCCTGGGAAATAGCTCCCTTCACCACCCCGATCTGCAAGTGCTTCTTCAGCATTACTCCCCGATAGGAAAGCATGGCTTTTACGGTATCGGTAGGTTGTGCTCCATTCATCAACCATTTTAACGCACGGTCATTGTTGATTGCAATGGTAGCGGGGTCGGTATTTGGATTGTACGACCCGATTTTTTCGATAAAGCGTCCATCTCGTGGAGCCCTAGCATCAGCAATTACTACATCGTAAATGGCCATTTTTCTACGGCCCCTACGTGCTAATCTGATTTTTAATGCCATAATATTTTGACTTTTAGTGAATTGATGGATCCCGTCCATCGATATTTTTTGGACTGCAAAGATAAAACATTAAAATCAAAAAGAAGAATATGCCTCTCTTTTATTTGTGAAATAGTAAAATTATGGTTTAAATTGCGATGTTTTTCGGAG
>JAWLFL010000027.1:0-31342 GCA_041685605.1 Cyclobacterium sp. | reverse complement strand
GGGACAGGCTGTCCATTCCGCTTAAAAGCCTGGGGTTTCCCGGGCTTTTTTGGTTTAGCCCCTTTCCTAACCCAATCTCAGCGGGTTAGATTGTCCCGACGCGTCGGGAAGGTCGCCGGTTCGAGTCCTCCCGTAAATACGGGACAAGCTGTCCATTCCGCTTAAAAGCCTGGGGTTTCCCGGGCTTTTTTGGTTTAGCCCCTTTCCTAACCCAATCTCAGCTGGGTAGATTGTCCCGACGCGTCGGGAAGGTCGCCGGTTCAAGTCCTCCCGTAAATACGGGAGAGGCTGCAACCGCCCTGCATCCCGGCTCCTCACTAAAATGATCCTTTTTTTAACGTTCAGCCTAATTCACTGGAATTTGTGTTTCGTTTTGAGTTAATAGGAAAGCGTAGATTCAAAATCTCATCTTCTTAAGCCGGAAAAAGTGATTGTAGTAAGCCTAATCGTATCCTGACCCAAAGCCTCGGGTCCTTTGTGCCCTGCCAATGCGTAGGGATCCGAATCCAGCATACAAGCGATACCGATAGAAATAGGCACGAGCTACCAAAATGCTTCGGCACCGGTGTTTACGTGTTGGAACGGTCATTTTTTTGACCTATATTCACCATTCAAGTCACATATTTTAGATATAGCAAATGCGGGCTGCCTGCTTAAAACTGAAAAAAGCCAACTAAATAACTTGGACTCGGAAATGGCGGTTGAAGAAATTGCTAAAAAAAGAGCGAAAGCACCAACGAAAAGACCATTAAAAATTGAGAGTTGCCCGTGTAATAAAAAAAGATGGATCCAGAAAAACCGTACGTTGGAAAATCCAAATAAAATTGCCCAATTGATAAACGGCCAATATGAACCAACATTCAGAAATTGAAAAACTGAGTTTGTTCAAAAGCCTCTTCAAAGGTAGGGAGGATGTCTTTGCTATACGTTGGGAAAAAGCTGCCCAATCCGATGGAGGAAGGATTAAAAGCGGATATATGCCTGCATATCAGTATGACCCCTACATGTATAGGCTCCATAAAATGAAGGGGGGCTCCTTCAAAAACTACAAAGACAAAACCTACCTACCACTTACTGATCAGCAACTTCTAAAGCATTTCAATGGGGATAAATTAATTGGCATTTATCCATTGTTACAGGAAAATACATCCTGGTTTATCGCTGCAGATTTTGATAAAGAGAAATGGGCGGAGGAATGCCGTAAATTTCTCAATATTTGCAATGAACAGACTATTCCGGCTTATCTGGAACGATCCCGCTCCGGTAAAGGAGGTCACGTGTGGATATTTTTCGACAAGCCCTATCCTGCAAGTAAAAGTCGTAAAATTTTAACCTCACTTCTGGAACAGGCAGGTATCTTCTCTGTTTTTGACAAAAGTTCCAGCTTCGACAGACTTTTCCCCAATCAGGATTTCCTTACGGGAGAAAAGTTAGGCAATTTGATTGCATTGCCACTATATAAACCGACCATGGAAGAAGGTAACAGTTGTTTTGTAGATGAACAATTTCACCCATATCAGGATCAATGGGAATTTTTGTCGTCAATCCAGAGGGTGACTGTATCTCATCTTGATACGATCTTTCATTCACTCCACCCGAAGAACGATCATGTCCCAAACAACATCGATTCAGGTAAGCTGCATATAAAACTTAATAATTTAATCCACCTCAATCGGTCAGGAATGACCCCCAAACTGATCAATTATCTAAAAGAGGAATTAAATTTTGCCAATTCGGAATATTTCATCAAAAAGAAAAGTGGCAGAAACACATGGGGAACCGAGCGGTATTTCCGGTTTGTAGAGGAAACAGGGCATGAGATAATTCTTCCGCGAGGATTTATCGGCAGATTGATCCGGTACTGCAAACAGCAAAACATTGATTTCGAATTTCAGGATGAACGGAAGAAGCAGGATCCTGTTTTATTCACAACAAATTTTAGTCTAAAGCCACACCAAAAATCCGCAATAGAAGTTACCTCCCGCAAAGAATTTGGTGTCATTACCGCTCCTGCGGGTTCCGGTAAAACAGTAATCGGCCTAAAGATCATTGCTGAAAAACAGCAACCTGCTCTCATCATTGTGCATCGTAAACAGCTTTTGGAACAATGGGTTGAGCGGATTCAGGCTTTTCTAGGCATACCGAAAAACGAGATCGGTAGGATTGGACAGGGAAATGCCAAAATCGGAAAAGCGATTACGGTAGCAATGATCCAGAGTTTGGGTAAGTATCTTGACAAACAGGAAACAAATGAATTTGCCCTGTCTTTCGGGATTATTATCGTTGATGAATGCCACCATATCCCAGCAGAAACATTCCGAAATACCATTTCAAACTTTCCGTCTTACTACCAATATGGGTTAACGGCAACTCCTTTTCGGAAAGGAAATGATGGCAAAATAATTTTTACCCATTTGGGCGACATCATTGCAGACATTAAACCGCAGGAAATTGAAAAATACAAGCAGGCAAAAATAATCGTAAGGGAAACGGCTTTAGATATTCCCTTCAATCCAAAAACAGACCCGTTCGAAAACTTATCAAAGGTATTGGTTCACGATTCCGCCAGAAACAAGTTGATTCTTGGGGATATTAGCACTGAATTGAATAAAGGAAGAAAGGCTGTTATCATTACAGAAAGAAAAGAGCATATTGATGCGCTTTATCAGTTTCTGAAACAGTCTTTTGAAGTGGTGACACTTTCTGGGGAAGACTCGGAAAGCAACCGTAAAGCAAAATGGCAAATACTCAACAGCGGAAATTACCAGGCACTAATCACAACCGGACAATTTTTCGGAGAGGGAACCGACTTGCAAAATGCTTCCTGCCTTTTCCTTGTTTATCCTTTCTCGTTTAAAGGAAAACTGATTCAATATATTGGTCGTGTTCAGCGATCTGAAATAACTCCGGTTATTTATGATTACAGAGATCAAAAAATTGAATACCTGAACCGGTTATTCCTGAAAAGGAATACCTATTACCGACAGCTTAATCGGCAAGCAACATTATTTGATGACACAGCGATTGCCGAGCCCACCTTCGGGCAAACATTTACAGTTGACAAAAAAATCAAGGTGCTAATTGACCAATTGGATTTTCGTTATGGTGCAATTGCTTTCCGTTATCGAGTTTCTGAGATGAAGACGGAAGTAGAGTTTGAAACAGAAAATGAGGAGGTAAGGCCTGAGTTTGGTGTTTTGAAGCCATATTTCTCCAAAATATTAAAGTCAAAATACGTGGAAGCTGAAGTTTTTGCGGAGTTTGAAAAAAACGTATTGGTTTCACAAAAAGCTAGTTCGACTGGTCTGGAAAGTATCAACCGGGAGATCATTGAAAGCGTGAAATTCCGATTTATTGAACAGGGAATTCTCGGTAAGCAATATGTTCCAGGTATGGAAGAAAACTTACTCGGGCTCGACAAGATACAGGAAGGACAAAATGGTAAACCATTCTATGATTCAGAAGAACAGTTGCTAAGTGATCTTTTGAAAAATGAGAAAGTGAGGCATTACAGGCACCTACGGTATCTGGCATCCAGGCATGACGGTACTACATTAAAACTCAGGTTTGTCTTAAATCCATTCTCATTCGTGTTCCTTCTTTCCGGCACAGAACAATATCATGTTGTTTTAGAAACACTGGACTCCGAAGAAGCTACTTACATCTGGCATGTTGAGAAAAACAGGCAACTGCTCCCACAAAAGCTACGAACAATTGACAAGGATCTGAATATTATCCGAAACAAAGGCAGACAAGTGTTTCTGGAAAAGCGACCAGAAAATTTCAGCCGGATCTTCCATGACTATACGGACGAAAGAAAAGGATTTGTTATTTGGAAAGATAACTTAGAAGAAAAATTATTTTGAAACCGAGGGGTCAAAAAATTCGCTTCCAAAATCGTCAAAATCCTCTGAACGAATAAAAAAGGCTGTTTTTAAGATTGAATCACTATCCTCTGGAAGACGGGAATTCCAATCCCAAGTCTAGAAACAACTTCCGCACTTTAAACCTCCAATTGATCCTGGCTTCTTGCCAGGACTTGCTCCCCTCAATGATATCAATTCTGTCGTTGGAATTGAAGGGCTTGTTTTTTGAATATTTCCTGTTGTCAAATTCCAATAATAGCTCAGGCCTGTTTAGTGGGCTGATTTCATTGTCCAGGTCAAATATATTCCGGTGTTGAGGTTTATTGTACTTCTCTGATTTTATTTGAAGTAAACTGAATAGTTCTCCAAGAGGGATTTCATCGGTAATGTAATCCAGATCATAAATATCCTTTTTGGCAAAACGGTTGGAAGCGCTTATTAACTTTAGTAGCCCGATGTCCGGCTTCGATAAAATTCTCATTCCATCAAATTCATCCGGTCCGGTCAGGTATTGAATGTTTTGAAGCAGTTCTAGTTTTATGATGGTTTCTGATTTTGTAATAAATAGTCTTAAAAAAATGAACTGCCCATCCAATTCCGTGTTAATCTTGTTTACTATAATATTTTTCGAGCCATAAAGGTTGGCTACTTCTGTTATTACTTTTTCAAAGCCATTATTCCCGATAATGTTGCTTGAAACGAGGTCAATATCATAAGAGACCCTATGATTGTACAAAAGTGCCAGATTGGTGCCACCAGCCAGCATAAAACTGTAAAGGGATGGGAGTTGCTGAAGTTCTTTGATTGTTGAAACCAATAAAGGGTCAACAGCTTTCATTGTTTAAAACGAAAGAAAATATCCACATCATATCTATTGGCAACCAGCCTGCAGACCTCATTGCTTATCCTTTCTTTTGTGGTCTTGAGATGTTTTAGGATCTGCTTTCTAGAGTATAGGTTTTCCAGAGTAGCAATATCTGCATCAAAAGTTTCTGGTGTGGTTGCAAAGAGGGCACGTGGAATAATTATATCCTTATCCCTATCAAAGTCAAGCGCACTTTGGTCCATATCCCAAAATAGATGTTTGGGAAATACTTTGGCTATGTTGATTTTTTCCGTCACAATACAAAGTTAACGATTATTTATAAAAAAAGATGTCTACCCGACTGGTGGCATTTACCATTGGCTACCTGGCAGTTTTACAATTTAGGAATGTGTCGTCCAGGAGCAATTTAAGCCCCACTTTCCCGATCCATCTCACGCCGACTTCACCTTTCTGGTAATTTTATTCAACAGGTCAAGCTTATTATTACTTCCAGCCTTTTTGAAAATATTCTTTATGTGCTTGTTGACGGTCCTTTCGGAGATATTCAGGGCATCGCCGATTTCTTTGTAGATGTAGCCATCCCTGACCAATTGGCAGATCTCCGTTTCCCTTTTGGTAAGTCCCAAATTCTTACACCGGATGGCGAAAATTTCCTCTTCATTTTTGGTTTGGATCAAGTCCAGTGTTTCCAGATCCTTGCGGTTTTCCTCTATCATGTTCCGGAAAAAAAAGAAAGGTGATGATCAGGAATCCACCGTTGGTAAAGAGCACCTCTGTAAGTTGGGTTACCTGCAAGTAGGCCAATAAGGGCATCAGGGCCCAGGGTGCTACGGCAATGTAGGATAAAATGGCATCGAAAGAGGCTTTTCTATTTTTATATCGCTGCCGAATGCCCCATAGGATGTTGTATACCATGTAAAACGCATAGGCAAACGGAATAATCATTCCCACATAGATGACCGTCATCAAATCCAACCCAAGGGGATAGATTATGCAGAAGAAAATGATAAAGGGCAAAATCAGGAAGATCAGCACGCCATATTTGGCATGAAATTCCAGATGGGTGACTTTTTGAATGCTTCCAGCAGTATGGTTACCACTTTCTCCCGGTCATTTTGGGTTGCTCTTCTCATAATTTTAATTTTTAAATCCGAGTTGCGAGGATTTCCCTCCCCTCCTCCCACCACAAACCATGTGGAAAAAGGAGGGGCAAGTTCGTTTTTGGCTGAAAAAAACCGGGAGGTTTTTTGTCGGACAAAGACACAACTTGCAAGGACCGCGCACAGCGGGTTTTAGGGTTAATTCAAAGTGCGTTTTTGGACATTCTTTCATCCTACAGGGATGTAAATAAGAACGGTTTTACTATAGTAGATTAAATGAATAATCTTATTTTTACCAACTAATATAAATTTATATCTAAATAAATATTTGTTCCGTATGGACCAGCCATTTTCATTTGCGTTGCCCAGACCGAAATACCTTTTGTCTCCGATTCGGTAGTATACCTCCCGGCAGAAGTCGCTTGCTGTCTCCAATGATATGCCCCTGGAGTGCAGGTATTCCGTAATGGCACGATTGTTTCCAAGAGGCTTAGTTTTAATGATGGTAATCCCAGATGGTTCCTTTTCGGAAGGCTTCGCATTGGAAAGAATTGGCGGGTGAAGAAAAAAAGAGGATCCGCTTATGGTGGCGATTTCCTGGATGGCCTCCGAAATGGTGAAATTTGGGTTCATTTTCAAAACCAAGTCAACCAGCGTACCTCCTGCATTGCCATCGCCGAAATCTACCCAGAGATTCTTGATGGGGTGAACTTTAAATGAAGGCGTCTTTTCCTCCCGGTAAGGAGACAAGTAAAAACAGTAGCCTGCTTTTACTTTGCTTGGTTTTATTCCCAGTTGATCTAGATAAGTTACTATGGATATCTTATTGGCTTCTTTGGCATTCATGGTCTTAAAGTTTAAATTTTTAAAAAAACCACCTACTACACCTACTACCTTACTACATTTCGCTGTTTATAAATTGATATTCAGTCATTTATGACTATTAGAAATTAAAAGGCATCTTACTACAAAAACCCTTTTTGTAGTAGGTTGTAGTAACTTGATTTATTATATCTTACTACAGGCTAATGGTTTGATTTTAATATGTTTAAGCGTTATTTGTAGTAAGTAGTAGGTTGATTATGTTTAATGTAATATCCCTTTTCGGGGAAGTTTTGGGCTTCGCTTCTCCGCACCTGGGTCTGAATGTGGCCGAGCAGTTTCAGGGCCTTGCCGATTTCTACCGGACTGATCCTTAGGTTTCCGGAAAGGTTCAAGGTCAGCTGGTGACAAATCTCAGTGGCCGTCATGAATTTGTCATGGTCCTCCCTGGTACCAGGGGAAAAGAACTTCTGCACCAGTTCCACTTCGGACGAAATGGTTTTGTACTGATTGTTCATCAGTTCATTTTCCTGAATTTCAGCAGGCGTCATCTCGTATTGGAAATCCGACTGATACAACTGATAGGCCTGGGCCCAAACCCGGTCGATATCAATGTCACGTTTATAATCCCAGTTGATCGCCCTTACCGTAAAGCAGAGCCAGCGGACACTGCCCGTCACATCGGTCAGGAACTCGGCCTTATTGGTGGATCCCCAGATGGATGCCCTTCTAGGTTCCATTTTGGGTTTTTTGTCATAGGGGTGCCTGACTTTGACATGTGATTTGCTCATCAGGGTTTTCTGTGCATTGATCTCGGTTCTGGAAAGCGTGGATAGCTCATCCTGGATCACCCCGAAATTTTGGCTTAAGGCGATCAGGCTGTCCTTGTCCACCGAAATGTTTTCCGCATGGTAGGCCATCAATTGATCCGGGATCAGGAAACGGGTTAGGGTTGTCTTGCCGCTGTTCTGTTGCTCTTGGACAAAGATTAAAGCCTGCTTATTAAAGAAGTCATCCTTAAGGCAACAGGCCACGCAGCGGACCAGCCATTTTTTGAACTGCAGCTCAAAGCGCTGCTGACCAAATACCTGGACATAGCCGCTGAATTTTTGGATATAGTCTCCATGGAGGGTGTCATCCCATTTGTTCAATACCTGTCTAAAATACTCCACAAAAGGGTTGGTTTTGGGAATGAAGTCCGAACAAAGGAAGGTGTTGATTTCACCTACCGAGGTGCGGTATCCGGCCTGCCGGCATTCTATGTAAAGGGTATTGGGATTGACTGGGCTGTAGCTGTTCCCTTCTTTTTCTCTGGCAAAGACTTCGTTTAGTACCAGGTTATTCTTAAAGTCGTATTTTGACATCAGGAATTTAATCATCCTGATAGTTGGGCTGGAAGACTTCTCATCTATCTTCCTGGTAGGGTTTTCCTCGTCCATTTTTCTGTAGGTTTGGGTTGGTAAATCCGTACAGAAATGGTATATTTAGCTCATTCAAAGAGGGATACCATTTCCTACATGAAATTATTGCAAGCGGATCGGGCATGATCCGCTTTTATTTTTTCCGGCCGTTTTTCTGGTGACCGGCATTGAGTATATCCGACTTTTTGAAATATACCCTGGTGTTGATCACCTGTTCTTTGAGGAAACCTTCCCTGCGCCAGTTATTGATGGTGGTACGAGAGCGGCCCAGCAGCTTCATGGCTTCGGGAATCTGTATCAGTTCGTCTTCCTGTACCGGTGGCTGCAGTTCGGGAATTATCCTGGCGGCCACTTCTTCGGCAATCTCCTGAATGAGTTGCCTTTTGTCGATGGGGGAAAAGATCATGTCGTTCATATTCGGCTATCGTTTGGTTTGCGATTCGAATATGGTCACAAGTTGGCAGGGGTAGTTAGCTGGGGTAGTACCTCAACTTTTCAAAAACCGTCATAGCTGGCGATTATAGCTGATTTTTAAATGAAATAATTCTGGGGTAGGTTTGGATCGGGGAATATTTGTTGGGGCTTTTCCTATTTAGGCATGAAAAAACTGGGTTACTTTGTGAAAATTAGAATGCCTGCGCCGTTAGGGCTTTGAGGCTATACTTCCCCACCAATGAAACAAAAAAAAATGGCGTACAATACGAAGTTGTTTCGAGGTATTTTAGGGAGTATTGTTTAATTTAATGAGAAGTACCCTGGCTACTTCTCATTAAACCAACGGTGTTAATTACAATAAAATCCATAGGGACTTAGGGACCCAAACTTTGGGCTCGTCGATTTAGGCAATTTTTCTACATATTCCAAAAACTTCTCATACAGTTCCGGAGGAGGCTCCGATTCATGGATATTAACTGATGGGATGTAAGCAATGAAATATCCCCAGCAATCCGTGTTGAAAACATAGGCTTTTACTACTTCATTATTGAGGTCACCTGGTTTGATATATAACTTAGTTTTTACACCTACATATTTCAAATGAATTGGTACCGGGATTGGTGATAAATATAGTGTATCATCGCCTCTAATAAATATTTCTCTTTCAACATCTTTTAAATCATGATTCAATTTATAATAATAATCTGCTATTTTACCTCCCTCATTTTGATTTTTTCCTACCAATGTTTGAGTAATCCCATTAGATCTTTCTTCATATCCGTATCTTACAACAAACTCGTTTTGTGCCTTTTCAAATAGATTTTTCGTTTTAAGTTTCCAAAACCCAACGTAAACATACCATAGTATTGGAGCTGTAACCGAGATCACCACCATAGATATTAGGAATTTTTTGACGCTAAATCTCATATCCACTACTACTTATTGTATTCATTTTCTTTTTCAGAATAGGATTGAGACTTCCAAATCCCATCAGATTTAAAGTCATTTCCAGATTCAACAACTCCACTAAAAACCTGTATTCCTGTATTTTTACCATCTACCATAATTTCACTAATTGCTTCTACAGGATTTAAACCATCCGATTCAAGTATTTTTGGAGTACTTACATACCAATCTTTTCCTCTCTCAATGGCATTTGCCTCTGAATTTGAAATCGATATGGATTCAAAAATTATGGATTGATCACCGGTTTTTATACTTCCTCCAATCCCTGCGCCGAACCTTAAACCAAAAAGGTTCTCTCCGATTTGTACGCTTGCACCCAAGCCCCATTTAGCACTCACCGTACTCATTGACACACCAATAGCTTCCATAGCCTTAGAAAAGGTTGGTTTATTAAATGCAAAGCTGAACCCTCCGTCCATGCTCACCTCCGCTCCGGCAATCAATCTTGGATTATGACTACTTTCTTCCAGGTTTTAATTTCCGGGCCACACCGCTGAGTAAGTCTTAAATTGGGTTTTACCAATCCTATCCCAGGCAGTACCCTTTGAAATCCCTATATTTCCACCAAAAAAGTTCCCGACTGCGACATTTAGCCCCTCTGAATAAATACTGGTGGAATTCCAATATTCTAACCCATCCAGGTCAATCCCATCAATTGGCCTATTACTCGCAAACTGATAAGGCGTAAGCATCGGATAAGACTTTGTAAGCGGATCAACACTCAAAAACTTCGCTATGGAGGGGTTATAGATCCTGAACCCATAGTCGTAATGGCTCTTAGAACCCCATTCTCCGGCTGAGTCCTCTTCCTTGCCATTGAACCCATAGCGGTACGTACTGTCCTGAACCGTACGACCATCCATCGCCAATCCGAACGGATAGTAGTCCGTTGTGTTGATGGCTGTCGTCCAGGTGCTGTCCTGATCAAGATGGATATTGTCACTTACGACCGCAAGGACGTTTCCAAGATGGTTAGATAGCTCGTACTTTTTACCACCAAGTGTTCGGTAGGCAGTCTGAGAGGCATAGTTTATAAGACCAAGTCGGGAACTACCATAAATAGCCTGTTCTTTCAGCGTTTTGTTATTATAAACGCCCATGACGTTTCCGCTAGCGTCACGAACATAAATGGTTGTATCAGTTTCCGTTATTTTGGCAATTCGGTTTCCTGAAGCGTCATACCTAAATTGGACTTCGGAATTGTCGTCCTTGATTACCTTTCTGACTTTTCCATAAGGCGTCCACTCTATATTGGTAATACCTTACTCTGTATCGCTAACCAGGTTTCCGATCTGGTCGTAGGTATAGTTTTCTGTGGTTGATCCATCTACGTTTTTCAGCTTATTGCTCTCCTCGTAGTAAATTATCCAGGGTACCCGTTGGCTCCTCCCCATTATTACGCTTTAAAGTTAAGCTCCCCCACATCCCGGCCCCTCGCTAAATTCATACTAAGGTATGAATTTTTTACGCTCGGTCCTCATTAGCATCATAGCTGTAATCGGTGTCATATTTATCCGTAGGATCAGTCCTCGTTAACCCGTTCTGGCCATAGGTACTCAGGCTTCTGGCCCTAACTATTCTGTGAAGCTGGTCGTAGCCGTAGACCATCGCCTGCATGCGGTCGGACTCGCCCAGGCTGGGCAGGTCGGTGTTCATCCAGACGCAAGACATGTTTTTTTTGAAATTATATTTCCCAATCGAAAAACCGTCTTTAAATTAAATCTAGGTTGAGCCTACCCTGCATCCTGGCCCTTCGCTAAAACAGTCCACCGGACTGTTTCTTAACGCTCAGTCCTCCTGGTACCTGGTCCATAGGTTGTCCCGGGTATCGGAGAGCGTGATGCCGCTGCCGATCGGCGTATAATCATCCTGGTAATAGCCCAGCGAAAAGGCCATGGCATCCCCGCCGGTACGCAGGCCGTTTTCCCCATCCCCTCCGGGATCGCCTGTGTACGGGGTGTTCACCCCCTTCAGCCAGCCCTGTAGGGTATAGTAGTAATCCAGCCCCTGTACGTTATATTCTCCCAGCTCTACCCTGGCCAGCGGGCTCCCGCCAATGCGGGACAAGCTATGCGGGTAGTAAAAGTAAGTGGCATCTGTGCTCCAAACGAACCCATCGGTGCTGCTCATTACTTCCTCTATGCGGTTGTCGGCATCGTAGCGGTAGCGGTGGATCAATTGGTCCTCATGACCGCCCTGGTAAATCACCGCATTTACATTGCCGCTTATCAGGTCGTAAATATAGTCGGTACGTTTACTGCCTATCTCCGGCAGGTCCTGAAGTAGGGCCTTAACCCACCCTGCAGCCCGGCCCTTCGCTAAATTGCTCCACCGGAGCAATTCTTAACGCTCTGTCCTCATGCGCATCATAGCTATAATTTATTCTGAGTCAGAATACTTGGTGGGACACTAGTAAGACTTAGGTTCTTGTTTTACATGCCTCACCCGGAGGACTTTGATTTCGCTATCCGTATGCCGATAAGCTACCCGATAGGAGTATTTTTCAAAAGCCCAGTAATTCCCTGGGTTGTCTTTTTTAAACCTGTCCAAGGGATATTTTTCCGGGTGATCCGGCAATTGCCGGGTCATTAAAAAAATGGTTTCTTTCACCTTCACCGCATTCACCGGTGAGCTTTCTTTAATTTTTTCACAGGCTTTTTGAAAAGAAATATAGGCACTATTGGACCAGGAAACTTTAGGCGGATGTTCAGGAAGATTTTCTATAGGATCATCGGCTACAATTTTTTAGCCATTTTCTCTACTTCTTCCTGAGTGTAGAAGGCTCCCCTGTCCATCTCGGCTTCAGCTTCATCCAATTCCCGGTTGTATTGCTCAATACTGGCTGGGCTTTCCGAGAACTTGAGCATAGATGTTTCTAATTCAGTGAGTTCTTCCTCATTTAAATGCATTACCTTCTCTATTATCGCATATTTTCTGGCTTCCATTTTTTACATCACCGTATGTATTTTGGTATTTCCAAATATAACGATTTTAAAAGAATACTGGTTTTTTTGACTATGCCCGTTTAGGGTTGTCGACCCCATTTTTTAATCCAACCCTTGGTCTTTTTGCGGTGTCGATGAGTCTATCAATTTCACTGGCTTTTAGTGCCAATTTCGCCTGGCTGAAAACGGCCGTTACATTTCTAAGTTGATCGGTCCTAGGGTCATTCTCCGCATCGAATTTCCAATACCCTTTTTGTAATACCTTTTTATCAGGCATTCCCCCTTTTGCTTCGGAAAAGTTTGGAGCCTATAACCTGCCCATTTTTACAAAAAAACCCAGGTTAACGATTAATTATCTCTTCCATCTGCGATTTAAGCTGTTCCACCTCCCGTGGATAATTCGCATATAGGTTGTCTCTTTCATGGGGGTCTTCCCGTATTCGGTACAACTGTCCCTTGGGCCCACCTTTCTCGGGCTGCAACCTATTGGGATAGCTAAAGCCTCCCGATCCCAGCCCATCGATGTATTTCCATTCCGGTGTCCGGATGGCAAACATACCGGAGGAGGAATGATGAACCATCTCGGTACGGGACACGAAACCGGTATCTCCCTGCAATACCGGTAAAAAACTGTAGCTGTCCATGGCCACACCTTCCGGTATGCTTTGAGCCAGCAAGCCGGCAAATGTAGCGAAGAGATCGGTCATACTGACCAGCCCGGAATAGGCTGCTGGTTCCTGTATCCCGTTCGGCCAGGAAATAATCAACGGAGTCCGGTGGCCTCCATCCCAAACATCTCCTTTTTGGCCCCGTACACCCCTATTTGAATCGTGACCGTACAGCAAAATTTCTTCTTCCGGCCAGTAGGCCCCGTTGTCGCTGGCAAAAACCAATAGGGTGTTTTCCCACAAGCCCTGCGCTTGGAGCTGCTCCTTTATGCGGGCGACCACCTGATCGATGTCCATGACAAAATCTCCGTACAGCCCCGCTCCCGATTTACCTTTATGCTCCTCCGAAGGTAGCCAGGGGGTATGGGGCCCGGTCAGCGGCAAATACAGAAAAAACGGATTAGCTGCCGTTTGGCGTTCGACAAAAGCCAGACCCTGCCCGGTGATTTCATCCAGGCAATCTTCCACCCGAAAGCTAGGAGCCATCTCTCCCTGCCGCCACCACACGCCTTTTTCCCAGTACACGGCCTGATCATTGCTGTGTTTCTTATCCCAGGAAAATTCCGTGTTTTCCTTTCGGGTAGGGTACACCTCCGTAGTCAGGATCACCCCAGGATCCAACACCCGATGGTTTTCCAGAAAAACATAAGGCGGTATATCCAGCGATGCCGGATGGATAAAGGAATAGTCAAAACCAAAATCATTCGGCCCTACCCCAATGGGCTGCCTGTAATCCACGTTGGAATGGCCACTCTCCGCATCCAGCACCGCAGGTTTGCCGTCTTTGGTAACCCATTCCAAACCCAGGTGCCACTTCCCTACGATGCCGGTTTGGTAACCGGCATTTCTAAGAAAAGCGGCCATTGATAGTTGATTTCTATCCATCACCGGCGGTGCAAATCCCCCAATTCCCCGGGCCGCTGCGGGCGTTCTGAAGGCGTACTCCCCCGTAAGTAAGCCGAAACGGGAAGGTGTACACACCGAGGCACTGGCATGGGCATTGGAAAAGGTGATGCCTTCCGCAACCAGTTCATCCAGCGCAGGCGTTTCAATTTTGGATAAGGAATTCAGGGCCTTGATGTCCCCGTAACCCATATCATCGGCAAAGATGATGACAATATTGGGGGGATTCGTTTTCCCATACAGACCCTGCGCAAGGACATCTGTTCCCTGGAAAAGGATCAGGTACAGGAAAAGACTATAATTCAACCAATTTTTCATGCTTGTTCAATTTAAAGGAACGGATGTGGCGAGTGCAATCACCCGGCCCTGGTCTCCGACTGCATTGTAAAAATGATAGGTGACTCCCTGCCAACGAATTACCCAGGGCTTATGGGCATACTGTGAGTCGTAAGGCTCAGAGGGGGCCACCAAATCCTCCCCTTTCCAATCCGTCCAGTGGACCAGGTCGTATGAGCAGGCAAAACGCTCAAAAGCCCCGGGTTTCCAAAAAGCGCCAAAGTAAAACATCACGTACACCTCGTCTATCTTAACTATCTGTGCATCTCCGCAAATACCCTCTCCTCGGGTGATGACCGGTTCCTCGCCTATCCGGGTCCAATTTACCATGTCTTCCGATCCCGCCATGCAGATACTTTCATAGGTGGCGGTATCCCCTTTCGCATTGTAATACATGACAAAAGGGTAACCGGTGAGTTGTTCTTCATCGCGGATAATGTGGGACTTGTAAATTTTATCCGTTTCAAACCAGCGCGCGGAAGAATCCCCAGGCAGCAAAACCGGATCAGCAATCCGCTCCCATTCTTCGGCCCTATCCAAGTGATCCGATTTCGCCATTCCAACACCAAGCGTACCTGCTTCATACCCTTCCGTGGCTCCTCCCAAATAGGACATCCAGTACGTGCCTGCATGCGTCCCTACCTCATTTCCGGCCCCCCAATCGGTATCGACGAGCGCCAGGTAGCCGGCCTTTTGATTGGCATCCCAGGTGTCCTGCGTAAACGGGAGCAGCCTGCCCAACTCTTCCCAATCCAATAGATTGCTGCTTTGGGCCAGCCAGGTTTCATATCCCTTTCCGTCAAAGACGATGTAAGTCATGTACCATTGGCCTTCGTGCCGAAAGATGGTGGGGCTGTCCACCAATTTAGTGGTATCGCTGTGCTGAAACACCACACCGTACTTATAGGGAGTTTTAATTCGCTCGTAAACTTCCTGCATGCGTTCGGCTGAAACCTCCACGGGTAGCTGGGGGGAAGGCTTGCAGCAAACCCCTCCCCAGCAGCACAGCGTAAACAGCAGTATTTGCTGAAAACGATTCATCTACAAGCCTTTTAAAGCTTGTAATATTCTTCCCAGCCTTTTCTTGGCGGAACGCCTGCCAGCAATTGATTGGCCAGTGCGTGGTTGGTAATTTGTTTCAACTCCCGGTCAAATTTCAAATGGGCCTTGAGTCGTTGAGAAAGGACTCCCAGGGTAAACACCTGGCTTAAGGGTCCGGCGATATCAAAGGAAGACCGGCATTTTTCCTCCCCTTTGCAGGCTTTGAGGAAATTGGCAAAGTGATTGGAAGGGCTTTCCATTACTTCGGGTAACTGGGAAGCCATGTCTTTGGCCTTATCTTCCGGTATAATGGATAGCGTGCTACCATGCGAGCCTCCCTTAAAGGTGAGGTCTTTTCCATAGATAATTTTTCCAGGGTTAAGCTTCGCCGGCTGTAGTTGCCCGTCACTTGGTGGTGGGATGTTCGGGTCCAATTCGGATACCCCGTATCCTTCCGGTACGGGAGGAATGTTTTTCTGTCCATCGTACCAGGTAATGGTCATGGCCGGCATGTCAGCTCTTTTGGGAAATTTAAATTCAAGGGTGGTTTCCATGGGGAAGAAGAAGGTATTGTGCCCATCCAATCGGGTAGGAATAATTTCTTCCGGAAGCCCTAGGTCCAGGAATTCATGGGCCGTATCCATGATATGTGCGCCCCAATCGCCCAGCGCACCCATGCCGAAATCGTACCAGCAGCGCCATTGCCCGTTTACCAGGTCTTCGTTATAGGCATGCTCGTGAGCGGTGGTGTGCCAGGTATCCCAATCCAGGGTATCCGGTATCGGCTGCTTATCCGGGAAGGAGATGATATTGGTATCCCAACCGTGCCACCTTCTGCGCCCATTCATATGGGCCGTCATGTTCGTCACATCTTTGATAATTCCGGCTTCCTTCCAGGCCTTAAATTGGAAATAATTGGCTTCCGAATGTCCCTGATTTCCCATTTGGGTAGCCACCTTGTATTTTTTGGCGCCATCCATCATTAGCTGCACCTCCTGAAAGGTTCGGGCCATGGGCTTTTCTACGTACACGTGCTTACCGAGCGACATGGCCAGCATGGTGATGGGAAAGTGAGAAAAATCCGGGGTACCGACGCTGACCGCTTCGATATCTTTCCCCATCTTGTCAAACATTTCCCTGAAATCTTTGAATCTGGGCACGTTGGGAAACATTTTCATGACCTCTTCGGTATGTGCTGCTCCCATGTCCACATCGCAAAGGGCCACAATATTGGCCAATCCAGTCTCGTGAAGTGATTTGGTAATGCTTCCTCCCCGGTGGCCGATTCCGCAACAGGCCAGGTTAACCTTTTCACTGGGGGCTACCTGGCCCAGCGGTTTGCCAAATACAAAAGAGGGCAAAATGGAAATACCGGCTGCACCTACCAGTCCGGATTTGATAAATTGTCTACGTTTATCGTTCATATAATTGAATGGTTATTTTGTTCGCTACTATCTATTGGGTACCGATTCGGAATAAAGTCAGTGTATCGGAAAGCAGCCATGAAGATAAAAGAAATGCAGAGAATTTCATTAAAAAACCAAAAATTACTTTCCATGAAATGTTTGAAAAGGCTAAAAAATGCCCTTAACTTTCGACATGAATACTACCTATTCGCTCCTCCCAGCCTTGTTTGCAGCCCTTTTAATTAGTTCTTGTGGGCCCCAACAGCATGACCGGTACGAAGTAATCGTGTTGGATACTTTGTCTATTCCTTTTGAGGGGGAAGTGCATGCAGCAGATTATGAAGGAAACCGCGGCATCATCTATAATTACCGGTCCGGAAATTACCTCGCCTTCGATAGTACCGGCTCCATTTTGGTCAGTAATTCCCTTCCGGCTGAGGGTGAAAATGGATTATTTTACGTCAATGGATTGAAGATCTTGCCCAACGGCGAGGTGTTGGCGCATTCCATCAAGGGAGAAATAGGCTTATTGGACCAAAACCTTCAATTGAAAGAAAAAATGTTCATGCCCTTTCCCAATGGGGCCATGGACCTAAAGCGAAACGTACAGATCATGGCCAAATGGCAAAATGACCTGCTACTTTATTATCCGGGAAGGGACAACAAAAGCCCCTATGACAAAGGCTACTTCCGGGACAATCACCTGTTGGAAAAAGTGAACATGAAAACCGGTGAAACCGCCCCCTTTTTGCAGCTCTCTCCCGAAAGTAAATACCAGGAGGACCTTCATTTTGAACAACCAACCCCATTGATAAGCGTGAGGGATAATCAGTTGTACTTAGCCTTTAACAAAGAGCCGCTTGTTCACCGCTATGACTTAGCCAATGAAGGAAGCTGGGAAGCGAGTATTTCTCTGGAAACGCCAGATTTCGTGCAAATAAATGGGCAATCCATCCCGCTTGGAAACGACGGATCGGTGCTCGCCGAAGGAGAGATTACCGGTCTGTTCGCTATGGACAATGGATTTGCCGTCAGTTATTTGGAAGGCCTGCTTCAGGATCCCAAGCGTACCCCAACTTCCCTTCCGGGACAACAACTTAAATGGTTTCGCCCGGAAAAAGGTTGGTCTGCCCCTTTAACGCTGCCGGCTGAAATCTTATTTCTACTTAACTTTGAGGGTATTGAAAATTCTTTTTATGCCATTCTTAACCCTTCGTACCTAAAAGGAGGGTCAAATGACGTAAAAATTCTTAAATTGCAGGTAAAACCCAGCTGATAAAAGCCTTATTTTAGAAAAAAAACGATGAAGAAATTCTATCCTATCCACGTACTTACACTATTAGCCTGCCTGACGCTGATAGCTTGTTCCAAGAGCACCGAAACAGAAACAATAGATGTAAAATCCGGATGGCGTTCGCTTTTTAATGGGGAAGACCTTGAAAACTGGCGGATCAAGATTTCCAAGCACGAACTGGACGAAAACTATGAAAATACATTCCGGGTAGAGGACGGTTTACTAAAAGTTCGCTACGACGGGTACGAAGCTTTTGACCGGCAATACGGGCATATCTTTTACGACGAATCCTTTTCGCATTACCTATACCGGGTAGAATACCGCTTTGTAGGGGAACAGGCTCCGGAAGGGGAAGGATGGGCGCTGCGGAATTCAGGCGTGATGCTTCACGGACAGGATCCGGAAACCATGACCAAAGACCAGGATTTCCCGATTTCCATTGAGGGACAGCTGCTGGGCGGAGACGGTGAAAATCCACGAACCACCAGTAACCTGTGTACCCCTGGCACCAATGTGGTAATGGATGGAGAACTATTTACTCCTCATTGTACCAGTTCTTCATCCGAAACCTATCACGGAGAACAATGGGTTACGGCTGATTTTCTGGTTTTAGGTGACTCTATCATCCACCACATTGTAGAGGGAGACACCGTCCTCAGCTATCACCAACCGCAGATGGGTGGAGGAAATGTAAGTAACCACAACTCCGATATCAAAAAGGACGGACAATTGATTTCTGAGGGCTTTATTTCCCTTCAAAGCGAAAGTCACCCCATTGACTTTCGAAAGGTTGCCATTTTTGATCTATCCCCTTACAAAGACGATCCCGCAAAATTGGAAGAAGTCTTGGAACTTCTCAAGAATTCAGAATAACAGAAAAAGGGCTTTTTGATTATCGAAAAGCCCTTTTTTTATCCTTTATTTAGTAAATTTTCTCTCAGAAAATTATTAACAAATTTCTCCCCGGGATCCATTTCTTTCATCAGATCCGTAAAATCTCCCAGGTGCTCGTACTGATCCTGAAGGTCGGCCGGCTCAAGGGTAAACAGTTTTCCCCAGTGAGGTCTCAGCCCAAAAGGCCTCAACTTATTTTCGATTGAAGGCAGCAATTCCTGCACGTTTTCCCAATCCCGCTTCCAGGTAAAGTGGATGGCAATACTTTCCCGATCATAGGCAGGACTTAGCCATAAGGAGTCCTTCCGGATGGATCGGATTTCTGAAATCAACAAATGGGGAAAAATGGTTTCTCCCAACGAAAAAATGGCGGCAAGGGCCTCTACTGCATGTTCCCTTGGAACGAAGTATTCTGATTGGAGTTCTTCTCCACTGCTCGGCGTAAAGTCCATTTTGAAGTGGGGAAGACGTTCGTGCCAGGGACCGGGAATGCCCATTTGCTCCGTACAATTCACTGCCGAAATTTCCTTGATTGGGTGCAAATGCATAGTCGCAGCACTTGCTCCAAAAATCTCTGCTGGCATCTCTTCTGTATCTCGTCGTTTAATCCAAAGTTGATTAAATCGTTTTGACTGCCAATCGGTAAACAGGCTCACACTATAACCCGAAGAAAAGACCGAATCGAAATTGGCGGCTAATTGCTCCAACGAAAGGTTTTCATACACATACTGCCTCACCTCGAAGGTGGGCTGTATGCTCAGAGTTATCCTCGTTACGATCCCCAAAGCCCCCAAATGTACTATAGCAGCCTGAAATGCTTCCGGATTTTGGACTTCGCTGAGGACAAGGATTTCTCCGTCTGCCTTCATCATTTCCATAGCAGTAACGGCGGTAGACAGGTTTCCATTGTTATCACCCGACCCGTGGGTAGCCGTTGCGCAAGCACCGGCTACCGAAATATGAGGAAGGGAGGCGAGATTGTGTAGGGCAAACCCCTGCTCGTGAAGTTTGCGCGCTAACACACCATATTGTACGCCACCGCTAACGGTGACCGTTCGCTGTGCGGTATCCAGCTGGATATCCGGATCCAACTCTTTCAGAGAAACCTGATGGTGGGCACTGTCGGCGATGCTGTTAAAGGAATGGGTGGTTCCTAAAACTTTCACATGTGCTGTTTTTTTGATGACTTGCCGGAGTGAATTTCTATCCGAAGGTGTATTCAGGTTAGGGGTACTGTAACGAAGATTTCCGGCCCAGTTCACTCTTTCCGGTCCCGATTGCACTTTATTTCCTGGTTCACAGCCCACCATGGGTAAAATGAGGTTGGTTCCAATTACTATTGAGGACTTTTTTAAAAACTTCCTTTTCTTCATATCCGGGCATATTTTAGGGGAATATTCCCAAATCCATATACGAGATCGCGATTCGATCCAGCGCGACAATAAAGCCCGCAGTTCTCAGATCCTTGATTTGCTTTTCTTTACGTACCCCATTCATGTGGTGGTAAGCAGTGACCATTGTTTCTTCCAGGCCTGAATTGACCAAGTCTCGCTCACTCGCCCCCCGGACGATTATTTCTTTTTGGGCTTCGCTAAAGGTGTCACCCGTAGCTTTTTCGATACTTTCCAAAAGCAGGTCATACTTTTTCATATCGTATCTTTTTTCCAATTTTCCGAAAGATACCCTGGACAGGTTCTTAAGCCATTCAAAATACGAAACCGTTACCCCTCCTGCATTCAGGTACATGTCTGGAATGATCATGATTCCTTTCTCCACGAGAATTCTGTCAGCATCCTGGGTCACAGGCCCGTTGGCAGCTTCGCCAATAATCTTTGCCTGTATCTGATTGGCATTTTCAAGTGTAATCTGGTTTTCCAAGGCGGCAGGTATCAGGATGTCACAGGGGTAAGTCAGCAGCGACATGGTATCTTCTATATAGGTACCCTTACTGTATCCTTTAAATCCCTTGTTAGCTAGTTGATACCTTTTTATATCCTGAATATCAATGCCCGCTTCATTCCAGATGCCGCCATTGTATTCGGCGATTCCTATGATCTTGGCTCCTGCCTCCTCTAAATATTTTGCCGAATAATAGCCGACATTTCCCAAACCTTGAATGATAATTTTTTTCCCGGCCAGTCCAACCGTCAAGCCCAGGGCGTCCATGTCCTCTTTAATACCTACGGCCTCGCGTATCCCGATAAACACTCCCATACCCGTGGCTTCGGTTCGGCCTTCAATTCCGTGTTGAGATAATGGTTTGCCCGTGACACAGCCTTTTGCGTTTATCGCATCGGGATTAAAGGCTTCAAACGTATCCACAATCCAGGCCATTTCCCTACTTCCTGTACCGTAATCAGGTGCCGGAACATCAATGGCCGGACCGATAAATTTCTTTTTGATCAATTCGGAAGTATACCTCCGGGTAATCTTTTCCAGCTGCTCGGTATTATATTTGGTAGGATCAATGGTGACACCCCCTTTTGCGCCTCCATAGGGAATATTTACCAAGGCACATTTGTAGGTCATCAATGCAGCCAGGCCTTTCACCTCCTCTTCATTCACAAAACTACTAAAACGAATCCCTCCTTTTACGGGTAATTTATGGTGGGAATGTTGTACCCGGAAACCTTCAATTACCTGATAGGTACCGTCGCCATTTCTAAGTGGAAAATTAAATTTGTAAACGCTATTGCACTGCTTGATCTGATCTAAAAGTCCGGGGTGGATCTCCATGTGACTGGCGGCATGATCCACCACCTTGGATACATCATCAAACAAACTGTATTCCTTCATATTTTTCATACATTTTCTTAGTTTACTTTCTTAAAAATCTATCTAGTAGCAAGGGGTGTGCCTAAAATACTGATACCAAGCTTTCAGATTAGATTAGTTACCTTATTCGGATAGTTGTCCCGCTGGCCGAAGGTTTTCACCCGGCATATCTCGTAGGGCATCTCCCATGTCTTCCCGGGCAAGATCCCCCAACGCCATCATTTCCTTCACCACATCCGGGTATTGCTCCCGAACATTGTTTCGTTCTTCCCTGTCCTCAGACAGATCATATAGTGCCATTTCCTCCAACGATAGCATCTCATAAGCTATGGGACTACCATCCGAAGGAAGCGTACTTCCCTCGGGTAGTGATCGGTAACGGTGCGGAAAAACAAGCTTCCATTTACCCATGATCATTGCCTGCAGCTCGTTTCGGTTGTAATAGATATAATAAGCTTCCTGAGGCGATACTACTCCTTCTTCCTGAACGATAAGGGGCCAGATATTTTTACCGTCAATGGGTTTTTCGGGAAGTGTCGCCCCGGTAATATGGGCAATGCTGGGCAATAAATCGATGCTCATGGCTGCCTGATCCTGAACCTTGCCGGCAGGTATTTTTCCGGGCCATTTCATAAGGGTAGGTACCCGTATTCCTCCTTCCCAGGAAGTCCCCTTTCCTTCCTTCAAGCCCCCCGTGCTGCCGGCATGGGTGCCGTAGGAAAGCCAGGGGCCATTATCCGAGGTGAAAATGACCAGGGTGTTTTCCTCCAATCCGTTTTGCCGAAGGGCCTTCATTACCTCACCCACCGACCAGTCTATTTCCATGATAACATCTCCATACAATCCATTCTCCGATTTACCCTTGAATTTATCGGATACAAACAACGGTACATGGGGCATGCTGTGAGCCAGGTAAAGAAAAAAGGGCTGCTCCTTTTTTCGCTCGATAAAATCTACTGCCTTTTCTGTATACCAGGTGGTCAACAGGCTTTGGTCCTCCAGGGTATCGATGATCGTTTCGTTTTCGTACAAGGGAAGGGGGGGATAAAAATCAGGTCTTTCCGGATGGTACGGCCACATATCATTCGAGTAGGGCAGGCCGAAAAATTCATCAAAACCTTGCCGGGTGGGCAAAAAAGGGTCCTTATGTCCAAGATGCCACTTTCCGAAAAGGGCAGTGGCATATCCCAGCGGTTTGACTATTTCTGCTATCGTTTCTTCGTTCGGGTTCAGGCCATGTTCGCTCTGATGGGAAAGCGCTCCGAAAATTCCCAATCGATTGGAATAACAACCGGTCAGGATAGCAGCCCTGGAAGCAGAGCAAACGGCATTTGCGACATGAAAATTAGTGAATTGGGTTCCCTCCCGGGCCATTTGATCTAAGTGGGGAGTTTGATACCCCTGAGCACCGAAAACCCCCAAGTCCCCGTACCCCTGGTCATCCGTAAAGATCAGTACGATATTGGGTAATTCATTATTAAAATTGCTCCTTTCTTTTACGGAGTTTCCGGTACATGCAACGGATAAGCCAGCTAATACGAGCAGAAATGAATAAATTACCTTACTGGTTAGGAAATGGGTCATGATTAATTGGGAACAAATTGATCTCAAAATTTAGCAATCTCCGATGACTTAACAAAACCGAATTTCCCCTTTCAGCACGAGAGAAAAATTATCCGCAAGGCAAACTAGCAATATTCATCCAAAATTGCTCAATCGTAGCCATGGCTTCCAAAAAATCGTTGACTTCGACTGGTTTGGTTATATAACAGTTGGCATGATTCTCATAACACCTATCAATATCCCGTCTGGCGGAGGAGGTGGTCAACATAATTACCGGGATTCGCTTATGCATCGGGTGGACCTTAAGTTCCTCAAGAACCTCGTGACCACTTTTTTTCGGAAGGTTAACATCTAAAAGTATTAGGTCCGGCGTATTCCTGTCCTCAAAGCCATTGATTTTAAAGACATAATCCAAGGCTTCCTGTCCATCCCGGGCAATACTGATCTCCCTCACAAATTTACTGTCTTCCAGGGCCTCTGTCGTGAGGAAAACATCTCCTTCGTTATCTTCTACCAATAATACGTGCACTGACTTCATGATTGGATCTCGCTGCGATAAATAATTTTAAACATCTACCCTTTTTCAATTTACATCAAAAAAGAAATTATTTACATATTTCTACCACAAATGTATCACAATAAAAAATTAAATTCACCTGGAAAACAAGAAATCAATCTAGTTGAAAAAAAGCAGCCTTGTTTTATAAAACAGGGCTGCTTTTTTTATTCATAAAGAATCCCAAAGGTCAGATTGGCTAAATGGGCTGCCAGGTACCTCGGTAAAGAAGGTTCCGTCGATGTATCGATGGTGAACGGAAATCCCTTCGATTGCCTTCATATCCGCAGCATCCAGTCGAATATCCGCCGCTTCCAGATTTTGTTTGATTCTTTCTTTATTTGCCGATTTTGGAATCACGGCAATATCCCGGTGCAGAGACCAGGCAATCAAAACCTGTGCAGCCGATACGCCATGTTTATCCGCTAAGTCTTTAAACAAGGGATGTTCCAGCAAGATGGGATCATTCTCCTTTTTTCTTGCCTTGGGCCGATCAGCAGATCCGAGCGGGGAATAGGCAGTCACATGGATTCCATTTTTTTTGCAATAATCGACCAAATCCTTCTGAGGAAGGTACGGGTGCAATTCGATCTGATTCATCTCGGGTTTTACCTGACAAGAATCCAGCAGCTCGTTAATTTTACCCTGATTAAAGTTTGATACGCCAATGTGCTTTAATTTTCCCTCAGCCTTAAGTGCTTCCATTCCTGACCATGTCTCTGATAGCGGAACCTGGGAATAGTCTAGAAAATCCTCGCCTTTTTCAGGAAACATAACATGAGACTTAAGGGATACCGGCCAATGGATGAGATAAAGGTCCAGGTAATCCAACTGCAGGTCTTTTAGGGTCGCGTTCAACCCAACTTTTACCTGATCTTTCTCATGGGCATTGTTCCATAATTTAGAGGTCACAAACACCTCTTCCCTTTTGACCAATCCATCATCAAAAGCTTTCTTCAATGCGTCCCCTACTTCTTTTTCATTTTGATAGATGGCTGCACAGTCAATGTGTCGGTAACCGGCTTCCAAAGCCCATAATACGGCCTGATATACTTCACCGGGAGCGGACTTCCAGGTCCCTAGCCCCAACATGGGCAGCTTATCATTATTGTCAAATGTAATGAACTTCATTTTTTATAATTTTAAAGTAGTTGTAGATCAATTAATAAATTCTTGCCAGAGGTCGGCATAGGTATATGGACTGCCATTGACCACCCAGGCAGGCCCGGGCGTATAACGGTAGGGGCCCTCCAACTTATTTAAAAGGGACATGTCCTCCTCATCCAAATGCAATTTGGCGGCATTAATATTTTCCTCAATTCGGTGCGGATTGACCGATTTTGGTACTACTGAGGTATTTCGTTCCATCGCCCAGGCCAACGCCACCTGTGCGGCCGTGGCTCCATGCTTGCTGCCAATTCGGTTTAACACTTTATCCTCCAACAAAAGGGGGAAATCCACTTCTTTATTCGCTACCCGGTATGCAGCACCCAGCGGACCATACCCTGTCATCAGGATGGAATGTTCTTCGCAATACCCTTTCAGCTCATTTTGGGGAAGGTATGGATGCAATTCTACTTGATTTAGTTCCGGCTGCTTGCTCGCCGCTTCCCTGATTTCTTCCAGCTTGCTGGTATTGAAATTGGAGACTCCAATATGCCGGGTTAGCCCCTTTTGGTACAGTGTTTCCATTTCCTTCCAGGTATCGGAAAGGGGCGCTTCCTCGTAACTCAGGAAATCTTCCGTGGTAGATGGAAAATCCACGCCTTTTTTGATGGCCACCGGCCAATGCACCAGGTATAAATCCAGGTATTCTAGTTGCAAATCGGCCAATGTGGCCTTCATGGCAGGAAGCACGTCTTCCGGCAGGTGACTGTCGTTCCATAGTTTGGAAGTGATCCATACCTCCTCCCTGCTAACCCAGCCCTCTGCAAAAGCCCTGGAAAGGGCATTACCTATTTCTTGCTCATTTTTATAGATGGGGGCACAGTCTATATGCCGGTATCCAACTTTTAACGCCTGCAGGACAGCCTCATAAACTTCATTTGGTTTGGATTTCCAGGTGCCCAAACCCAAAGCGGGCATGGTATCACCATTGGCGAACTGTAATTCTTTCATATATTGGTTTGGTTATCTAAAAATTAAAAATGGTCATGGCATATAAAAATGCACCTTTTTGATTTTAATCCCAAATTTTGAATCTTTCTTTTCGCTTCGTACCAAGTTCTATATCCCAATCCCTATTACGTTAAAAGCGCAGGAACCACCGTTCCGGAAACATCGGTAAGCCGAAATTTTCTACCCAGATGTCTGTAGATCAGCCGTTCATGATCCAGTCCCAGTAGGTGCAAAACGGTTGCCTGAAAATCATGTACATGTACGGGGTTTTCAGTAATGTTGTATCCAAATTCGTCGGTGGCTCCGTACACCATACCCGGCTTAACGCCTCCACCTGCCATCCAGATACTGAAACACCTGGGGTGATGATCGCGCCCGTAATTTTCTTTGGTCAACTTTCCCTGAGAATAGTTGGTCCGTCCAAATTCTCCCCCCCAGATGACCAGGGTCTCGTCCAACAGGCCTCGCTGCTTCAAATCTTTCACGAGTGCGGCTGAGGGTTGATCGACATCTTTGGCCTGCAAGGCCATTTCGGAAGGCAGATTCCCATGCTGGTCCCAGCCCTGATGGTACAACTGTACAAAACGCACGCCACTTTCAGATAATTTTCTTGCCAAAAGGCAATTGGCAGCAAAAGTTCCCGGTTTACGACTATCTTCTCCATACATATCAAAAACATGCTCCGGCTCCCTGGAGAGGTCAGTAGCCTCAGGAACCGCTGTCTGCATGCGATAGGCCATCTCGTACTGTGCTATCTTGGCCTGTATCTCAGGATCTCCCGATTTTTCGAAGGAAAATTGATTCAAGGCCGCCAAATGGTCTAACATCTTTCTTCTCTCGGCAGCGCGCATTCCATTTGGGTCGTTAAGATAGAGTACAGGATCCTCCCCATTGCTGAATTGCACACCCTGATGGGTAGCTGGCAAAAACCCATTGTTCCATAGTTTCGAATACACTCCCTGCCCGTTGCCTTTTCCTTTGGATAACAACACCGTAAATGCCGGTAAGTTGCTATTTTCGCTACCCAGTCCGTAACTCAGCCAGGATCCCATACTGGGTCGATTGCCCTGCTGCGCACCGGTCTGAAAGAAAGTGAGGGCCGGGTCGTGATTGATGGCTTCCGTATGCATGGATTTGACAATGCAGATATCATCTACGATACCAGCGGTATGGGGAAAGAGATCACTTATCCAGGCCCTGGCCTCTCCATATTGCTGAAAATCACTGAAGGAACCGACCAGCGGGAAGGAGTTCTGGCTGGAAGTCATCCCTGTCAACCGCTGCCCCATACGAATGGATTCCGGTAACTCCTCTCCCCACATTTCCCGGAGTTTGGGCTTATAGTCAAAGGATTCCAACTGAGAAGGTGCGCCGTTCTGAAAAAGGTAGATGACGCGCTTCGCCTTGGGAGCAAAATGCGGAATCCCCAATTGCCCGGCACCATCTCCGGAAAGTTCATTGCCACGAAATAGATCCGGAATCATCAAGGATCCCAGGGCGGCACTTCCCAGGCCCAGGCTCAACTTCGACAGAAAATGCCTGCGATTGATGTGTAGACGGTGATCTAACATTTCCTTTTCCATAACTCAGGATTTTGTAATGGTTTCTTCCAAATTATACATCAATGAAATTACCTGCATCAAGGCAGCCCTTTCCACTACCGGCAAGGAGTCTTTTCGTGGATACTCCCCTACTGAAAGCATGGTATCGGCTCGCTCCGGTTCCTCACGATATCCTGAATAAAAAGAATCGTAATTATTCAGAAGAATTTGAAACTCTTCATTTTCGGGCTTTCTGCCAAGAATTCGGTAAAAGGCAGCCCGGATAAGGTTTGGCGCAGGGCTTCCGGTTTCCAGCAGTTTTTCTGCCAGCACACGAGAAGCTTCCAGCACGACAGGGTCATTCATCATGACCAGGGCTTGCAAGGGGGTATTGGTCTGCAGCCGCTCCACTTCACAGGCATCCCGGTTGCTGGCATCAAAAATCATCATGGAGGGAGGAGGTACGGTTCGTTTAATAAAGGTATACAACCCCCTTCGGTACAAATATTTTCCACTATCCTGCAGGTACCTGGAGAGATTTCCCCTACCCGAAGTAGCCGCTTCCCACAAACCCTCCGGTTGGTAAGGTTTCACACTAGGCCCGCCAATTTCCCGGTGTAAGAGCCCGCTGCTGGCCAGGACCAGATCTCGTATTGCTTCCGCAGGGAGCCGCTGTCGCGGAAAACGGGACAATAGCCGGTTTTCAGGGTCTTTTTCGAATTTTTCAGGAGAAACTACCGAAGACTGCTGGTAGGCCGCAGACTGCATTATTTTCCGGATTAGCCCCTGAACATCCCAACCACTTTCCATAAAATCTACGGCCAGCCAGTCCAGTAAGGGCTGGTTTACAGGCAAATTGCCCTGCATGCCGAAATCACCCGGAGTCGCTACCAGGCCTTTTCCGAATAGTTCCTGCCAGATACGATTTACAAAAACCCTGGCCGTCAGGGGATTTTCCGAATCAAAAAGCCATTTTGATAAACCCAGGCGATTTTTCGGCAAATGATCCGGAAAAGGGAGGATCGCCTTCGGAATTCCGGGTTCGACCGCTTCTTTTGGCGCATCGTACATTCCACGATCCAACAAGAAGGTGCGCCGTGTACTGTCGGGCTCGCCCATAACGGATACCTTTAGCACATCCGCCTCGGCCAGCAGGGAATTGTAGTTGGTCCCCTTTCCCATATTTGCCAGCAAGGTCTGTACCCTCCTGGTACTGTCCGGTAGGTTAACAAAATGAAGGATGTCTTTTACATCCTCCTCCCCGATTTCCATTAATGGTACTTTGGCAGGGCTTTTTTTAGAAAATCCCGGACTTGCTTCCTCAATACCCCATTCGGCCACTGTGTTAAAAAACGCAAAGGTCTGGTAATATTCTTTCTGAGAGATGGGGTCGTATTTATGATCATGGCATTGGGCACATTCCAATGTCATTCCCAACAGGGCTTTTCCCAGGGTGTTGGTGCGGTCCACCGCATACATCACCCGATATTCTTCATCTATCGCACCGGATTCTTCCGTGATTTTGTGGTTTCGGTTAAAGGCCGTGGCTAGCAACTGCTCTTTTCCGGCTCCTGGCAACAGGTCACCCGCCAGTTGCCAGGTAATAAAGCGGTCATAGGACAAATTCTGATTAAAGGCATGAATGACCCAATCCCTCCAGGGCCATTGGGTACGGTAGTAATCATCCTGATACCCATGAGAGTCAGCGTACCGGGACAAATCCATCCATTGAACAGCCATTTTTTCACCATAGGCTGGATTGGCAAACAAGGTATCCAGCAGGGCATCCAGGTTCAGATCCTTATCTGCCAATCGATCCAAATCCTCCGCATTCGGGGGCAAGCCAAGAACGTCAAAGTAGACCCTTCGGATCAAACTCCACTTATCTGCAGGTTTATTGGGAGCTAATCCGGCTTCCTCCATGGCTGCCAAAACAAAATAATCCACTTCGTTTTGTACCCAATCTTTGGTCTCTATGTCCGGCAACCCTGCCTTTTTCGGAGGGACAAATGCCCAATGAGGTTCGTATTCCGCCCCCTGACGAATCCATTTCTTTATCAACTGGATTTGAGTATCCGTTAGGCTCAGGTTCGAAGACGGCGGGGGCATGCGTTCATTCTTGTCGGTACTAAGTATCCGCTGATAGGCTTCCGAGGCCTCCGGATTTCCCGGTACCAGGGCATGCCGATCGGGTTGTTCTTTCAAAGCAGAAAGCGCATCCGCTTCCCGATCCAGCCGTAACCCAGCTTCCCGCTTATTGGCATCCGGACCGTGGCAGGCAAAGCAGTTTTCGGACAAAATAGGTCTGATATGCAAATTATAGCTAATCGTTTCCGGAATAGAATGGTCCCGGTTGCTTTCACCACCACAAGCCCATAATAGCAAGCAAATGCCCGGTAGTAACCCTGCCAGTCGTTTAATGCGTGTAAGCGAACCATTCATACTTTCAAATTAGCCAAATACATGTGAATTACAAAAAAAGCCTCATACCAGTGGCGGGTATCAGTTATTTTCGGTGGGATTAACGCTTCTACCCTGCCCTTTCAAAAGCCCAAAAGTGATCCGTATGCGTGCATTGGAGTGTTCAATATTGAACAATATATCGATTTGCTGCCTCAGAAAATCAAAATATTTTTAAAAGTTAAAAAAAATTAGTGGAGGCATCCGTTTTTGGATAAGCCGGTCAGGATGCGATTTTTTGTTCTTTGCCGGACAACCTTTCAATATTTTGTTCAAAATCGGGCAATATAATGGCTTTGCAGCGGGTGCCAAAATTTTGAACGTGCTGCTGTAGGCATTCTGTATACCACAACTTCTTTTTCTGGCCTGCCTTTGGCAATGATACTATCGAACACGCAAACAAAATGAAATTAATATAGTGAATCAATTAACCATCAAAATCATGAAAACCTTATTTTCCTTTCTCTTTTTTCTTGTTTTATCTTTTGGTTCCATGGCAAATCCTGGTCTCAAAGAGTTGAAAGAAAACACCCAAGTTGAAGCAAAAGACCAGTTGGTTCGCGTCCATTTTAAATCAGCGATGGAAAAGGTAACGGTACGGCTAACTGACAAAAGAGGAAAAACGCTATTCAATGAAAAATACCAGACAAAGGAACCGGTTATCATCCCTCTTAATTTATCGCAGCTTGATGAAGGCCATTACGTACTGCACGTAATCGGGGAGGAAGGAAGCAATCGGTATGAAATAGAAAACCGAAAAAAAGTGGTACTTCCGTTGATGGCCTACGGAAAGCAGGCAGGACCTCACAAAGTATCACTACTGGTAGTAGGCCTCGAAAAGCCGGGAACGACGGTGAAATTTTTTGACCAGTCCAACCGGCTCCTGCTCAATGAAACCATCAACGAACCCAAGGGGTTTCGAAAAGATTATGTATTTGAACATTTGCCAGTTAATCAATTGACGCTGAAGGTAACGGATGCCGATGGAAGAGAAAAGTACATCCGATTTGATAATTAATAATTACTTATTGTAAATCGAACAGGGGGGACTTAGCAATGGGTCCCCTTTTTTTCTCCTTACCCGACCAATTTAAATCAGGATAAATGGGAAGTATTTTTTTCAAAAATAATTTTCTACCAAGGAACCAAAAATGAAACATCTGGCACGCAAATTAGAAGAGTTGCTGTATTCAAGCGACGCTAGAAAAAGCAAAACAAATGAAAACAATCATCTTAGCCTTGATGGTCTGCTCAGCATGCCTTCTGTTTTCCTGCGGAAAAAAAGCCACGGAGGAAACCTTAGTTGTACCAACTGAACAGATCGAGAAAGTCCCCGAACCTGAAATCGTGGAAGAAATGCCTCTGGAGGAGGATTCTGCCCAGTCGGAGAACCTTTCACCGGCTGT
>JAWLFL010000026.1:30131-31359 GCA_041685605.1 Cyclobacterium sp. | reverse complement strand
CTTTCGGAATGACCTGTATACTTGAGGCAATTAGGTTTATCGCGGCTTCACTATTTTCCAATTCTTTTTCGAGCCATTTCCACTGGGCTTCTCCCAGAACGGTTCCTTCCTGATTAGGAATATAGTGTCCGTTTTCCCTGGTTATCGTGTCTCGATGATACCGGGTATCGAGTAGAAAAAGCTTCACTTGCTGCTCTTCCGCACCAAAAGTATAGACTGTATAAGCACCTTCCCGTGCTCTTCGGGGGCTGGAGGCAGGCACTTCTAAAAAATCCAGTAATAACTGCTGACTGGAATCTTTTTGGCTAAAAAATTTCCCTCCATCATTGATCCCATAATCATGATCATCCCAAATACCCACCACTTGAGTTGATTTTCTTAATTTCTGATAATCAGGCTGGTTAAATTGCATGATGTAATCGGCGGCCATTTCCTGCATGTCTGGCGTATCTGCATAGATATTATCACCTAGCCAGGCCCAGACATCCGGATTATCATTTAAAATTGGTTTCCATAAAGGTTGGTCCAGTTGCTGCCGGTTGCAACTGCCAAAGGCCAGTATGAACGGTTCTTTTTCTTCAGCACTTTTCGTGGATGGGCTCGAACAGGAAGCGATGAGCAAGCTTACCAGTAAAATAGAAAGGTGCTCGAAAGAAATGAATTTCATAGAGGGAGAGATTTGCTAAATTTTAAGGTAGGCAAAACTAGCCGGGGGAATTCAATAAACGGGAAATTCCTTGGCCAATCCGGAAAAGTTATCGATCATTTGCCATTGCTCCTCACTGACTTTTTGTCGCGCATTGACCGCTGAACTACCATACTGAATAAAGGTCAGGGCACTGGCCAGATTGGTCTCCCGGGTATCTCCCCAGTTAAAAACAGGGTTGTCGCGGGAGGGAATAGCAACGGGAAATCCATCGTAATAAGCAGCATTTCCTTCTGCGTTGGCAATGGCAAACGTGATCGGAACCAGTTCTACTTCATTTTGGGATAGCACCTGGTTAAACTGAGAAAGGGGGAAAGATCCCACCGGTTTGCCATAGGTTTTTTGACCCACCAATACCACCTCCATATAGGGGCTCAGACAGTTGATCAGTAGCTCACTGGCAGAGGCGGAACCCCTGGAGGTAATTACCACCAGGCGATTCAGATTCAAACTTCCGGTTTTAGTGAATTGAAAGGTTTCATTCAAATCGCTTTTATCCCGATTGAGCGCATTGGTATACAT
>JAWLFL010000026.1:0-30031 GCA_041685605.1 Cyclobacterium sp. | reverse complement strand
TTGGTGAGCTCCCAGCCTCTTTCCCAACCATCTCTTCCTGCCGGTGAGTCCTCATATACAAAGGACACATACAATTTTCCATCCTCACCCAATCCAAATCCAAATCCATGACCTGCATTTTGACCTGTAAAAGCCCTGTCAAACGCTTCCCGGGTGGTAAGGTAAGACCAGCGATCCAGTTGCAGGTACATCAAGTCATACAATAGATCATCGTTGCTGCGGTATTCGGTGGGATTTATTGCCATCGGCAACTCGTCGTTCCAGTAATACCATTCCTTCATGCTCTCAAAAATGGCTTCTTTTACCAGGTTTTGGCTGGAAGGCGTTTCTCCCAAATCCTCATTGCACGAGGTGAGGGTGAATGAAAATACCAGTAAGAAGCCAATAAAATAGTTTTTCAATTTCAATATCATAACCTATAATTTCCCTTTCTACCAAAGATTAACGAGAAAAAAGCCGAATGGGATGTACATGATGCTAACAATTCCGCACCATCAAAAAATTCCCCTGGCTTTTAAAAGGCATTGATAAAAAATTATTTACACCTTTTTACAAACCACTTCCCACCTCTGGTTGTTGTTTATTCGGAGTTCATTAAAGAGAAAGCAATGACAGAAAAATCAAAAGAACAAAAGACCGATAAAAACAAAATAATCGATGCCTACATCCATCATGTGTTGGAAACCGGCAAAGAACCGGCATCGGTTTTTAAATTTACCAAAGAGTTAAAAATGCAGGAGGCATCCTTCTACGATCATTTTAGCAACTTTGAAGTCATCAAAAAAGCAGTATGGGAGCGGGTTTTTGAGGCTACGGTTACCAATCTGGAAAGCCAGGAAGTGTATAAATCCTACAGTACCCGGGAAAAATTATTGGGATTCTATTTTACCTGGATCGAAGAAATGAAAAGTCGTCGTTCCTACCTTTTGGCAGTCTACGGGCAAAACGTATTCAAAGACCGGAATTTCCCGGTTGAGCTAAAGGGATTTAAACATCGTTTTAAAGAATTCGTCAACGAATTGATTTTGGAGGGTAAAGAGACAGAAGAAATTGCTAATCGCCCATATGTGTCGGATCGCTATGACGAAGCGCTTTGGCTGCAGGTGCTATTTATTTTTCGGTTTTGGCTTAAAGACGATTCCCCAGCCTTCGAAAAGACCGATGTAGCCATTGAAAAATCAGTGAATCTGGCATTTGATCTCATGGGAAAGTCCGCAGTGGATAGTTTCGTAGATTTTGCCAAATTTCTATTCCAATCCAGGTAACCCATGACAGAGAAAGTAAAAGAACAACAGAACATCCCCGTTTCCAAAGTGCAGCGGGCGGCCAAATTTATTAGTACCGGAGCCAGGGTAGGCGGAAATTACATGAGGCACTATGCCAAAAAGGTAGTAAACCCTTCGATGAATAAGGATGACCTTCACCGGAACAATGCCACCGATATTTACGACTCCCTTAGTGAACTGAAAGGTAGTGCGCTGAAGGTGGCACAAATGATGGCTATGGACAAAAACATGCTGCCCAGGGCTTATCAGGATAAATTTACCATGGCTCAGTACAGCGCGCCACCCCTATCTTATCCCCTGGTGGTGAAAACCTTTGCACAGTATTTCAAAGCAGGCCCGGAAACGTTATTTGACACATTCACTCCTTCTGCGGTCAATGCGGCGTCCATTGGTCAGGTGCACCGGGCTTCTAAAAATGGAAAACTATTTGCTGTCAAAATTCAGTATCCCGGGGTGGCATCCAGCGTGCGATCGGACCTGAAGTTAGTCAAGCCGTTTGCCTTGCGCCTTCTCAATATGAACGAAAAGGAACTGGACCATTATATGGAAGAGGTGGAAGAAAAGCTTCTGGAAGAAACCGATTACGAATTGGAAGTGAGAAGAAGCAAAGAGATTTCGGCAGCTTGTTCCCATATCGAAAACCTGAAATTTCCCAACTATTACGAGGAATTGAGTAGTCCCCGGATTATCACCATGGATTGGATGGAAGGGCTGCACCTGAGAGAATGGTTAGCGACAGCACCTGACCAGGCTGCAAAAAACAAAGTGGGGCAAGCCTTGTGGAATTTTTACCATCATCAGGTTCACGAATTGAAGCAGGTTCATGCCGATCCCCATCCGGGAAATTTCATCATTCAGGAAGAAGATAAACTGGCGGTTATTGACTTTGGCTGTGTGAAAGTAATACCAGAGGAATTCTATCAGGGTTATTTTTCCCTGATCAAAAAGGATCTACTAATCCGGGAAGAGGAACTGAACCAAATCTTTTACAATTTGGAATTTATCAGCGATAAAGATTCTGAGGTAGAAAAGGAGTATTTTAAATCCATATTCAAGGAAATGATTTCCCTGTTAGGAAAACCGTTCCATGTAGATAGCTTTGATTTTGCTGACGATCGTTATTTTCAGCAGATATTCGCCCTGGGAGACAAAATCTCCAATGATAAGATGTTTCGAAAATCCAAACAGGCGAGGGGTTCAAGGCATGGGCTGTATATCAACAGAACCTACTTCGGCTTGTACAACTTATTGAATCAGCTTCAAGCCTCAATTGATACCACCAAACCAGACTGGTTAAAATAAAGGCTGGGGGTGAACGCGCATCTTTACAAGGTTTGAATAAATTTATAAGCCAGCTTGTAGGGAAGCATGGGATCGTCTGATTGACTGACAGTCCCGGTTAGAATCAGGTGTAGTTTGGGTACGTAAAGAGCAAAAGCACCTGACATACCGGTATGTCCGATCATTTCAGGAAGCTTTGCACCAGCAAATCCATATTTGTTTTTCTGGTATCGGGCAATTCCGAGGCCGTAGGAAAGGGAGTGTCTCATTGGAATCCATTTTTGAATGGCTTCCAGTTCTGACAGCGGAAATAGCTGACCGTGGAATATTGCTTTCATAAATCGCATGCTATCCCTGGCGGTGCTGACCATCCCGCCTGCCGGGCCAAAAGAGGTCATGGCGCGCGGAATGTGCAGTTCCTTGCCAGCATGGTAAAAGGGTGCCGGAGTCCGGTCATAGAGATCGGAGTAAACATAGGTTTCCCTTAAGCCAAGGGGTTGGGTTTGAAATTCTTCCAGAGCCTTTTCTAACCGCTGGCCGGTTACCTTTTCTATCACCTTTCCGAGCAGTTGATAATTGGTATCTGCAAAATGAATTTTCTTGGAATTTCCTGGTCTGAAAACCGCTTTAAGCTCCCGGACTGCTTTTAGTAATTCTTCAAAGGTCCAGGACCGGTCATTTCCTGAAAGAAGTTCTTCCCTCAGACGTTTTTTTCCATGGAATGGGTGCTCCATGTAATCAGGCAAGCCTGAATGGTGGGAAAGCAGCTGCCGAAGGGTAATTGCTGCCGTGAAATCTTGTTTTCCGAAAACGGACAATCCTGAATAATCTTTTTCAGAGAGGAAATGGATCATGGCATCGTCTAGGTCAACTCTACCCCGCACTTTTAGCTTCACCAGCAAAGCCATTAGGTGAACTTTCGCCAGGCTGCTGATGAAGTAGGGTTGTTCTGCTGAAAGACTACCAGAGGCTCCGGTCCAGGCAGCAGGCTCCCGCTTTTCCTGGTGCAGGGAGAGGATGATTCCAGGTAAGTTTTCCCGTGTGCAGAACCGATCCAATGCGTTTTGCCATTTTGTAAAAACAGGGGTATGATCACTTAAAAGCATGTCCGAGACCTTGAGTTACCAGGAGAAGTAATTTGTAGTTTGATGGTTTAATTTAACCAGAAAATGGCATAAAAAGCCAGTTACTTTCCTTAGATTGCATAAATAATATGTAAACAGCCTTTTACAGGTAGTTTAAAAGCTCAATAAAAGTCTTACTAAATTCCAGCCAACCATGCTTTTTTTCTCCGCATTTTACACCATCCTTTTAGTTGTAGTTTTTGTTATTGTATTCAAATGGGCCAAAAGGCATAACGACCTTAAGGAGGAGCAAAACCAAATACTCCGACAAATTTTGGGTAAATTGAGCAATCAATAATCCTTAAAATACCTGGTAATTTCTGGAGTTGTCCGGGAAATTACCTTTATTTGACTTGCACCCCAAAGTAGCCCAGCGATTGCGTTTTTAAATTTCAACTAACTAATTAATTTATGATTTCGAAGCATCCCCTTCTCTCCGGGCTGTTCTGTGCCCTGACTACCCTGTTACTAATTGCTTGTAGCAACAATGCTGAAAATACCGAAAATGAGTCTGAAAATTTGCCTCGCGTTGCGATAGCGGGATTGGCAATAGAATCGAGTACTTTTTCTCCTGCGGTGACGGAGGAGGAAGCCTTTCTCGCACGAAGAGGTGAGGAAGTGTTTGATTATTACCCATTTATGCATGAAGACTCCCTTAATCGTTCCCGGGCAAATTGGTTTCCCACGTTGCGTGGACATTCCATTCCTGGGGGCATCGTTTCGCGGGAAGCGTATGAATCCCTTGTAGGAGAGACACTGGAAAGGCTTCAAGAAAACCTTCCCTATGATGGCTTGTTTTTTGATATTCACGGTGCCATGAGCGTGGTAGGTTTGGATGATCCTGAGGGAGATTTTATCAAACGGGTGCGTGAGGTAGTAGGGGAAGAAACCCTTATTTCCACCTCCATGGATCTGCATGGAAACGTTTCCTGGCGCCTGGCAGCCCATTCGGATTTGATTACTTGTTACCGGATGGCTCCGCATGAAGATGCCTTGGAATCCAAAAAAAGAGCGGTGGACAATTTGTTAGAACGACTGGAATCCGGCGAGGGAAAGCCCGCTTACAAGGCCTGGATACCCGTTCCCATTTTGCTTCCTGGCGAAAAAACCAGCACCCGGGTGGATCCTGGAAAAAGCCTTTATGCGGAAGTGTATCCTGCTGCTGAGCAGGAGGGGGTAACAGATGCTGCTATATGGGTTGGTTATGCCTGGGCCGATGAGCCAAGAAACCATGCAGTGGTCATGGTGACAGGAGATGATGAATCCAAGGTGACGGAAACTGCGGAAGAGTTGGCGCAACGTTTTTGGGATAAAAGATTTGAATTTGACTTTATCGCGCCAACAGGCAGTTTACAGGAAAGTCTGGATATGGCCATTGCCAGTGACAAAAAGCCATTTATGATTAGCGATATGGGAGATAACCCCACTGCTGGAGGTGCTGGAGACGTTACCTGGACCCTTAGAGAGATATTGGCCAGGCCGGAGTTCCAATCCCCGGACGGCCCTTCATTAATATATGCTTCTCTTCCTGGTCCTGAATTGGTAGAAGCAGCCGTAGCCGCCGGAGTGGGAGGAGAGGTATCCGCCAAAGCCGGTGCTGCAGTAGACGACCGGTTTTCACCGCCCCTAACCTTGGCAGGCACCGTTAAGGCCATCGAACACGGGGACCGAAATGCAGAGACAGAGGTAGTGGTAGCAGTTGGAAGCGTTCAGGTGATTGTCACCAAAAAACGAAAACCTTACCATAGAGAGCGAGATTTCACCAACCTGGGGCTAAACCCACGGGAAACGGATATCGTAGTAGTGAAAATTGGCTACCTGGTGCCCGAATTGTATGATATGCGGGCCGACTGGATCATGGCCCTGACTCCCGGAGGCGTGGATCAGGATTTGGAGCGGCTGGAATTTAAGCGGATCAACCGGCCCATGTTTCCCTTCGATAAGGACATGGAAACCCCGGACCTGAGTGCCCGATTAGTTCCCCTTTCTCATGAATATTGACCTTGAAGGAAACCGCTCCGTAAGCAATTTTAAAATCTGCCATTCTTTCAGGTTTTATTGATAATCATCCTGTTCTGCTAATCAATAAGTGTAAACCTGGATGGTTGCTTGCTTTAAAAATCCCTCATGAAGGAATGTTTCTGCGTACTTCAACTTAAAAAATACCCCGGAAAACGGTATTCCTGTCCTTATCATAGGATAAGATGTATTCAAAAATCGTGGCATAAGGTTTGAGCTTCCCTTTGGTTGTAAAAGACATTTAAAAATGGATTGGAGAATTGTTTGTATTTTCTTCGTATGGATTCCCATTGCTGCTTTTGGGCAGGAAAAGATAGAGCGCGAGTATCGTGTGAAGGATAAAGAAGCACCCGGAGAGGCCAGAGAATGGTTAAATGATGCTTTTGAAGGTCGTAAAAGAGTGAAATGGTTTAGGGAAGAAACCTCGGGAAAAAGTAGTTATGAGGCCAAATTTAATTGGGAGGAAGCGGATTACAGTGTGGAGTTTGACCTTTCCGGAACAGTGGAAGACATTGAAATACAAAAAAACTGGGAAGACTTATCTGGTAGGCTGAGGGAAAACCTGGGAGCCTATTTTGATGAAAATTACAGTAAATGGAGGATTGAAAAAATTCAGCTACAATACAGTGGAGCACCGGATGATCTGGAAGATCTCATCGATGAAAATGAAATGGAGGGAATTCTGATTAGGTATGAAATAGAATATTATGGGGACGGAGAAGAGGGTAAGAATTTATGGGAAGGTACTTTTGACAAGGACGGCCATTTAATAGATAAAAGAGTCATAATGATTCCGCCGGTAGATAATTTATTTTTTTAATGATAAGAATTGTTTGGATTATTTTATTGGCCCTGCCGATGGAGTTGATGGGGCAGGGAAAGGTAACTAATTTTGGACTGTTTCCGGAACTTCAAATCGGGCTTAGTGCTGCAGAGAATCTTAAAATTACCGGAAAAATAGAAAGTCAGCTTGGCTTAGTGGATAAGGTAGAAAGCAGTCAGGCAGATTGGGGATATTACCACAACCAAACCGATTTTCAGGGATTCATCAGTAAATCCCTAAATCCGTTTGTAGCGATCACGATTGGTTACCAGTACCGCCTGGAGCCTGGAAGCAAAAACAGTCACCGGGCGATACAGCAAATCTCATTTTTACAAAGAAAAGGTACTTACCAAGTAGGTCACAGGCTCCGGACAGATCAGAATTTTTCGCCGAATGATCCGGTAGCGTACAGACTGCGGTATCAGATTTCAATTGAAATACCCATAGAGGGCCAAAGTCTTGATCCCGGTGAATTTTATCTGGTAGTTAGCGATGAACCCATTTACAGCCTTCAATCGGGAGTGAGTGGTCTGGAAAACAGGTTAGTAGCTGCAATAGGCCATCTATCTAAAAGAAAACAAAAATTTCAAGCCGGTATAGATTATCGGACCGACCGGTTTTTTGATGCCGCCTTTAGACAACGAACCTGGTTTAAGTTTGGATGGTACCTCAGTTTATAAGCATACTCTTCCTGCCAGAAGTGAAATATCTTAACAACTAGTTTTTAATACACGTCCAAAATCGTATAGGTACGCTCATTCATTGAAAAGGAATCCCCTTTCTTTTTACCTTCCATTTCTGCGTAAATGGGTGCCTTTCGTGATATTCCGAAAAGCTTTTCGCCATTAACTTCGAAATTCTCTATACTTACACTTGGAAAAAATGTCATTTTATCGGTTTTGACTATTGCTCCCAGGGTTACTTCCTCGAAAAGGTTATCGGCGGTTTTCATCTGTTTCAGAAAATCCAACTCCTCAATTACAAAATTTAACTCATCAGCCATGCGATTGATAACGATGGCACTTTCGTCTTCCTGTCCTTGTTGATCGTATTCAAAAGGCTGATCCTGTGTCTGTTGCTCCCCATCTCTGAGTTCTTCGATGCGGTTTCTAAAATCAGCTACCAGGGCTTCCTGAGTATCGATGGCTTGCTCCATCACCTTTTTCTTATAGGCTAATTTTTCCATGTTTTGGGTTATGGTTTTAAAATAGTGGGTATTGAATTGAAAAATTCTCAATTGAAAGTCTTAAAATACGCACAAAATCTCTGTAGTCCAAATACCCGGTGATGCCGATATTGGTTATCCCGTTCCGGTGCCTTGGAAGTTTTTACAAAAAGTGTATCTTTACCATTGTGTATAACCATTAACCGAATAAACGATGAAATTCTTACAAAGTATTAAATCCATTGCACTACTAATGTTGCTTATGGGATTCTTCTTTTCTGCCACGGTTACTTCCTGTGGAAACAAGAAGACAGATGATACCGAGGAAGCTGCTGACCATCCGGAAGTAGAAGACGAGCATCCTGAGGAAGACGCTGAACATCCGGAAGGTGAGGATGAGCATCCTGAATAATCGGCAGTAAGAAATGCTTCCCCTTTTAATCAAGGGATAAAACGAAGTGTTGAAGTACAAGACGATTCGATGAAATAAAGCGATCAGAATACCTTCTGATCGCTTTATTTTTAAATGGATCGGTTGTGTTTTAATACTTCGTTTTTTATTGCAATCCCAAAAAGGGATTAAAGGATCCTGGTAAATGAAAAGGAAGATTGCGCTACCGCTGGCTGACCGCCAATTTCAAGAAGCGGATAGGCTAGAAAATTAATGGGTCCTGAGGCAGGTCCCGGATTCAACTCCAAATCCCTTCCCCTACTAAATTCAATTCGGTTGGCCGGATGCCTTCCAAAATAGTACGTGGCAAGGGCCGTATACTTGTTCCCTTCGCTAATATCCAGTGGCCACCATTTTCCCTCTGCATGAAACTCAGCCCAGCAATGGTACCCGTCTATTCCGCCTTCGTCGCGGTCAGAGGGAATGGCTGCACCGATTGAAAAGCGGGCAGGAATGCCTACCGAGCGCGCCAGTGAAATAAACAGGGAATGAAATTCGGTACAATTGCCAGTCTTGGTATCGCAGGCGTAAACCGCATCACCCTTGCCATATTCCCCTGATTTGGCATAGCGCATATTGTCTATTATATAGTCGTAGATAGCTCTTGCCTTCATCAACTGGCTGTCGTTTCTTTTCTCCCCAATGGCGTCCAATGCGATTTCACGAAACCGTCGGTCTACTGGCATGAGCCTGTTGGAAGCCAGGTAACGGTCGTCTACGTCCCCTCCATCTTCATAAGGGCCTTTTTCTTTTCGGGTTACTTTGTACGTTAACTCGATTTCGTTACCGCTATGGTCGGGAGCCAGTTCCATATAGAGAATGGTGTTGGAATTTTTTTCATCCTTGATCATACGATGGGTACCGGGTACCTCCATGGATTCGAGTTCTACCGTTTGAAAGGGATCGCTCACAGCTATTGGGATCCACATTTTTGCGGGGACCTCCAGGCTGGGGACGGTGGCTTTGTAGTGAAACCGAAACTGGTCCTGACCTTCGATCACGCCCATGAGTTCATTCGTAGCTTCTTCCATGGGTAACCGATACCAGGTTTTATCCTCCCGTTGTTTCCAGCTGTAGAAAGGCTTTCCGTTTAACTTATGTACGGTAGTTTGGGTCACATCCATGGCCCCGGGTTTGCCCTCCAGAAAAAAATCAACGTCGTAGACATCGCCATTAATGTCTGCCAGGTCCACGCAGGCAAAATGGCTGTTGGGCCCCAGATTAGATAGGTATTCAGTGTGTACCCGAACCAAGCGCAACCGCAGCAGTTTATCTTCGTCCTTTACCAAAAAATACCCCTCGTTTTGTTCGGTTTTAGCATCAATATAGGCTTTGATTCCTGCCTCAATATCATCAATGGCTACTTTAGGTTGTGCAGGAGTGTTAGTAGACTGCATGGCAGCGTCCTCCTGCTTTTGAGCCGACTGACAAGAAACCCAAAAGGCAAGGCCCAATATAAGCATCAGTAATTGGGAAGATAGGTTAGCCCTGCGAAGGAGTAGTTGGTTTCGATTCATGGTTTAAGTTGCGTTGGTTGACTTTATACATTTCAAAGATACTGTTTATCCTATAAGTATCAAGGGCCAGACTTGCAAAACCCTGTCAACGAATCGCTCGCCAGGACGAATGCCTTGATTCAGGAAGGAGGTTCTTTTCCGGATGGATTTACTTTCTGGTTGATTTTAATTTTATAAAAACCTTATTTGACTATATTGCACCTTTAATTTTCTGTACAGTGCCAAGTGAATTGACAAAAGACCGAACCCATTAATCCATTTGTTCATGAATTTCACCGCCTTAGACCTGATTATCTTTATAGGTTACTGTTTATTAATTCTCCTGATGGGATACCTGGTATCCCGGGAGAAAAAGGGACACATTAAAAATTCTAACGATTATTTTCTAGCCAGTAAGGCATTGCCCTGGTGGGCGGTGGGTGCTTCCCTGATCGCTTCCAATATTTCTGCAGAGCAGTTTATTGGCATGTCAGGATCTGGATTTGCGCTTGGGCTTGCGATATCTACCTACGAGTGGATGGCAGCGGCCACGCTCATAATTGTCGCCATTTTCTTTTTACCGATTTACCTCAAAGAAGGCATCAGCACCATGCCGCAGTTTCTGTTGCGCCGATATGATTCCCGGGTAAGAACGGTCATGGCCGTCTTTTGGCTTTTGGTGTATGTTTTTGTAAACCTGACCTCCGTGCTTTACCTGGGAGCCTTGAGCCTGGAAACCATCCTGGGTGTCCCGCTGGTATACGGAATTGCCGGGCTTGCCGTGTTTGCCATGCTCTATTCCATCTATGGGGGGTTAAAGGCAGTGGCCTGGACAGATGTGGTTCAGGTATTCTTCCTGATTCTGGGCGGGTTGGCCACCACTTATCTTGCTTTATCCATTGTGGGATCTGGGGACGTAGTTGCGGGTTTTGTTTCCCTGCTACAGGAGGCACCCTCCCACTTTCAGATGATCATTAATGAAGGTGAAATGATGATTCCGGATGGATCCGGAGGAGAAAGGGATGCCTATATGGACCTTCCCGGTATCAGTGTGCTCATTGGGGGTATGTGGGTTATAAATTTAAATTACTGGGGGTTTAACCAATACATTACTCAGCGGGCACTAGCAGCCAAGTCGCTTAATGAAGCGCAAAAAGGAATGGTTTTCGCCGGATTCTTGAAATTATTGATGCCACTGATTGTAGTAATCCCGGGTATTGCTGCCTTTGTCATTGTTAATCAGGGCTTAGACTCCTCTTTCATTGAATCCATGACCGATCCGGATACCGGTATTATCAAATCGGACCGCGCGTATCCCACTTTACTACAACTCTTGCCTTCAGGGTTAAAGGGACTTGCTTTCGCAGCGTTGACGGCCGCCATCGTGTCATCCCTTGCCTCCATGGCCAATAGTACTTCAACGATATTTACGCTGGATATCTATAAGACCTTTTTAGATGAAAAAGCCTCGGAAAACAAACAAGTACGGGTAGGAAGAATTACCGCTATTATTGCTTTTATTGTTGCGGCTATCGTCGCCCCGGCATTGAGCGAATTGGACCAGGCTTTTCAGTACATTCAGGAATACACGGGATTTGTTTCCCCTGGGGTTTTTGCCATCTTCATTTTTGGTTTTTTCTGGAAAAAAACCACCTCCAATGCCGCACTAACCGCTGCAGCATTGACAATTCCACTATCGACAGCCTTCAAATTCCTGACTCCGAGCCTTCCATTTATCGACCGGATGGGGGTGGTTTTCCTAATCATTTCCGCTTTGATTATCGGAATCAGTTTGTTTGAAGGAAAAGGCAAAGACCATCCAAAGGGAATTGAAATCACAAAGGATCTTTTTGTTACCAGTACAAAATTTAAGATTGGTGCGATTTTAATTTCGGGAATCATTGCTGCTCTCTACATAGTATTCTGGTAATTCAAAAAAAGTATACACTTTCATGAGACGACTACTGATTGGATATGACGTGGGAAGTTCTTCGGTTAAAACCACCCTGTTGGATGCGGATTCCGGCAAAGTGGTGGCCTCCGAAGGATTACCCAAAGAAGAAATGAAAATTGATGCACCTCAGCCGGACATGGCCGAACAGGATCCGGAGCTTTGGTGGAAATACATTCGGGCCACGACCCGGGAAGTACTCCGAAAAGCCGATGTAAAACCAGGCGAAATGAAAGGAATCGGTATTTCCTACCAGATGCACGGACTGGTGTTGGTGGATAAAAACTTTTCAGTGATCCGTCCCGCCATTATCTGGTGCGACAGTAGGGCCGTAGCTATTGGAAGAAAGGCTTTTCGGGAAATAGGAGAGGAATACTGCTTGAAGCACCTGTTGAATTCCCCGGGAAATTTCACCGCTTCCAAGCTGAAGTGGGTGAAAGAGAATGAACCGGAAATTTATTCCAACATCCACAAAATAATGCTTCCGGGAGACTTCATAGCCTTGAAACTCACCAATGAAATCCTAACCTCAGAAACCGGCTTATCGGAGGGTGTGTTTTGGGATTTTATAGAAAACGATGTTTCAGGGCAGCTGTTGGACCACTATGGAATTGATAAATCCCTTTTGCCAGAGGCCGTTCCTTCCTTCGGAGAACAAGGGAAGGTATCGGAATCCGCCGCCCGTGAATTGGGGCTGGAGCCGTGCATTCCGGTCACCTACCGGGCCGGCGATCAGCCGAATAATGCCTTTTCGTTAAATGTACTGGAAGAAGGTGAATTGGCGACGACAGCAGGAACCTCGGGAACCGTGTATGGGGTCAGCTCTCGTCCGGTATTTGATCCCCATTCCAGGGTAAATACCTTTGTTCATGTGAATCACCGGTCTGATGATCCCCGGTACGGAGTGTTACTTTGTGTCAACGGAACCGGTATTCTGAATAGTTGGCTTAAAAAGCTCTTGGGAGGAAGCCATTACAGCTACGAGCAAATGAACCAACTTGCAGCAGAGGTACCCATCGGTTCGGAAGGCTTGAGTTTCATTCCTTTTGGTAATGGGGCAGAACGAATCATGCAGAACCAACAGGTGGGGGCGCATCTATCCCGGCTAAATTTGCTGAAGCATGACCATAGACACGTGCTGCGTGCCGGACAAGAAGGAATCGTATCGGCCCTTACCTATGGTTTTCAAATCATGAAAGACATGGGGCTGAACCTAAAGACGGTGAAAGCTGGGAAAGCCAACATGTTTTTAAGCCCTCTTTTTAGGGAAGCTTTTGTGAATATGAATGAGGTTTCCTTGGAATTGTACGATACCGATGGAGCCCAGGGGGCCGCAAGGGGAGCAGGTATCGGAGCCGGTATTTACGCCGGTCCAAGAGAAGCTTTTGAGGGACTGGAGCGAATTCAGGTACTGGATCCGGAGCTGGAAAAAATAAAGGCGTACCAGGATGTCTACCAGCAATGGGAAAGCAACCTCAATCAAGTGAAATAAATTAATTACAATTGTAAATACCTTAACTAATCGATTACCATGTCAAAATCATATTTCCCAACTATCGGTAAGATCAATTTTGAGGGGCGGGATTCCAAAAATCCGCTGGCTTTCCGGTTTTATGACGAAAACCGGATCATTCAAGGAAAAACCATGAAAGACCACTTTCGGTTTGCGATTGCTTATTGGCACAGCTTCTGCGGCACCGGGAACGATCCTTTTGGTCCGGGCACCCTGGTGCGGGAATGGGACAAAGCATCTGACCCGATTCAGCGAGCAAAGGATAAAATGGACGCTGCCTTTGAATTCATCAGTAAAATAGGTGCTCCTTTTTATTGCTTTCACGATGTGGATTTGATAGATGAAGGGGAAGATATTGCCACGTATGAAAAGCACATGCAGACCATAGTGGAATATGCAAAACAAAAGCAGCAGGAGACAGGCATCAAACTGCTTTGGGGCACGGCCAATGTGTTTAGCAACCCCCGCTACATGAACGGTGCTGCTACCAATCCTGATTTCAACGTTTTGACCAGGGCGGCCACGCAAGTCAAAAATGCCATTGATGCCACCATCGCGCTTGGCGGCGAGAATTACGTTTTCTGGGGAGGAAGAGAAGGATACATGTCCCTTCTGAATACCGATATGAAGCGGGAAACAGAGCACCTGGCACAATTCCTCAGCATGGCGAGGGATTATGGTAGAAAACAGGGATTTAAAGGTACATTCCTGATCGAACCAAAGCCGATGGAGCCCACCAAGCATCAATACGACTATGACGCAGCAACGGTCGTAGGATTTCTGAGGCACTACGGACTGGATAAAGATTTCAAATTAAACATTGAAGTGAATCATGCCACCCTGGCTGGACACACCTTTCAGCATGAATTGCAGGTTGCTCAGGATGCCGGTTTGTTGGGCAGCATAGATGCCAATAGGGGAGATTATCAAAATGGATGGGACACCGACCAGTTTGCCATCAATCTTCAGGAATTGACCGAATCCATGCTGGTATTGTTACAGGGGCCTGGATTTACTACCGGGGGGGTAAACTTTGATGCCAAAATCAGGCGGAATTCCACCGACCTGGACGATCTGGTTCACGCCCATGTAGGAAGCATGGATGCATTTGCCAGAAGTTTACTCATTGCCAGTGAAATCATGGAAAAATCCGATTATCAATTGCTCCGCAAAAGAAGGTATGCTTCTTACGATGGTGGTAAAGGAAAGGATTTTGAAGAAGGAAAACTCAGTCTGGAAGATCTGAGATCCCATGCATTGGAAATCGGTGAGCCAGAGATGATCAGCGGTAAACAGGAGATGTACGAAAATATCTTGAATCAGTACATTTAGCAGGTACACAGCATAAAGTATAAAGACCAAAAAAACGGCTTCTCATCTAGGGAAGCCGTTTTTGGTTGTTCTTTATTCCTGGGCTAGCAAGGCATTTATTTCCTTGATCAGGACTTCGCTGAGCCCTGGAACCAGATTCAGGTCTTCGTCCCAAAAATCAATTCTGGAAAGTACACTACCAACCAGGTCTTCCGGTGTTTTGATCTTCCATAATTGATCAAAATAATGCAGGTTTTCCTCCTTATCCCTCAGGGGAATCGGTTCTCCTTTGTAATGACCCCGGTAGAAAACCAATAGTGCGGCAAAGGCTTTACACAGGTGCGGCGGCAACCGATCCTTTTTTTGAATATACGCCAACAGCGAGGGAAGGACCCGTACCTTCCACTTGGCGATGGAATTCAGAGATATGTCCATCAGTTTGTGTTTGATAAACGGATTCCTGAATCGATCCAGCACATCGGCAGCAAACGGTTCTGCCAGATCAGGAGACAAATCCATGGAAGGAATGATTTCTTCAAAAATGGTTTTCTCCACAAATTCACTGGCTTCGGAGTCGTCCATCACTTCCTTGACTAAACGCTGTCCATTTAGATAAGCTACCGGCACCATACTGGTATGGGCACCGTTTAAAATCCTTACTTTCCGCGTGCGGAAAGGACTTAAATCGTCTACAAATTTCACATTTAGACCGAGTTTCTCTACAGGAAATGCCTCCGGAAGCCATTCGGGTCCTTCTATGGCCCAAAAGTGAAATGGCTCAGCTATAACCAGCTGCTCGTCTCTAAACCCAAGTTGCTGCTGGATTTTCGGGGCTGCCTCTACCGGAAATCCGGGTACGATACGGTCCACCAACGTATTGCAAAAAGAATTATACTTCACCAGCCAATCTTCAAAGGAACCGGGAAGGTTCCAAAGATTGGCATACCTGAGGACGTTTTCTTTGAGTTTATCTCCGTTGGATTCCACCAGTTCACAAGGAAGAATTACCAATCCTTTTTCAGGGTCTCCATTGAAATGGGTAAAACGCTGGTAAAGCATGGCTGCCAGTTTTCCGGGAAAAGCATCGGGAGTCAGCGTGCGGTCCTTATCATTTTCTTCAAAATAAATCCCTGCTTCGGTGGTATTGGAAAAGACAAACTCCAATTCGGGCTCGTTACCCAAAGCCAGAAATGCAGGGTAATCTATGTAGGGGTTAATAGCACCCCTGATGCATTGAATCAACCTGTCTTCTTCGACGGTTTGGCCTTTCTGGAAACCCCTTGTAAGCAGGTGATACAGGCCATCCTGGGCATTTATCCCAGCGGCCGGTTGGTGACTGTGTACCTGCACCATTTGAATGTCTCCGTTAAAATCTGTTTTCTCATTCAGCAGGTCTACCATCCAATCGGCGAATCCCCTCAAAAAATTTCCAGTACCAAACTGGACTATTTTTAAAGGTCTGCTTTGGTCGGAGGGAATGTTTTTTCTGTGTAAAGGTTTCATAAATTATTCAGGATTAGTTCAGTTAGTATTAAGTTGGATATTTGGAATTCTGCTAGAGGAGGTACGAATGATCATACTAGCGTCCAGGATTTTTTGTATCCTGGGTTTTGGCCTGGAATCTCCGTTGATCATTTCAAAAAACAGGGCGGCTGTATTTTCACCAATGGAAATGGCTTTCTGATCGACAGTGCTCAGCGCAGGTTCAGTAAACTCCGTAAAGGGTTCATTGCTGAATCCAATCAACCCCACTTCTTGTGGAATCTTTACCTGATTTTTTTTCAATTCCTGCAGGGCACCCACAATGGCGTAATCACTTGCCGAAAAGATGGCATCAAACCCAAAACTCTGATCCAATAGAAATCGCGCGCTATTCCGCCCCCCATCCAGCTGCATGTTGCTTTCTACTACCATTTTCGCATCAAATTGTATACCATTATCCAGCAATGCCTGCGTATAACCGCGTAACCTTTCCTGGTAAATTTTGATTTTCATATGGCTGGTAAAATGAGCAATGTGGCGGTATCCCTGTCGAATCAGATGGTTGGTGGCTTGATAGGCAGCGGCATAGTCATCGATTATTACCTGATTTACTTCCAGTTCGTCCGTGGTTCGGTCAAAAAACACCAATGGAATTCCTTTTTGAATGACGGACTCAAAATGCGCAAATGAATGCGTGTTCTTTCCCAGGGAAACCATGATTCCATCTACGCGGGCATCTAACAGGGCATCGATCGTTTCAACCTCTTTTTTATAATCATCATACGATTGGCTGATCATGACTTTGTAATCCCTGGCATTGGCATATTCTTCTATTCCACGGACGATGGAGGAGAAGAAATTCCGGTTGATGGTTGGAACAATAATGCCGATAAGCTTGCTTTTTCCGTGTCGGAGGGCCGCTGCAATTCGATTGGGCTTGTAATTAATCGCCTTGGCAGCATCCAAAACCATTTTTTTTGTAGCAGGACTTATTCTGGGGTGGTTGTTTAATGCCCGCGAAACGGTAGAGGCGGTGACACCCACCTCCATGGCGATATCATGAATGGTAATTTTTTCTTTTTTTTTCATTGGGCTGTCCAGGAAACCAAAAATAGCAAAACAGCCCTGAGACCGTTTAAAATGAATATTAAGGAAATATTCCAGTAAATGCAATCGATTGCGCAATTATATGTTTTATTCTTTTGTGATATTCTTTATATTTAATCCTTTATTAAACCGTTTCTTCATTCTTATACAAGAAATGAAAGTGCCTATGCCGTGAATACCATAAAAAGTACTGTGGTAATTAATTTAATCTCATTAAATTTTAATATTTAAAAAAACACTTATGAAATTCAATAGTAAATTTTGGTCACCGGTTGCTGCCTCAATTTTACTTTTATCCATCTCATGTTCCAACGAAAAAAATGTGGAAGAAGAAGTGAAAACTACCTTTAACGGAGAAGAAAACGAAATCAAGTTATTAACCTTAGACCCGGGACATTTTCATGCCCATTTGGTAAAAAAATCCATGTACGAGCAGGTAGATCCAAAAGTACATGTTTACGCCCCAGGTGGCCCGGAATTGGAGGCTTACATGGAAGCCATAGAAAGTTACAATACCCGGGAAGAAAACCCTACCAATTGGGAATTGGAAGTATACACGGGGGATGATTTCCTGGAAAAAATGATTCGGGAAAAGAAGGGAAATGTAATGGTGACAGCCGGTAATAACCGGGAAAAGACCGCAAATATCAAGGCGACAGTAGATGCTGGTTTCCACGTGCTGGCAGACAAGCCCATGGCCATTGATGTTGCTGGGTTTGAATTGCTCAAAGAAGCGTTCGCTTCGGCCAGTAAAAACAACGTGTTGCTCTATGATATAATGACCGAAAGGTTTGAAATTTCCACCATCCTTCAACGCGAATTTTCCATGATTCCGGAAGTATTCGGTACCTTGGTGGAAGGAAGCCTGGAAGACCCCGCGATCACCAAAGAAAGTGTGCATCATTTTTACAAGCAGGTTTCCGGAAAGCCGCTGATTCGACCCGCCTGGTTTTACGATGTGAGCCAGCAGGGAAATGGAATAGTGGATGTAACCACCCACCTGGTTGATTTAGTGCAATGGGAAAGTTTTCCCGAAACGGTTATTAATTATGAGACCGATATTGAAATGCTTGAGGCCAGAAGATGGACGACGGACCTAAGCATGGAACAGTTTTCACGTTCCACCGGTTTGGACGCGTATCCGGATTACCTGCAAGAGGTGGTGGAAAACGACACCTTAAAAGTGTATGGAAATGGGGAAATAAACTATAAGATTAATGGAATTCATGCCAAGGTATCCGTCATCTGGAATTACATCGCTCCGGAAGGGTCTGCCGATACCCATTATTCCATAATGAGAGGAACCAAATCGAATCTGGTGATCCGTCAGGATGCAGAAGAAAATTACACACCTGAGTTATATCTGGAACCGGTGGAAGGAGTGGATCTGGAAGCATTTGAAGCGACGGTTCAGGAGCAGGTCAGCAACCTGGCCGGTAAATTCAGTGGGCTCGATGTAGTGAAGGTAGAAGGGGAAAATTCCTGGCGAATAGTCATTCCACAACCATTCAGGACGAGTCATGAAGATCATTTCAGAGAAGTAACGGAAGCGTACATCCAATACCTCACTGAAGGTAAATTGCCCGATTGGGAAGTTCCTAACATGCTGGCAAAATACTATGTCACTACCAGGGGGCTTGAATTGGCCCAATAATTTGCAGTAGCAATCTGTACATGGAAAACGAAAGAAGAGAATTTATCAAAAAGGCTGGCCTGGTTGGGGTGGGGCTGACAGGAGGGGTCCCTTTTCCCGCTGCCCTATCAAACGCTCCGGCCCATATCAAAACCGAAATGAACCGTACCGAACGAAGTATTATAGGTCCTTATGGCCCTTGGTTGGATCGTGTCATGAATAGGGAATTACCATCCCTCTCATTTCGAAAGGATTCGTTTACCGATCTGAACGAATGGAAATCCCTTGCCCTAAGCCGTGCCAGAGAAAGGCTCGGCATACCGGCCTTGGGGGACCTTCCCCGTATTATGGTTCATGATTCTTACGTGTACGATGGTTTGCAGATAGAGGAAGTTTCCTGGCAGTTACCCTATGGACACCCTACGAAAGCGCTTATTTTGAAACCGGAGGCGGCAACCGGAAAATTACCAGCGATCCTTGCTTTTCATGACCATGGAGGGAACAAGTATTTTGGCCTTAGGAAAATTACGAAAACCGGAAAAGGACAGCACGAACTGATGACCCGTCATCAGGATCATTATTACGAAGGAAAAGCCTGGGCCAATGAGATGGCTAAAAGGGGTTATGTGGTCATGATACCAGATGCCTTTACATTTGCCAGCAGAAGGGTAATGATGGAAGACGTTCCCGAAGATCAACGATCCGGAGGGTCCGACAAGGATCCGGAAAATCCTGAATCCATTGAAGCTTACAACCAATGGGCAGGTCAGCACGAACATGTAATGGCTAAATCGCTTTTTTGTGGCGGCACTACCTGGCCGGGGGTGTTTTTTGCAGAGGATCAGGTGGCCCTGGATTTGCTTTTAGCTCGTCCGGATGTAGACGAAGAGAACGTAGGTTGCGGCGGATTATCCGGGGGTGGTCTACGTACCGTAATGATGGCCGGTTTGGATCACCGAATCAAATGTGCCGTTTGTGTGGGATTTATGAGTACCTGGACTGACTTTATGTTAAATAAAGCCTATACCCATACCTGGATGACCTATATTCCCCGCTTGCCGGAGGAATTGGATTTTCCAGAAATCCTGGGGCTGCGGGCACCACTACCGACCTTGGTTTTAAATGACGAGCAGGATCAATTGTACACCTTACCCGAAATGAAAAAGGCCGATGTGATTTTGCAGGAGGTCTTTGAAAAGGCAGGAGCAGCGGATCGTTACAAGGCCTCCTATTATCCGGGCCCACATAAATTTGATCAGGCCATGCAGCAGGAAGCCTTTTCCTGGTGGGACAAATGGCTGAAAATATAAAAATAATTTCATGAAAAATACCCAGATTACCCAAATGGCGAGTGCCCTGCTGGTTTCCGTTTGTTGGCTACTGCTATCCATTACTGTTGCGGAGGCCCAAACAGAGGCGGATGAGATGCTTTGTGTGGGGGCGCACTGGACAGAAGAGGAAGGAGCCGCATTCCTTCAAATGATGCGGGAAGAATACAAAACGGAAAAAGCCTGGGATAAACGGGTCAAAGCCATTCGAAAACAGATTTTGAAGGGAACGGGGCTACAACGCATGCCTGAAAAAACGGCACTGAACCCTATTTTGGGAGAGGTGCGCGTACATGAGGGGTATCAAGTTCAAAATGTGGCCTTTGAGAGCCTGCCAGGGGTGTATGTGACGGGAAGCGTTTACATGCCCCTCGAAAATTCCGGAAAATTGCCTGGCATCTTAAGTCCGCACGGGCATTGGGATCAGGAAGGGGATGTCGGACGCTACCGTGCCGATGCCCAAAAACGGTTCGCCTCCATGGCGCGAATGGGAGCCATGGTCTTTGCGTACGATGCCGTGGGCTACGGGCAGCAAAAGGAGCTGGGTTGGGAGCACCGTGCCGATGGAGAAGTGCTCAAGCTGCAGCTGTGGAACAGCATTCGAGGAGTTGATTTTATCCTTTCCCTGGGCGCAGATCCCGAAAGACTGGCCGTTACCGGAGCTTCCGGTGGTGCCACCCAATCGTTTTTACTGGCAGCAGTGGATGACCGTATAGACGTGGCTGCACCGGTGGTAATGGTATCGTCTCATTTTTTTGGTGGTTGTGTGTGTGAAAGTGGCATGCCCATCCATAAATCCAGGAATTTTCAAACCAATAACGTAGAAATCGCAGCGATGATCGCTCCCAAGCCCTTGCTATTGGTATCTGTAGGAGGGGATTGGACCAAAAATACCCCGGAAGTAGAATATCCCCACATCCAATATATTTACAATCTGAAGGGAAAGCCGGAAAGGGTACAAAATGTACATATACCAGAAGATAATCACGGTTACGATGCCAAAAAGAGACAAGCGGTTTATCCCTTTCTGGCCAAACATTTGGGACTGGATCTTTCAAAAGCCCTGCATGCGGATGGGAGTTTAAATGAAGCGGATGTAATCCTTGAAGCGCAAGAGACGTTGTATCCTTTTGATGACAAGAAGCCCTTTCCTGAAAGTGGGATTACCTCTATTTTTAATGTTAAATGGAACTAGAAATGAATCATAAACGAACATATAGAAGGGATTTTCTTAAAAAGACCCTGGTATCGGGATTGGCACTGAGTACCTTGGGAGCCTGGTCTAGCAACGCTTCTTCCATGAAATTTGGCCTGGTGACTTATTTATGGGGGAAAGACTGGTCCTTACCTGAACTGATTGCCAACTGTGAAAAAACGGGGTATCAGGGAGTCGAATTGCGCACCGAGCACGCCCATGGCGTGGAGGCGTACCTGAATAAAAATGAGAGAAGGGAAGTCCGAAAACGGTTTGCGGATAGTCCGGTAACCTGTATCGGGTATGGCAGTAACTTTGAATACCACAGTCCGGAGCCTGCTGTCCTGATCGAAAACATTCAGCAAACCAAAGCCTACATTCAACTTTGCCGGGACATAGGTGCCACGGGGATCAAGGTAAAACCCAATACCTTGCCGGAGGGAATTTCCCGGGAAAAAACCATCGCTCAAATTGCTAAATCGCTGAGTGAAGTAGGAGAATATGGGGCCGATCACGGACAATTGATACGGGTGGAAGTTCACGGACGAACTACCCAGCAGTTACCGGTGATGAAGGAGATATTTGATCAGGTAACTTCCTCAAATGTAAAAATTTGTTGGAACAGCAATGACACGGATCTGATGGATCTTGGATTGGAAGCAAATTTTGCCATGGTAAAAAAGTGGTTGGGAGACACCACTCATGTCCGGGCTTTCGATGAGAATTCCTATCCCTATCAGAAGCTTTTCCGGCTCTTGGATAGCACCGCCTATCAGGGATGGGTATTGTTGGAAGCGCATAGCAATCCCGCAGATAAAATTGCTTCCATGGAAGAGCAAAAAGTGCTTTTCGAAGCGTTCATGAAAAACATCTGATTTTTAAAAAGAATAAACCTAGAACTAAGTATTTCGGAAAGAAGAGAATTTATAAAAAAAGCCTGCTGGGTAGTGCGGGTATTGCCTTAGCGGGAATGAGCATGAGTGCGAAGTCCTACGCTAGCATTATGGGTGCTAATGATCGGATGCATCTGGCAGTTATCGGAATCCGGGGACAGGGAACCAACCATATCAATCAATTTTGTAACCCATTTTCTTATGAATCGCATATTCTTCACGGTTTCAATATTTCTCTTACTTGGTTTTTCAAGTGAGGCTCAGGAAGATTTAAAGGTCATTCAATCGCATTGGGTCAGTTTTACGGATGGCCCCAATGCGCTTTACAAGCATCAGGCGGCGCAGGCCTTTAAGATGCTGGATGCCAGGAAGGAGGCGGTAAAGGAATTGCATACCCTTGAGGACTGGGAAGGTTGGCAGAAGCAGGTAAAAAAAACATTGATGCAAGTAGTGGGACCCTTTCCGGAAAAGACCCCACTTCGGCCAGAAATCACCCGAACGATCCAAAAGCCCGGCTATCGGATGGACCACCTGGTCTTTCAGTCCCAGCCTGAGTTTTATGTTAGTGCCACTCTTTTTATCCCGGATGGATTAAAATCGAAAGCCCCGGCCATTATTTATTGTTCGGGACATGCCCTGGAATCCTACCGGAGTGTTACCTACCAACATGTAATTTTGAACCTGGTGAAAAAGGGGTTTATCGTTTTGGCTTTTGATCCGGTTGGTCAGGGCGAACGACTCGAATACTATGATTCCGATACGGGAAAGCCTACTATTGGCGGACCAACCAAACAGCATTCCTATCCGGGTGCTCAGGCTTTTATTGCGGGCTCCTCCCAGGCAAGATACATGATATGGGACGGAATCAGGGCGGTTGATTACCTGATTTCCCGGCCAGAAGTGGACCCGGAAAGATTAGGCATCACCGGCAGGTCCGGCGGAGGGACCCAAGCTGCTTATATAGCTGCCTTTGATGAGCGTATTTATGCTTCAGCACCTGAGAATTACCTGACTAATTTTAAGCGGCTTTGGTTAACTCACGGGCCACAGGATGCCGAACAGAATTTCTATAGGGGGATTGCTTCCGGGCTGGATCAGCCCGACTTGCTGCTGGTGAGAGCACCTAAACCTAATTTACTTATTGCCACAAGCAGAGATATATTCAATATTGAAGGGGCAAGAGAAACGGCAAAGCAGGTAAGCCGGATTTACCAGGCTTTCGATGCGCCAGGTAATTTTGCCTTGGTGGAAGACGACGCTGGTCACGCATCAACTCAAAAAAACAGGGAGGCCATGTATGCCTTTTTCCAAAATCATTTAAATCTCCCTGGGGAGTCATCAGATGAATCGATAGATACATTAAGCAACGAAGAACTCCAGGTCAGTCCAAAAGGACAACTACTGGAGACCTATCCGGGAAAGACCATACAGCAACTCAACCTGGAATTCCTTTCGGATCAACCTACGGGAACCTTGGAGGAGCGGGTTGCGGATTCAAGGGAACTATCCGGATACTTGGAGCCGGTGGGTACATCGGAGCGTATGATGACTGGCAGGTACCAACGCGACGGATATACGGTAGAGAAGCACCTGATAAAAGGAGAGGGGGAATATTGGATTCCATTTTTGCTGCTGGTACCCGAGGAGATTACCGCCGAGGCGGTACTTTACCTGCATCCCGAGGGTAAAGCGGCCGATGCGTCGGTCGGGGGCGAGATGGAGGCTTTGGTAAAAGAAGGAGCCATGGTCATGGCTCCTGACTTGTTGAACACGGGTGAGATGGGAAGCGGTGGATTCAATGGGGACTCTAATTTCAAAGGAAATTCCTATAACCATTGGTTTGGCAGTATTCTGATTGGACGGAGTCTGGTAGGCCTGCACGCCGGTGATGCCAATCGGCTGGCAAAGGTGCTGCAGGAAGTATCCGGAAGTAAAACCATCAAAGGCCTGGCTAAGGGACGCATGTCAGCCGTTCTGCTGCATGCAGCAAATTACAATGAGGCTTATTCATCGATTGCATTAGTTGATCCCATGGTATCCTACCGAGAGCTGGTGCAAGAGAGAAATTACGACCCTTCCCTGATTCCGTTTTCGGTGGCCAACTCGGTACCGCATTATGATTTGCCTGATTTGTTAGAAAACCTGGCGGATAAAAACCCGCTGGTATTGCAGGGCGGTGCCGGGACGCCTACCGAGGGTCAGTCCCTGTTGCCGGAACGAGCAGGCATGGAAAAAATTAAGGTTATTCAAACGGGGGATTTTGAAGAAAGAAGCGGTTATTTGAAGCAATGGCTGCAACCTTGATTTGTATAAGGAAAATACTAATTAGAACTGTGTACCCGGGTGGTTGGCCCTAAAACAGTAAAAGCTACCCCTGGGGGTAGCTTTTACGTGGATATCATTTGACCGCTTTAATTACGGTTTATGGCGTTCAGCATATCGAAGGCCAATTCCAGTCGTTTCCCGAAATTTTCCTCCCCTTTACGTAGCCAAACCCGGGGATCGTAGGATTTTTTATTGGGGTTATCCGCGCCCTCGGGATTTCCCAATTGCGTCTGGAGGTATCCTTCTTTTTCGTGGTAATATTTCAATACCCCTTCCCAGAAGGCCCATTGCAAATCCGTATCGATGTTCATTTTGATGGAACCGTATCCATTTGCTTCCCGGATCTCTTCCACTGTGGAACCTGACCCGCCGTGAAATACGAAGTTTACGGGCTTACCGGTAGTTCCGAATTTTTTATTGATAAAATCCTGGGAATTTTTTAGGATATCCGGCCGGAGCGAAACGTTGCCGGGCTTGTAGACCCCGTGCACATTTCCGAAGGCAGCGGCGACGGTAAACATGTCACCCACCTTGTTTAGCTCTTCGTAAGCATAGGCGACTTCCTCGGGCTGTGTATAAAGTTTGGAGCTGTCTACATCGGTATTATCTACGCCATCTTCTTCTCCACCAGTCACTCCCAACTCTATTTCTATGGCCATTTGAAGTTTTGCAAACTCTTTAAAGTAGTCTACCGAAATGGAAATATTTTCTTCCAGCGGCTCCTCTGACAGGTCCAGCATGTGGGAGCTAAACAAAGGCTTTTTAAAGGCTTCGTAATAAGCTTTTCCTTCGGCTAGTAAGCCGTCAATCCAGGGAAGCAATTTCTTAGCCGCATGATCCGTATGCAAAATTACCGGCACTCCGTATACTTGCGCCATTTTTTGTACGTGCATGGCTCCAGAAACCCCACCAGCGATAGAAGCCTGTTGTTTGTCATTGGGCAAGCCTTTTCCGGCAAAAAATTGAGCACCCCCATTCGAAAACTGGATCATCACAGGAGAATTGACTTTTTTGGCCGTTTCCAGTACAGCATTTACGGTATTGCTGTTGATACAGTTTACAGCTGGCATTGCAAATTCACTTTCTTTGGCATAGGCCAACAGGTCTTTCAGCTCTTCGCCGTATTTTACTCCAGGTTTAAATTTCATAAGGAATGGTTTTTGATTAATGATAGTAGGATTCTATTTCAGGAAGAAATAAAGGATCAACGTGCAAAGATAAGAATACCGCGGAACAATTACCTTATGATTTGCATGAAAATAACCGATTTGCCAAAGAATGCTAGTGGAAACACGGTTTTAATCTTTATTAGAAACTATAAAATTTCCTTTTTATCTTTGATTTATGGAAAAGATAACCATCACCGGAGTACCAGAACATTTTAATTTCCCTTGGTTAAAGTTAGTAGAAAAGCAACCATTTTTGGAAGAGGATATCCAACTGGTATGGGAAAATGAATCCAAAGGCTCCGGAGCTATGAATAAAGCCATCCGGGAGGGAAATACGGATCTGGCGATTATTCTTACCGAAAGTTTCGTAAAGGACAAAATCGAGGGTAACCCTGGAAAAATAATTGGTTTTCATGTAGAATCGCCTCTTGTTTGGGGAATTCATGTACCTGGAAACTCCAAATTGGAGGAGGTTTCCGAACTAAAAAACGTCCCTTTTTTGGTGAGCAGGATGGGTTCAGGGTCTCATTTGATGGCTTTTCTTCTGGCCCGGGAGCAGGGTTGGGATACGGGAGACATACCTTTTGAAATTATTGGCAACCTGGATGGTGCCATCAAATCGTTTAAGAGTGCCAATCCCAAAGCCTTTCTTTGGGAAAAATACACCACCCAGCCGCTTGTATCAAAGGGTTGGTTCCGAAGGATCGGTGAAATACCTTCTCCCTGGCCCTGTTTTGTGATTGTGGCATCCGATGGTTTTCTTAAGAATCACCCGGGGCTTCCCGACAGGCTGCTGAATGCCATCTATGGTATCAATACAAGCTTGATGCAGGATAAAAAAGCAATCGCTTCCACGATTCAAAAAGACTATCATCTGGGTGCCGATGATGTAAACCAGTGGTTGGAACAAACCTCCTGGGCTACCTCAAAGGAGATTCCTTCCGTACATTTGGAGAACACCATGAAAATTTTGGCTGAGATAAACCTGATTCAAAAAACCCTTCCGGTTAGTGCTTTTATAGCAGCGGAAAAGCCATAAAAAAAGTGCTGTTCCGAATCGGAAACAGCACGTAGCAACTACCTTAACTATTTTTATATTTAAATATCCGAATAGTCAGTTGGTTGAAGCAGGCGAGTGTCGTTTTTGGACACCGTATTCCGGTATTCTTCCAGGTCTTTCATGGCTTCCCAGTCAGGATCGGCGCGAAAGGCATCCCAATGGGCATTCCGGTCTTCCATGTTTTCGAAGGTGGTCAGGTACATCAGGTTTGGCATATTCGCTCCCGCCAATGTTTCTGCATAGAAAACGGGATTAAAATTAAGTTTGTCAAAAATGTCAATTTCACCGCTATTAAACATTTTTACTTTTTGGCGGTAAAGTCTTTCCGTGGCGGCTTCATAACTTCTGAGTTCATATACCCGTTCTGACATGGGGGCAGTCAGATCTGGTTTAGCCATTCTTGGGCTACCCGTAAATGCCTGAAGAAAAGCCGTTTCAAGACGCACAAAAGGAGGGTTGTCATGGGCAGCATGGATATAATCTTTGCCCGCATTCTGGTAGGTCTGGTCCTTATCCAGTTTTCCCTGGAATTGAAAATACGCTTTAGAATTTTTGAATGGGACCAGTACATATATTTTCGTTCCGGCATCCTCTTCAGAACTCAGCGGTTTAAATACTCCTACATTGCTTAGACCAGCCCGGTGCGCTGCTGGAATAAATGCTGTTTTCAGGTATTCATCCACCATTTTTTCCTGGCTTTGGTTGGCAATATGGTAGATTTTCAATTCGTAAAGATCTCTTTTTCCATCCTGAGCCTGGGATAGGGAGGAGCTGGCTAAAGTAAACAGTAGCAAGAGGCTTCCGGCAATCCGAAGAGGGCAATTTTTTAGCATGTTATGTTGCGTTTTAGGTGTTAAGAAAATCCCTATCGGGGTTTCTTTGCATAAATGTAAATAAAATCAAACTACTTTAAAAAAAAAGTATAGCAATGGCAAATAAATTATTATTTTTGATTTTTACTTAGATTAAAAGACAGGTTTAATTTTGAAATATTTATTTTAAGAAAATGAAACGGATTTTAGTAACCGGAGGGGCTGGTTTTTTAGGTAGTCATCTCTGTGACAAACTTTTAGGTGAGGGACATGAGGTCCTTTGTGCCGATAATCTTTTTACAGGAAGAAGAAGAAATATCCACCACTTGCTGGACAACAAAAATTTCGAATTTCTACGGCATGATGTGACCTTACCGATGTATGTTGAGGTAGATGAAATTTACAACCTTGCCTGTCCCGCCAGTCCCGTACATTATCAGTTTGATCCGGTACAAACGACCAAAACAAGCGTGATTGGTGCCATTAACATGCTGGGGCTTGCTAAGAGATTAAAAGTAAAAATCTTGCAGGCTAGCACCAGTGAGGTATATGGGGATCCGGAGATTCACCCGCAACCGGAGTCCTATAAGGGGAGTGTGAGTGTTACCGGTCCCAGGGCTTGTTACGATGAAGGTAAAAGATGTGCCGAGACTTTGTTTTTTGATTACCACAGGCAGCAAAAACTCAATATAAAAGTCATTCGGATTTTCAATACCTACGGTCCACGCATGCATCCTTCCGATGGTAGGGTGGTGAGTAATTTCATCGTCCAGGCATTGAAAGGAGAGGACATTACCATTTTTGGAGATGGAATGCAAACTCGAAGCTTCGGTTACGTCAGCGATTTGATTAGAGGAATGCACCTGATGATGAATAGTCCTAATGAGTTTATTGGACCGGTGAATATTGGTAATCCGGTGGAATTTACCATGTTGGAACTGGCGGAAAACGTGCTGGAACTGACTGGGTCAAAAAGCAAACTTAAATACCTTCCCTTACCCCAAGACGATCCCATGCAGCGGAAGCCAAACATCGATTTGGCCAGGGAAAAACTAGGATGGGAACCAAAGGTACATCTCAAGGAAGGCCTGGTAGAAACCATTCGGTATTTCGAGCAGATTTTGAGTGAAGGCCAATATTAGTCAACTATTTATGAGGCTAGTGGCATTGTTTTTCTACGGAAGGGCAATGCTTTTTTTATGCGTTCTTTTTCAGTTGAATGAATCTGTTTAATAGCATTTTAAAGAACTGTTTCTTCAAACACTGTTTTCAGTTTTTTAAATTGTAAATTTTGTATTTTATAATAAATCGAAATAAAAATTAATTTATGAACAATAATAATTTGTTTTTATTTAAAAATAATCATTAAAACCTTTTTTTATTTGTTATGTGATTACTACCTTTCTTAGGTAAAAATTCATCACCCATAATACATGTTGCCATGAAAAGCACTTATAAAATTTTTGCAATAGATGATGAGCCTTCGGTGTTGCTGATCATCAAACATTACTTCAAGGAAAAATTTGAAGTTAGTGTTTTCAATAAGCCTGCTGATGCCATTGCCACCATGCATGAAGGAAATTTGCCGGATATTATTATTTGTGATTTGAACATGCCGGAAATCAGCGGGACAGAGTTTGTGGAGTTGATCCGGTCCAGTGGTTTTTTTGAGGCCATCCCTTTGATCGTTCTTTCTGCCACAGAATCCTCCGAAAAGAAGATCGATATTTTGAACTTGGGAGCGGATGATTTCATGGTGAAGCCCTTCAATCCAAAAGAATTGGAGGCTCGGATAAATTCTATTTTGAGAAGGACTGGTAAACCAGCATTGGAATCCATCAATGGGTGAAACGATACCAAAGATTGCGTTGATATCTGAAAATCAACAGCTTGTGGAGGTAGTGAACCAGGCTCTGGCAGAGGTATTCGAGATTGTTACTTATTCCAATGGTATCCTTTTTTACAACCAGCTATCTCAGGCCAAGGCTGAATTTGCAATGGTTGTCAGCGAATCTTCCATGAAAGGGATTCATGGACTCCCGCTGAAGCATACCATGGAAAAGCTGGGTTTTGGCCACCTCCCCTTTTTTTTATTGGTGGACCGGGCAAGCCGTGAAGAAATTCTTCAAGGCATAAGGGAGGGTATTTCTGATTTTATATTCAAGCCCATTGTTAAACGAAAGTTGCTGACTCGCCTGCAGTTTCAGGTCAGTCATCCGATTCAGAAAATAAAGGAATCGAAAATTACTCCCCTAAAACAATATAAGATTCCGAAAGTAAAACGGCTTTTTGATATCCTGGTTTCCGGTCTGATATTAATAGCGTTGTCCCCGCTGTTTCTAGTAATTGCCATTTTAATAAAACGGGAATCCCGGGGGCCGGTTTTTTATTATTCTTACCGGGTTGGCACCGGATACACCGTTTTTAAATTTTACAAATTCCGTTCGATGGATCCCGATGCAGATGCCAAGCTCCAACAATTAAAGCACCTGAATCAGTACCAAAAGGCGGATGATAATAGCGCGCAAGAGGTGACCGCTGCGGGATCGAGTGCCGTAAAAGAGCTTTGCGAATTCTGCGAACAAGCCGGGGGAGGCTGTCTTCAGC
>JAWLFL010000177.1:0-8216 GCA_041685605.1 Cyclobacterium sp. | reverse complement strand
GGGGTTTATTTTAAACCACCGGTACATATAAAATAGATTATTCTTTATATTATAGTAAATAAAAACTATAATATATTTAAAAATCATTTCTACAGATTTTAATTTCGTATTTTTTTATCCGTGCCGTAGGGATTCATGCATTAATTTTAAGTTTTATGATTTTTTTATGACACCCGGATCGTTTCTCTTTTTAAATCCTACACCCCTTTTTTTCGCCTTTTAAAGCATTTTTTTTGTCAAAAGACCAAGTTTTGATCTCAAAATGGTTGATAATTTCAAACATTGATTAAATTCAATCTTCCACTAACAACTATAACATGAGAAAGAAAATACCAATAATTTTATTATTATGGTCTTTTGTGCAATTTTCTTTTGCACAGACCCAACGGATCAGCGGGACTATCCTATCCGCTGAAGACAATTCCCCCATACCAGGGGTAAGTATACTGGTCAAAGGATCCACCACTGGAACCGTTTCCGATTTGGATGGCAACTACTCCCTTGACGTATCCTCGCAAGCTACCACGCTGGTATATTCCTTTATTGGCATGACAACCCAGGAAGAGCCTATTGGCGACCGATCCGTCATTGATGTAGTCATGGCTCCCAGTACGAAGGCCCTGAATGAGGTTGTCGTTACAGCAATAGGCATAGAGCGGGAAAAGAAAGCCCTGGGCTATGCCGTTTCGGAAGTGGATTCCGATGACATCACTCAACGATCCGAACCGGATGTGGTCCGGGCCTTGAACGGAAAAGTCGCCGGCGTACTTATTCAGGGATCAGGTGGTGTCACCGGAGGAAATACCAACATTACCATCCGAGGAAGTTCATCCCTTACTGGAAATAACCAACCCCTGTTTGTCGTAGATGGTATCCCCTTCGATAACTCCACCCAGGGTTTTTCAAACTCGGAAGGAAATAGCGTAACCAACCGATCTTTCGACATTGATCCAAATATAGTAGCTTCGGTCACCGTCCTGAAAGGAGCGGCTGCGGCTGCCCTGTATGGCTCAAGAGCGCAAAACGGTGTGGTAATCATTACCACCAAAAGCGGGAGCGGTGTCTCCCGCAAAGGAATGGAGGTAAGCTACAGCACCTCGTTTGGAGTAGAAGAAGTAGCCAAACTTCCTGATTATCAGAATGAATACGGACAAGGTGGTAATGGAAACGTGTATATTGAGAATTATTTCGGATCCTTCGGTGCTCCCTACAGTGCCTACGATTCAGTTCCCCACCCTTATACCAATCCCGCGCTTGGCCCTTACCTCAACTCCCCTTCTTATCAAAACGTAGCCAGCAGGGGCGACAACGTACGCTACCAACCTTTTACCGACAAATACCGGAATTTTTTCAATTCCGGTAAGCTTCAGGAACATGCGGTATCCATCCAGTCAGGCGGCGAAAAAACATCCCTTTCTGCCGGCCTTTCCTGGATGGACAATTCGGGTATCATTCCCAATTCATCCATCAACCGGATTTCAGCGAACGTGGGTGGCAATGCGGAATTGGATAATGGATTGAAATTAAATGCCTCTCTGAATTATGTCAGTACGGTTCAAAGTAATCCGGCACTGGGCAGCGGAAATTTTGGAGGCTTCAATCAATCGGCTGCCCAACTGGTACTATGGATGCCTACCAGTTTTAATCTGGATGGCTATCCCTACCAGCGGGAAGAAGATGGGGGTGCTATGTACTACCGAACGGCAAATAACCCCTATTGGGTAGCGGATAACTCACTGAATGAAAGTAATGTGGATCGGTATTTTGGAAACATCAAAGCGAGTTACGATATCACTGACTGGCTGTCCGTTGCGTACCAGCTCGGCTACAATGCCTACACTGACCGTCGGTTTTTCATGATGGAGCCCGGAGGTTTTGGCTCTGCCATTCAGCAATCCGGCTTCATGCGCCGGTCTACCTTTTCCAATGCAGAATTAGATGGAAACCTGTTGATCAATATCAACAAGGCCCTATCAGATGATTTTTACCTCCGGACCATCACTGGATGGAATATCAACCAGCGAACGAACTCCACCAGTCGTTTTGGTGGCAATGGCATTATTGAAAGAGGCATTCGGTCCTTTTCTAATACCTCGGCTCAATTTATCATCGAAGATCGTTTCGTTCAAAGGAGATTCGCCGGCCTGTTCACCGATATTTCCCTGGCTTATCAGGAATGGGCGTTTGTTAATCTGACCGCCAGAAACGACTGGTCCTCCACCTTGCCGGAAGACAATAGAAGTTACTTTTACCCTGGACTCAGTACCTCTATTATTCTGAGTGATGCGCTGGAATGGAACAATTCTTATCTGGATTATGCTAAAATCAGGGCCGGAGTGGGGCAGGTAGGAAACGATGCCGATCCCTACCTAACCACAAATAACTTTTTGCTAAATCAACCGGTAAACAGCTCCGGAGGCAGCACGCAGTTTCCCTTTGTGAATGGATACGGTACCACCAACGGCTCTGCAATCAATAGTAACCGGGGAAACCCACTACTGAAACCAGAATTAACAACCGAAACCGAACTGGGCACCGAACTGCTTTTCTTCAATCAACGCATCGGTCTGGATGTCACTTATTACAACCGAACCACTGAAAACGGAATCACGGCAATCAATGTTCCTCCATCCAGCGGATCGGCCACACAGGTAGTAAACATAGGAAAGGTGCGGAACAGAGGTGTGGAAGTGGGGCTCAATCTAAAAGTCCTGCAACGGGAAAATGGCCTTAACTGGGACATTTTCACTGCCTTCACCCGGAATAGAAACGAGGTATTGGAGCTCCAGGAGGGGGTTGACCAGATTGTCCTCACAAGTAGTGCCGGTAGCAGTGAAATTGTTCAGATAGCGCACCGTACCGGACAACCCTTTGGGATCCTGATAGGGCGAAAAGCCATCCGGGATGCCGAAGGAAATTTGCTTATTGACGGATTACCGGGAACTACCTACGGAAAATATATCGATAACCCCGAGCCACAGGTAATCGGTGATCCCAACCCCGATTTTGTGCTGGGCATTACCAATGATTTTTCCTACAAAGGCCTGCAACTTTCCGTGGTACTGGACTGGGTTCAGGGAGGAGACCTCTACTCTAAATCCAACCGTGAAATTGTCGGTAGGGGTTTGACAAACGATGCTGGTGACCGGATGGTTTCCCGGATTATGCCGGGGTACATCGCCGCCAGAAATGGAGACGGAAGCCTGGTAAGGGATGAAAACGGAAATTACCTGGCTGCAGTGGATGCCAATGGAAACCGTATTCGGAATACGATCAATCTTACGAATTTCAACTGGTGGTATGACCGGGGAGGCTTCGGGTGGAACGCAGCAGAGGAGTTTCACACCTTTGATGCCACCGTCTTCCGGTTACGAGAGGTAGCCTTGAGCTATACCTTCCCATCACAATGGCTGGACAAAACTCCCTTTGGCACGGCCAGCCTGGGCATGTCCGGAAGAAATCTGTGGTTTGTTACACCCAATTTTCACGATGGCTTAAATCTAGATCCGGAAACCAGTTCGTTTCCCGGACTTAGAGGGATTGACTTTATCGGCGTTCCTTCGGCCAGAAGATACAGCATGAATTTATCCGTGACCTTTTAAAAAATCGCTAAGATGAACAGATATTTTAATTTAATTATAGTAATTCTTATTGGTAGCTGTCTGGGGGTCTTTTCCTGCAGCGAAGACCTGTTGGACATAAATAATGACCCCAACACCTCCACCCAATTAGCCCTGCCCACCACGCTGGCCTTTGCTCAGGTTTCCCTGGTATCCAATCTCTTGGAAGAGCCCAACACCAATGCAGGTTCTTTCAGCCGGATGTGGTACACCACGGCTATCCGTAACTACGAGCAAAATCAGGGAACGTATAGCGATTCATGGGTAAATATGTACTCCCGACCGTTGGCAAACCTACAGGCAGTGCTGGATGGCACTTCGGAACAGGAACCGGGTTACCGGGGCATTGCCAGGCTGCTAAAAGCGTACACGTTCAGCATCATGGTGGATCTCTACGGAGATGTCCCTTATTTTGAAGCCCTGAACCCTGAGGTTACCTTTCCTTCAGTGGACAGTGGAGAAGCCATTTATGCTGACCTGTTGCTGGAAATTGATCAGGCGATTCAGGAATTGTCAAGTTCTTCTGAAAACATACAAGGAGACATGATTTATGGGGGTGATCTAACTAAATGGGTAAAAATGGGCAATAGCCTGAAATTGAAATTATTTGCCCAAACAAGAAAAGAATCCTCTATTAATTCCGTACAGGGCTTTACCGAGATGCTGAACAGCGATCTGATTTCAACCATTTCGGATGACTTTCAGTTAAAGTACGGCTCTCAGCAGACACCCAACCAAAACCGTCATCCCTTGCACGTCAACCATTACAATCAGGCTACTGCCTATTGGATGGACAATTGGACCATGGCCAATTTACTGAATGACGGTACCATCAGCGGTGTAACCGGCCTTCCTGTATCCTATCGAAACGTGGAAGATCCCCGGCTTCGGTATTACGTCTTCCGTCAGGTACCGGGAGATGGGGGCGGTTCGGTGGTGACGTGCGCCGGAGGGGGCTGCCCCATAGGCCTGATCGGCAACGGATATTTGGGAAGGGATGCTGGTGATCCTTCGGCTTTTTCTAATGAAGGTGCCCTAATCGCCACTTTTGGGGTGTATCCTGTTGGAGGGCTGGTCGACACAGATGCCCCAAAAACCGTCACGGCATCCGATGGTACCGGACGTGGGATTTTCCCCATGCTCACATCCTTCATGATCAAATTTTTGCATGCCGAAATGGCCCTGACCACTGCCGTGGAAGGAGACCCACTGGCCCTCTTAAGCGAAGGCATAGAACTGTCCATGCAGAAAGTGAAAAACTACGGCTCAGAAGAAATGCCTTCCATAGCCGGTAGCCCGTTTGAAATGTCAGACGCCGCGGTTTCTGCTTACATCAACGAGGTACAGTCCCAGTATTCTGCTGCCGCCAGCGATGAGGAAAAACTCAATATCATCATGACCGAATACCAATTGGCATTATGGGGCAATGGAATCGAGGCTTACACCAATTTCAGAAGGACCGGGTATCCTGATTTTGCAGAAACTTCCCCGGTCATGGGAAGTCCGCCCTATCCGCAACGATTTATCATCCCCGTTTCAGAATTGGAAACCAATCCTTCGCTGGCAGACTATACTCCGGACCCATTTGAACCGGTATTCTGGGACCAACCTTGATCGATCATCCACTCACTTTAAGCAAAAGAAAATGAAACTACATTCCTATATTATTATTGTTGCCCTGGCCCTGGTATTTAGTAGCTGCCTGGAAGAGGGTTCGATCAAAGAGCCTGATTACGAAGTGGGCATCATTGCAAATGCAACCCTGGAACCAGGAAAATACTGGTTTAATATTCAAGCACTCGAAGAATCTGAAGTATCCTTCGATTTGAACTACGAAGGTTTTGGTGTTCACACGGCTTCATCCATTGAATTGTTTCTGAACAGAGGTTCCAATCAGGTTTTCCTGGGCAGCTTTACTGATTTTCCTTCTTCCATCTCCATGACCGGAGCGGAGGCTTATGCGTATTTTGGAGAGACACCGGCTTCGATAGCAGATGCTAACCTATCCCGGGATGAATTTCGGATTACGTATGAAATTACGACCAGCGAAGGCCTGCAATTTTCACAGTACGGTCAGTACTTCAATTACAATCCCTCCCTGGATGGCCGCTATACCGGTAGGTATGCACAATTTTATACCAACCTCCCGGGATTCGGTACCTTGGTGCTGGAGGTGAGGGCTCCCAATCCCCAGAATCCAAACGAGCAGGATTAAAATAGATCTGGAACTTCCATTCCAATTGACCTGAAACAAAAAAAGGAGCTGAATCAGCTCCTTTTTTTAATTTCAATAGATACTATGCTATTTCTCGTTGGACCAATTCTTTTTCAAATTGGGGAGGCTACTACTGGGAACATGCAGTTCCGTCCTTCGGTTTTGCCGGTGCATCTCTTCGGTGCAAGGAACCTCATCACAGTCGTTCACGGGTTTGGTCTTTCCAAAAAACTCATAAATCAGCCTGTCAGAAGCAATCCCTTTCCCTTCCAGGTAATTCTTTACCACCAATGCCCTCCGTTTGGACAACTCCTCGTTATAGGATGCCGAACCTCTGGAATCCGTATGCCCGGTGATGGCAAGACGGCGCTGTACCATGTTTCGTAACATCAGCGCAACCCTTTCCAAGGCCATCCTGTCTGCCAGCGAAAGATCCGCCTCATCAAATCCAAAATAAATGGTGGGCAATTCGGTAGGCAGTTGCATGTTGCTGGCATCACATAAATCTACTTCCTGCAACTCCATCGGCACCTGATAGGATTTTCCCACTTCTGGAAACGCCAATAACAATAACTCTGTCCTTCTGTTGAGCTGATGACGATCCTCTGTGCAGGGAACTCCCTCTCCGCAATCTTCCGTCAATTCCGTTTCCCCAAGCCACTCTGCCTCTATCCTGGAACTGGCGATTCCATATTGTCCCAGATACTCCCGAACCGCATCCGCTCTTTTTTCACTCAACTTCTCATTGTATTCGTCACTGGCTCGCTCATCCGTGTGGGAACGAACCACAATATTTAGAAACGAATAGGTGCGCAACAATTCCGCTACCCGATCCAAAGCACTTTCAGCATCTTTTCTAATGGCGGATTCATCTAGATTATAGTAAACCAAATCTACATGTACGGCTGTTTGGTAAGGGATTTTGATCAGTTGGTAGGTTTTCTCCAAGGTTCCGCTCTCCAATCCTTTGCTAGTAATCGTCTTATCCTGAACGGCAAAATAACCGGCTTTTGAAATATGGATTTCCTGATCTTCCCCCGGACTGATTTTTGCCTGAAACAATCCTTCCCCTCGCTTCTCTACGGGAAGAATGCTATTGCCTACCCCTTCGGTTAATTTCACCTCCACAGGACCTGCTACCGCTGTGCCATCACAGGCCAGCACCCTGGCCAGAAAATCTAATTCCAACGTTTCCAGCTCGAATATATCATCCCAACCGGTGCTTCGGAAACGATTGGAGGAAATCAGTACCTTGTCGTCATTGGTCTCGAAAAAGCCGAAATCATCCTGAGGAGAATTGAATGGCAAACCCAGGTTTTTTACTCCCAAAAATTCATCTCCATTGAAATCCGAAACAAAAAGATCCAGGCCACCCATTCCCACGTGTCCGTCGGATGCGAAATACAGTTTCCCGTCTTGCATATAGGGGTCGATTTCATTTCCCGGACTGTTGATGAGAGGGCCTAGATTAACCGGATCCTGAAATTCAAACTCCGAATTGTAATCCATATAATACAGATCGTAACCTCCCTGGCCTCCGGGCATATTGGAAGAAAAGTACAGGCGGTTTTGTGCCTCGTCTGCAAAAGGACTCTTTAGACCATACTCCAGCGGAGAATTCACCGACAAGCCTACAAAATCAAGTGGGTTTCCAGCCTCATCGAGCCGGCTGAAATAGATTTCGGATTGTACTTCGTAATTCTGCGGACGGCGAATATCCCGTGTCACGGCGTAAAAAAGCACTTCCTGCTCCTGAAGTGGAAAAGGATCGGTCGCATGGAAAACATCCGGTACCGGAATATCAAAGAGACTTATCTCACCTTCCTCATCCACGGAATAGATATTCAAAAAATTTCTACCTGTCCAGTCGGAAGATTGGGTATAATATTTATAGCTTTTATCAATACGAACGCTGTTTCTACCACGATTTCCTGCTTCTCCTCTATCCGAAGAGAAATAGGCCCTTCCCTGAGCACCTTTTACCCATCCAAATTCAGTATTTGAACTATTGATGCCCTCCAGCTTTTTAACCCCGGTGTTTGCCTCCTCAGCATACCAGTGTTGCAGGGAATCCAGATGCAGGTTAGCAATGGCTTCGTGTTCTCGGGTTTCCATGGTGTCCAGTGCTGCAAAGACCACCTCTTGCTGCCCAGCCTGATTTGCAGCCGCAATATATGCCAGCAATTCTTCCTTTCCTGCCGCCGGAAAGGCCACGGCTTTTTTCCACCAGTCATAGGCTTTTTGGTAATCTCTCAAATTGCCATAAGCCTTTGCGGCACCCATTGCCGCCTGAAAGGAGGGAGCTTTTGAATAGGCATCTACATAGCCCTGTCCTGCCTCAAAATAATTTTCTTCCGCAGCCTTTTTGTCAGCATATCTTA
>JAWLFL010000176.1:0-8250 GCA_041685605.1 Cyclobacterium sp. | reverse complement strand
AACTGGGCGAGGCCCTTCGGAAAGTAGCACCCTACCTGGGTCATGTGCATATCAGTGAAAACGACCGGGGAACACCCGGATCCGGTCATGTGCCCTGGGACGATACCTTTTCTGCACTGGCCGAGGTTAAATTTGGGGGCTGGCTGACCATCGAAGGGTTTACCAGAAATGATCCCGATTTTGCCAATTCCATCGGTGTCTGGAGGGAGTTCTCACAACCCTGGGAAATGGCAGAAAACGGTTACCGTTTTATCAGGGAAATGGGAGAAAAACACGGATTATAACCCATTTTTCACCCCCGAAAAAAGAACCTTTTACCAAAACCTTAAACCAATACCTAAAATGAATACCTTACCTTTTCGCTTCGGAGCCGAGGTCTATACCTGGTTTATGAGCAATAATGGCGAAACCTACAAAGGCCAGTTGGGCCATATGATCGAGGTGATCTCCAAAGCGGACTTCACCGGAATACAGCCCATTTTTACCTGGATGGGGCCTTTAGCGGATGCCAATCTGCTGGAAAAAAAACTCAAAGAGGAAAACATAGAGCTGGCAGCAGTCGCCCTAGCCCTGGATTGGAACGGGACTGAAGAGACTGATGAAGAAAAAAAGATTGCCGACGAGGCCATTAAGCTGTTGTCAAAATTTCCAGGATCGGTACTCTGCACCGTTCAGATCCCCACTGGTCGCCACGACCTGGTACAGCGAAGAAAAAACCTCGTCAATATTGTGAACACCGTTTCTTCCCGGGCGACGGATCAGGGGGTAATCAGCAGCTTTCATCCTAATTCCCCTCATAGTTCCATCACCCGAACAGAGGAAGATTATCAGGTTATTCTGGAAAGCCTGGACCCCAAGGTGACCGGATGGTGTCCGGATGTAGGTCACATTATCAATGGAGGCATGGACCCGCTGGCCAAGATGAAAGAATACAGGTCCCTGATCAACCACGTACATTATAAGGATTGGGATGGAAATCCGGAATTCACCCTCATGGGAAATGGTAAGGTAGATTTTACCGGTATTACCCAGTGGCTGAAGGAAGAACAGTTTAATGGCTGGATTATCTGTGAAGATGAGGGGCAGGAAGCCTTAAAAGACCCCGATTTTGTAACCCTACACGATGGAAAATGGGTTCATGAGTCATTAATCCCTAGCTTAAAATAAATGATGTCAGTGGTACAAAGTAATGGAATTAACCTCCACTATGAGGAGAGGGGATCTGGAGATCCGCTATTATTAATTATGGGCATTACTGCCCCTGGGGCTGTGTGGGAAAAACACGTGGCCTATTGGGAAAAAAGCTTTCGATGCATTTTGGTTGACAACCGGGGAGTAGGCTTGTCCGACAAACCTCCGGGGCCCTACAGTTCGGCGCAAATGGCCGATGACTGTGCGGGTTTGTTGAAACACCTGGGCCTTTCGGATGTACGGGTGGTGGGTGTCTCCATGGGTAGCATCATCGCCCAGCAGTTGGCCATTCGGCACTCAGAGCTGGTAAGATCGCTTGTTCTTATGTGTCCCTGGGCCAGATGTGACCGCAAGGCGAAGGACATTTTCAGACACATGATGGACTGCAAAGCCCGGCTTAGGCCGGAGGAGTTTAGCCGCTACGTACAACTGTTGATTTTTTCCAAAGCCAGCTTTGATGACGACTCAAATTACGAGGACATGGTAGCCGATCGGGAAAATGCGGCGTTGGATCCTACTCCCCAACCGCTGGTTGGCCTGGAAGGACAGGCGGAAGCCTGCATTCACCACCAGGTGCTGGACCTGCTCCCAGACATACAGCAGCCTACCTTTGTACTGGGTGGTGAGGTGGATGCCTTTACTCCTCAGTGGATGACCCGGGAGGTTGCCGGAGCCATTCCCAATTCCCAATTACACATCTACCCTGGGAGCGGACATGCCTTCCACTGGGAAAATCTGGAGGATTTTAATCACCGGGTCAACCAATGGTTGCTGGAAAATTAAAATCGAATCGATTTGGTAATCGCTTTTTATTTTCGACCTCCTTCGTTTTGTTTCGAGAAGAAAAAAGAAAGTATCTTTCAAATTAGAGCCTTCCGCTGGATAAGGCGTTCAAATCTGATTCTCATACAGGATAGTGCAGGATACTTTTTACACTCATTACCCTAACTTTCAGCTATGATTGGATATGTAAGTATTGCCTTATCGTTGGTTTTTCTCAACGATGACCCCAAACCGGTAACTTTCGAAAAACAACTGATCGCCATGGAGAGTGCCGAATCCGTAGGTGTATTTGATGTAGATGGGGATGGAGTCCCTGATCTTGTCTCCGGTAGTTATTGGTACAAAGGACCTGAATTTACCAAAAGACAGCTCATCGGGCAGGTAAAGCGGGTAAGTGAATATTTTGATGACTTTTCGACCATCCCCATGGATGTAAACGGAGATGGCAAAATGGATTACATTACCGGAGGTTGGTTTGGCAAAACCTTGTTTTGGGTAGAAAACCCCGGAACGAACAGGGAATGGACCGTACACGAGATTGCCAATACGGGCAATGTAGAAACTTCCCGGGCCTGGGACGTAGATGGTGACGGATATCTGGACATCGTACCCAACACGCCCAATCAGCCCCTGGCCTACTATACCTTAAACAGAGATGCTGAAGGAAAGGGGACTCAATTATTCGAAAAGCACCCGGTCACCGATAAACATGGCCATGGATTGGGTTTCGGAGACATCAATGGCGACGGAAGAGGGGATTTCATTATTACTGAAGGTTGGCTGGAGGCACCCAAAGACCTGGAAACAGGAACCTGGAAACTTCACCCCGCCTTTGAATTAGAAGGAGCCAGCGTACCCATTCTGGTAGAAGATGTGAATGGAGATGGCTTGAATGACTTAATCGTGGGGCAGGGCCATGATTACGGGCTCAATTGGTACGAACAGCGGCGTGAGGGAGGCCAAATTACGTTTACGAAACGCCCCATCGATCCTTTTCAGTCCCAGTACCATACCATGGAATGGGTGGATATTGACAATGACGGGCAAATGGAATTGATCACCGGAAAGAGATACCGGGCTCACAATGGAAACGATCCAGGAGCAAACGATCATCCAGGCTTATATTATTTTAAGTGGAATGGAGAATCCTTTACCAAAAACATCATTAGTTATGGTCCTTTCGGGGAAGGCAAGGGGGCAGGGTTGTATTTTTCCGTGGAGGATCTGAACGGAAATGGGCTTCTGGATATCGTCGTTGCCGGGAAGGATGGACTGGTCGTCTTTCACAACAAAGGGTCCCGATGAGTGGCAACTCCTGGGAGGAAACCGGAAAAAATACGGATTCGAATCTCTCAAAAAAGTAACGTTAATTTAATCCTTAACCAACCCCTGTCCTATTCAAATGAATTAATTTAGGCCTTTATAAAAAAAAGCCAACCACATGAAAAAACTAATCCTCTTTTGCTGGTCCCTTGCTATCAGCGTGCAACTCCTGGCCCAGGATCAGGTATCCGGAATCGTATATGAAGACAGCAATAAAAATGGAAAGAAAGAACGTCGCGAAAAAGGCATTCCTTCGATAGCTGTCAGCAATGGCGTTGACGTAGTACTCACAGATGAGAATGGTAAGTACACGCTTCCACTTGAAAACGACCAAATTATTTTCGTCATCAAGCCCACTGACTACGCTGTCCCTACCGGAGCGGACAAGTTGCCCAAGTTTTATTATATCCATAAACCGGAGGGGTCTCCGGAACTTCAATACGAAGGCGTGGCCCCAACCGGGAAACTGCCCAAGTCAGTAGATTTTGCCCTGTACGCCCAGGAAGAACCTGAGGAATTTACGGCCATGATTTTTGGAGATCCCCAGCCCTATACCCAAAAGGAATTGGAATTATTTGCTCAGGGAGTGGTGGAAGAAGCGAAAAACGAAACGGGTATCAGCTTTGGGATTAGCCTCGGAGACCTTTCCGGTGATGACCTGGACCTTCACCCCGGATATGTAGAAATCCTCAAACAAACCTCCTGGCCCTGGTATAACGTAATGGGGAACCACGACATGAATTACGATGCCACATCGGATGCGCTTGCCGATGAGTCCTTTGAAAAAACTTTTGGACCATCCGCCCATGCATTCAATTATGGAGGTGCTCACTTTATAATACTGGAAGATATATTGTATCCAGACCCCAGAGACGGACAGGGTTATTGGGGTGGTTTCCGGAAAGACCAGTTGGATTTTGTAGAAAACGACCTGAAACATGTTGATAAGGATCAGCTTGTCGTCCTTTCGTTTCACATCCCCCTGCTTCATCAAAATGAAAACTCCTTCCGTGACAGCGACCGAAAGCGTTTGTTTGATTTACTGAAAGACTACCCAAACCGCCTGGCCATGTCTGCGCATACTCACTTGCAACGGCACAATTTCTATACGGCTGAAGACGGCTGGGAAGGCAAAGGGCGATTTCACGAGTACAATGCCGGAACCACCTCCGGTGATTGGTATTCCGGAAAATTGAATGCGAAGGGAATACCCATCTCTACCATGAGAGACGGTACACCTAAAGGTTACGCCCTGTTGCATATTGCCGAAAACAGCTATTCCATCGACTATAAAGTGGTAGGTAAACCGCTTGATTACCAAATTGGGATATACAATCCCAATGTAGTAGCCAATAACCGAGGAACCTCCTCTGGAATATTTGCCAATTTCTTTATGGGATACAAGGACGATCTGGTAGAATATAAAATTGATAACGGAGAATGGCGTGCCATGAACTGGGTAGAAGCACCAGACCCTTCTTTTATCGCAGATGTGATGGAATGGGATTTCATGGAGGAACTGGAACCCGGAAGAAGGCCCTCCAACCCTGTTAATTCTACCCACCTCTGGAGAGGAAGTATTCCCACCAACCTTTCTGTGGGCACCCATACCATTACAGTCCGCGCGAAAGATATGTTTGGCCGCACACACACCGCTACCAGTGAATACAGAATTGCAGAACCGGTAACTTATTAAAACCACCAACCCAACCTGCATAAAAAGTGGCATCCCAATCATGGTGATGGCCACTTTTTTTTGTTAAGCGATTCGCCTTTGAACCTCAAAACTGAACGGCACAAATCGCTTTTACCAATAAAATAGCTGTTTTTCAGGCGTTTCTTGGGTTACGGCATTCCAATTACCCGGTGCTACATCACTTTACTCCAAACCGAGCCAACTCCTCGTCAATTTTTCTATTCCACCTTTCCTGAGCTCCTCCGTTTAATCCATGCGCCGTTTCCCTATCGTATTGTTCCTGCAGCTGATTCATTTCCCGATAAGCCTCCAGGTAATGAAAGGAAACTTTGCGATCAAAATTATGGGGTTGTAGGTTCAGTTGCCGTACTCGTTCCTTAAGCCGCTCCACCACGATTTTTGCAATATCAAAATGCCGTTGTTCGTGGTTCAGTCCGTAGCTATTGTTCTCACGCCTTACCCAGGAAGAACTTTTCAGCATATAGGTCTTGAATGTCAGGTCAACGATCACTTTGCCTTCCTCGATCCAGCTATTCCCTTCGTACCCTATACTGGCAAAGATCGAAGCGGCGTAATTGTTAAACCGGGGCCGTCCCGTGAAATCATCCCAGGTAAGAGGCCTGAACGGGTCATAAAAAACCGTGTCATCTTTCATATCCTGCTGATAATCCCGAATCCGAATCGTTACATCACGAAGCAGTTTTATGTCTTTATCTGATTCATTTTCTATCCAATCGTTAAAATACTTTAAGGAGTTATTGATAGACCTTTTGAGAACAGGGGCTATCAGGTAAAACTGGCGCACCCCTCTTTTATAACTCGCCCCTCCCTGAAAATCCAGGAGGTGGACCAATTCTCCGTCCCGATCCAGCTCAAACGAAAAATCCAGAAATACCTCCCCAGCGACCACCCCGTTTCCGGCATCGTGTAAGGACTCTACGATTTTCAGGTCTTTTATCCGGACGACAATGGGTCTTAATTGCTCGTTCCGGGGTAGCACACCAAATAGGTACGCCTTCACAGCATTCATAGCACCCCCTGCCAGGTCCACCGTTTCTAATTGGCTGCCGCTCCGGACATGGGGTACTAAAAATGCCACAGGAGACCGATCGGTGCGGTCATCTATCAGCCCTTTGATATAGTATTCCTCCGGAACAAACAATTGAGAGGTTACTTTCAGGGAAATGGGATCGATTATTGGGGCCCCTTGCTGGGCTGACCGGGGAAATACTACAAATGATTGCAGGACGATTAGGGTAAAAAATCCAATTACCATGCCTTTAAACCCGTATTGCTGCCACTTTCTCATGAGCGATTTTCCTTTCTACCTGCATAACGCCAATTTGGTCGGCCAGGTTCTGAATTCGGGCTATAGAAGCGGAATACCCAGGGACGCCGAGATAGCCTGCAAATCCCTAACCACGGGCACCTGCAAGGGAATGCCTTTCTTCATCCGTATTTTGTAAGCGGCCCATTCCGGATCTCCGGGAACCTTCACTTTTGGTTTTTCCGGCAAATGGGCAGTTGCTCTCATGGTCCGTATCCATTCATCCATATTCTGCTTGAATTCCCTTAAATCCCGAAACCCCTCCACATCCCAGGCTCCAAAAAAATGCCCGATGCCTTTACCGACCTGCTTTTCGGACTGGGGTGAGTCAATGGCAAAAGGGATGGCATACGGGCCCCAGTTCGCACCACTCAGGACCGCACTCATAATATCCACGATCCCTCCAAGGCAATAGCCCTTATGGCCCGAACCCTGCCGGGTACTACCTAAGGGAAGTAAAGCCCCTCCATTCATCATTCGTTCGGGTTCTTTTGTCGGCTTCCCCATTTCGTCCAGACACCAGCCCAAAGGCACCTTCTCTCCTGCCCGGCTGGCAATTTCCAGTTTTCCATAGGCAACCGTACTGCTGGCAAAGTCCATTAACACGACGGGCTCCTTACCTGTCGGAAAACCCATGGCCAGTGGATTGGTTCCCAACATTTTCTCTACTCCGTTAAAGGGCGCTACACCTTTTGTAGTGTTGGTCATAGACATTCCAATAAAATCTTGTTTCGCGGCCACCAGGGGATAATATCCGGCCGCCCCATAATGGTTGGTATGAAATACGGAAATTGAGCCCTGACCATGAAGCCTGGCTTTGGTTATGGCCATTTCCATGCACTTGGGACCGATGACTAATCCCAAACCATTATCTCCATCCACGGTGGCTACCGCATGCTTTTCCCGGATTATTTTCAACCTTGGCCGGGGATTTATCTTTCCAGCCTGCAACAAATCCGTGTAGGTCTTTAATCGGGCAATGCCATGAGAGTCAATTCCATGCTCATCGCTATATGCCAGGACATCCGTAGCCAGACGGGCATCCTGCTCCGGAATACCGAAATGCGCAAAAACCCTGAAGGTAAACTGTCTCAATTTCTCCGGGTCAAAATTTATCCTTTCCTCCTTGGTCATTTTTTTGGGTTAACTAAAAACATCCGACTCCCCTAAACGGAAAACCGGATGTCAAATGAATGTGAAGCCCGTATTATCTTGCTTTGTCAGGGAAGCGGCTTGATCATGATATCCTTGTAATGGATCACACTTTTGGGATCATGCGCCTGCAAGGCAATGGTGCCGCTGCTTAATTTTTTCTGACTATCTCCGATGTCCCCCCTATCCTGCGCCTCGGTAAATTCATTGATTACTTTATCATTCACTTTTACCGTAACCTGGTCCCCTTGAACAATGATATGTTGGGTATACCATTCGCCGTCCGATACATACGTTTCTTTAACATCTTTAAAACTGTACACGCTACCCGTTTTTCTCCAGTCTCCGTGGGTCTGATTGACCTGAATTTCATAGCCTTTCTCCGGCCAACCGTCTTCTTGGAAGGCTGTGTGGATAAAGATACCTGAATTGGCATTAGGCATGGTCTTTACCTGCATCTTCAGTTCGAAGTTTTCAAAATCATGATCTTCTACTTTACCGGTATAGAACAAATGGGCCCGGGGTCCGTCAATTTTAATGACTCCATCTTCTATGGAAAAAGAATCCGGATTTTCACTGATGGTCCAGTCTTTGAACGATTTGCCATTAAAAAGCTTGATCCAGCCGTCTTTATCAGCCTTCTGAGCCTGTAAGGAAATTGAAATAAAGGCAAGTAAAACAATACATATAATTTTTTTCATGCTTTCATGCCCAACTTAAGCCGTGTGTCAATAACAGGAAATGATTCCATCCCGTCGTTATAAACACATTTTACAAA
>JAWLFL010000175.1:0-8336 GCA_041685605.1 Cyclobacterium sp. | reverse complement strand
CCGGCTGCTTTTACCGTTTTGCCATGCATTTTGGATCCCTGCGGTAGCCGGGTTTCGACCAGGTATTCGTTCAGGTGATCGATGATTTCACTTTTATTTTCTTCCCTGACCGGAAGTAAATGATTGGAGGCGATGCTCAGGTACAGAATGCCAAAGAAAGCCACCAGCAAACCCAGGTAGAGGAAGTCCTCAAACCCCAGCAAGGGAAGGTCATATTGGCTGATCAGTCCGTTTAGCACCAGATTGGTAGAAGTCCCCACCACGGTGATCATGCCCCCCAGAATGGTGGAAAAGGACAGTGGGATCAGGAATTTAGAGGCCGGGTATTTGTTGGTTTTGGTCCATTCTTTCACATAGGGAATCATAAACGCCACCACCGGGGTGTTGTTTAGCACCGCTGAAAGGCTTCCAACCAACAGCATCAGCCGTACCCGAAAAATCCCTGGTTTCAGTTTTTGGCTAAAAATCTTGAAAAAGAAACCGTTTCCAATATTTTGTTGGATGCCAGCGGTCAGGCCAATAAGCAGAAAGATGACGATGATCTGTTTATTGGCCAATCCCATCAAAAACTCCTCCGGCTGTATAATCTGCAGGAGAAGCAATAAAAAAACCGCCCCCAAAAATGCGAAAGACGGTCGAAGCAGGTCCCGGTATAGTACCAGTACCAATCCTGCCACTATCAATAAGGTAATAAGGCTGGGAGAAAACATCTAGGGGTATAAGTTGGATACAGCTTCGCCCGGTGGGTCCCAAAAAAGGACCTGCTCAGGGAACCAATAGGTTGCCGGCAATGGGTAAAAATTTCCGGCTTATGATTTTCAGAAGCCGGCTCCTCTTCCGCTGTTTTTTTGGGTTGGAGGCCGATTGGATCGGCCGCTCATCCACAGCATGCAGGGCTTAATCTTTTGCTGCCGGTACCAGCCGTTTGAAGGCCTAAAAGTAGTGGGGCAGTAATTTATTTCAAAACTTTAGAAAGAATATAAAAAGGGCGTCGGGGTGGCTGTAAAAAGTTAAATTCGGTGTATAAAATGTTTGAATACTTATTTTTGTATTTTAAATAGTTTTTACTGTCGTTAGAAACATTTATCTTGCAACCCGGAATTAAAATTATTTTTATGTTATCTCTATCGGTTTACTAGGAAAATAGCTTTTTGCCTTCCTTTTACCCGAATGAAATCGGGGAATATTCGGTGGGGAAAGCGAGCTAAATTAGTGACAAAAGCGGGTCCTCTTCAGCCATCCCTTTGCGGTTACAGTTTTTTTTCCCGATCTAACCCTAGCCAAGGTCAACGGAAAATTTTTATCTTGCAAAGGGTAAGCAACGGGACTTATACCATGACAAAATCTTTTATTAATTAAAATATGAACTACCGATTGGGATTGATTCTTTTTATGGCTTCTTGCCTGAGTGCCTGCACTCCTTCGGGAAATCAACCGCTAACGTTTATGGCGATAGGCGACATGCCCTATCACCTCCCCGAAGATTTTGAGCGGTTTGAGCACTTGATTCAAACAATTAATTCAACCCATCCCGATTTTTCCCTGCACGTGGGAGACATCAAATCCGGAGGCACGCCTTGTTCGGATGAATACTATTCAACCATCCAGGGCTATTTCGATCAATTTGAACAGCCCCTGATTTATACGCCCGGGGACAATGAATGGACGGATTGTCACCGGGAAGCTTGTGGGGGTTTTGATCCGGAAGAACGACTGGATAAACTGCGGCAGTTATTTTATGCCACCGATCAAAGCCAGGGCAAACACCCGATGCCCCTGGAGCGGCAAAACAGCTGGCAGGGCTTTGAAAAGTTTCCTGAAAATGCCCGTTGGCAGGAGGCGGGCATCACTTTTGGGACCTTGCATGTGGTTGGATCGAATAATAATCTCAAATTGGATTCGGCTGCCCTGAACGATGAGTTTTATGAGCGGGAACTGGCCAATAATTTTTGGTTGACACAGCTGTTTGAACACGCCCGTGAAACGCAAAGCCTTGGGATCGTACTGGTATTGCATGCCGGATTGGATTACCAGACCGGGAACGAGCGCAACGGGCATGCCAGCTTTGTACAGGTGCTACGGAAACAGGTACTGGATTTTGGCAAACCGGTGTTGCTATTATATGGAGATCGACATCGCTACATGGTAGACCAGCCGCTACGAGACAGTACTGGCAAAACCATGACGAATTTTACAGCGGTTCAGGTCTTTGGCGATCGGGACATGCATGCCGTTCGGATACAGGTATCCCCGGAAAACCCCAATTTATTTTTGATCGATCCCTTCTACATTGCGGGAAATTAAGACCAATCATCTATAACTGTCCTTGCGAGAATCTGTCACTGTTAGAACCCGTCATTGCGAGACCTAACATTTTAAAAAACGCAGAAATCGGGATGACGGTATTTTTTTAACTGTATAAAAATCAACATGTTAAAAAAATAAAGAGCGACAAATCACCTCCCCCCGGCCCCCTCCTGTTTTCAGGAGGGGGAGACAGGGGGTGGTAAAAATACGTCATCGGTAGCGAAGCGAAGCAATCTGATCCGGAGCGTAACCCCAAGTCCTCCGTAGAAAGCAAATAGAAAACGAGTAACGCAAACGTACACAGACAGACTGCCGCGGGTGCGACGAGTCATGCGATCCTCTTTTGTCTCAAAACGCACCCTCGCTGTGACGAGAACCCGTCATTGCGTAAACCCGTCATCGGTAGCGCAGCGAAGCAATCTGATCCGGAGCGAAATCCCAAGTCCTTCGTAGAAAGCAAATAGAAAACGTGTACCGCAAACGTAAACCGACAGACTGCCGCGGGTGCGAGGAGTGATACGATCCTCTTTTGTCTCAAAACGCACCCTCGCAGTGACGAGAACCCGTCATTGCGTAAACCCGTCATTGCGAGCGAAGCGAAGCAATCTGATCCGGAGCGAAATCACAAGTCCTTCGTAGAAAGCAAGTAAAAAACGAGTAACGCAAACGTAAACCTATTTCAAGACGAGACAAAGTCTCCTAGCCCCCTTCATCTATTCCCTAAAACTCTGTGCCCTTTGTGTCCTCTCCGTGTACTTTGTGACAATTTTTTGTCTGAAAGCACATCCACCCTCCTTATTCAATTACAAACTAATGCTTTTTTGTCACTAAGGCCTCAAAGAACCACAAAGGGCGCAAAGGTTTTATTTTCTCTAGGTCTCCCCTTCTCTTCGTCTCTAAGTCTCCCCTTCTCTCAGTCCCTAAGCACCTTCTGCCAGGTTTTCTGTTTTTAATTATAATTTTTTATAATTACATTTGATTCTTAATTAATTTTTTTGTGAAACATAAAGTACGAACAGGTCTTTTGGCCGCGACAAATAACTGATCCATGAATAAAAACCTCCTTACCGCCGGACTACTCCTATTCCTTAGCCAGGTAGGCCTACTCGCCCAAACCCATCAGCTGCTCCCGCAACCCAAAACCCTGATTGCCGCAGAGGGGCATTGGAACCTGGATCCGGGTACGGTGCTGGTGGCTGAAAGTGCAAGTGCCAGAAAATCAGCCCATTTGTTTAGCGGCCTGCTGGAAACCAAAACAGGGTTTGAACTGCCTGTGCGGATGCAGGCACCTGCCCATGGGTCGCTGATCGTTATGGAGGAAAGCATGGTAGCGGACAATCCCGAGGCCTACACGCTGGAAGTTTCCGGAGAAGGCGTGATCATTCGGGGAGCCGATAAGGGTTTGTTTTACGGATTGCAGTCCCTGTTTCAATTGGTGGAAATGCAGGGAAGCAAAGCTGTGGTCCCGCAGGTGGAAATTGCCGATGCGCCTGCCTTTGGCTACCGGGGTATCATGTTGGATGTCTCCAGGCATTTTTTTAGCACCGCTCAAGTGAAAAAAATGCTGGACTTGATGTCCCAGCTTAAATTCAATACCCTTCACTGGCACCTGACGGACGATCAGGGTTGGCGCCTGGAGATCAAAAAATACCCTAAATTGACCGAAATAGGAGCCTGGAGGGATTCCACCATTATCGGGCAATATTACGATTACCAGCCATTTATTTACGATAACGAAAAACACGGGGGTTACTATACGCAGGAGGAAGCCAGGGAAATCGTACGCTACGCCGCTGAAAGAAAGATTACCGTTATACCGGAAATAGAACTGCCCGGCCATAGCTCTGCCGTACTTGCCGCCTACCCTGAATTCGGTAGTTTTGAAATCACCGAAGGAACAGCCAAAGGCAGTATTGCTGCCGTAAATGAAAAGGGAGAACCATTGAATAATGAGATCAGCAAGCAAGTGCCCGGATATTGGGGCGTGCATTACAATATTTATGGTCCAACCCCTGCTGCCTTTGGCTTTTTGGAAGATGTGCTTACCGAGGTGATGGATATCTTTCCCTCGGAGTACATTCATATAGGCGGGGATGAGGTGCCCAAAGACCATTGGGAAACCTCCGCCATTGCTCAGAAAGTCATCAAAAAAGAAAAACTGGAAGATGAACACGAACTACAGAGTTATTTCATCCAACGCATCGAGGCATTTTTGAATGAAAACGGTCGGCAAATAATCGGTTGGGACGAAATCCTGGAAGGTGGCCTGGCCCCCAATGCGACGGTCATGAGCTGGAGGGGAGAAAAAGGAGGCATCGCCGCCGCCCAAATGGGGCACGACGTAATCATGACGCCAAACAGCCATCTATATTTTGATCATTATCAGGCAGCAGACAAAACAACCGAACCCCTGGCCATCGGCGGCTTTCTTCCGCTGGAAAAAGTATATAGCTACTCACCGATACCAGAGGCCTTGAGCGAGGAAGAAGCAGCACATGTATTGGGGGTTCAGGCAAATCTTTGGACGGAATACATTCCTACCAACCAAAAGATGGAATATTTTCTGTTTCCCAGAGCCCTGGCCCTGGCCGAAGTGGCCTGGAAAACCAAGGAGGAAAAAGATTACCAATCCTTTCTCCGGAATCGGTTACCTGCCCGCTTGCTGTCCCTGGAGAAACAAGGCGTATTTTTCCGAATTCCCGAAGCCATCGTAAACATCCAAAAGGATTCTGCATCCGGAAGGCATTTGATCCAGATTCAGCCCCTGGTGGAAGGTGCCAAGGTCTATTACACCGTAGATGGGCATAAGGCAGATCAAACTGCCCGCTTGTACACGGGACCGGTGCTTGCCCCTATTCCAGGCAAAGATCAGGAATCCCTGGTTTTACGCTACGTGACCGTCACGCTCGGCGGCAGGAGTAGCAATGAGTTTCACGTTCCCATTGAATAATAAAGGATTTGTAATCCTGCTGACGTGCACTTCTCGGGGATTATAAATCCCCTTTATCTGACCCACGGAATTGCAAATTCCGCGGAGCGAGATGCCACGCTGTTCGGAATTTGTAATTCCGAACCCAGATAAGGCAGGATTTGTAATCCTGCTGACGTGCACTTCTCGGGGATTACAAATCCCCTCTATCTGACCCACGGAATTGCAAATTCCGCGGAGCGGGATGCCACGCTGTTCGGGATTTGTAATTCCGAAACCAGATAACGCAGGATTTGTAATCCTGCTGACGTGCACTTCTCGGGGATTACAAATCCCCTTTATCTGACCCACGAAATTACAAATTTCGCGGAGCGGGATTTTTAGGACGAGACACAGTCCCTAATTCTCCCCCTCACTTAGTCTCAGCACCCCCACCCGTCAACCAGAACAAAAGCACCGCATCAAAAGCCGCATGCGCCAGGATGGCCGTGAGGATACCCACCTGCTGGAACAAGTACCCGAAAAAGGCAATCAGGCCCACCATCAGGATTCCGTACACACTGATCCGCCAATTGAAGGGATTTAGGTAACCGTGCAACAGTACAAAAAGTACGGTGGTCGTCCACAGTCCTAGCAAGGGCTGCAAACCTGCCCGAAAAAACAGTTCCTCGCCAATACCGGCACAAAATGAAATAAAAACGATCCCTGTAGGTGTCCATGACCACTGATTAATCAGATCCCGGTATTTTATCTTTTCTTTTTCAAAAAAAGATCGAAGGATGAGCCATTTGGCAAAAAAGCCTGAAATCACGCCGGCCAATAGTCCGATAAGAGCCTGAGTCCAAACCGGCCAATGTCCGGCCAGCAGTTCCCAAACCGATGTTTCCTGAAAAAAATACACCAAGGCAAGTCCTGCCAGTCCAAAGCCTAAAAGCGTGGCCCAACCCAATAGGCGCATTTGTTGATTCATTTTCTGCGTAAATTAAAGAATCGTAGCCTGTAATGGTTTAAACAAAAAGTGCCAGAGACAGGTCCCTGGCACGTAACTATTATTCCCTGGATCAAATCAGGAACTAAAGGAAATATTCAGGCTAATAGGCACTGAGCTTAGGGCCTTGCTGACCGGGCAATTTTCTTTGGCCGCTTCGGCCAACTCCTTAAATTGCGCCTCATCCATACCCGGAACCTTGCCTTTCAAATCCAATACAATTCCGGTAATGGAAAATCCGGCGTCGCCTTTCTCCAGGGAAACAGTGGCAGTGGTTTTCAATTCCTCCGCTTTTAAGTCTTTTCCTGCGATTTGAAAACTAAGCGCCATACTAAAACAACCTGCATGGGCTGCGGCAATCATTTCTTCCGGATTGGATCCCTTGGTACCATCCTCATTTTCAAATCTGGTTTTAGCACTATAGGGAGAATTATCAAAAAAACCACTAGGGGCTGATAGCGTTCCGCTACCCTCCAGGCCTGTTCCTTTCCAAATTGCTGTTGCTTTTCTTTTCATGTGTTTGTAATTTGCTTTTTAACGTTTTCGTCATGCCTGTCCGCCTGTGGCGGGCTCGATTTCATGAATTAGTTATGTTTTTAAATGAATACCTTATCAAGGTATCAATAAATTACCAAAATACCCAAAACAGCCGGAGACAATCCCTCAACAGGTATTCCATTAATCCCAGTTCATCTATCGGATACAGGTGGATTCCTCTTTACTTGCCCTCGCTCCTACTTCATCCGGATTTTCTTAAAAAACGGTCACCCCCATGGTTACCTCCAATTCCACTTCCTCACCGAGCAACTGTTCGATCTCATTTTTGATGCCTTTCAACTGGTCTTCATTTAAACTGCTTTCGGCCACAATTTTCACCGCCAACCGAACGGGTTTGATCCCGCGAACGGTAATATCCCGTAAGACCGCCCCTTCTACCCGGTAGCCATCCAGTTTGGAAATCACATCCTTTTCCCGGACCATGTCCATAAAACCAAAAAACAAGGGCAGGCTTACGATGCCAACGACGATAAGCGAATAGGCGATTCCTTTTCTGGCCAAGCGGAACGGGCTAAACCCCAACAACAAAAAGGTAAGGGCCGCTGCCATCACCATACCGGCCAGGTTGGTCATTAGTAATAATAACGCTCCCTGAAAGATGCTCCAATCCATCCAGCCCAGGCCTATTCCGGAGACTGCCAGTGGCGGCACCAGGGCCACTGCTATGGCCACTCCCGCCAGCGTTTTGGCGATCTCTTCCTTGGCACTGGCATAGGCACCGGCGATGCCTGAGCCGACAGCTATCCCCAGATCCAGCAAATTGGGACGGACCCGGGCCATGATTTCTTCGTTCGAAAGATTAAGAGGTGTGAGCCAGGTGATGACCATGGCGCAGAGATACCCGAGGAGCATGCCCCATCCGATGGCTTTGGAGCTATTGATAATCAAATTTTTATCCTGACGCAATACACCCATGGACAGGGATATAATGGGAGCCATCAGCGGTGCCAGAATCATCGCGCCGATAATCACCGGAGAAGAGTTTCCAAAAAGTCCCAGCGTGGCAATTAAGGTAGACAATACCATCAACACCAAATAACTGCTGCTGGTACGGGAGCTTGCTCGTAAGCTGGAAAACAACTCCTTAAACTCCTCTGTGGAGGCGTGGTTGATTAGCGGAAGCTTTCTTTTCAGCAATTCATCCCGCACCTCGCCCCGGGGGAGTACCCGAACCTTGAAAATATCTTCACCGGAACCTTGGCCTTCCAAATCCAGGAATTTCCCGGGCACCATTTTCAAGGCCTTCGGCTTGACTTCCAATTCCAGTCGTTTTGCACTCAGCAGGGCTCCGTCCAAGGAATAATTGATGGGTTCCTCACTGGAAATACACAGAGAGGAGGTTTTAATATGAGCCGCAAAAGGGGGCAGTGTACTTTTTCCCTTTTTCCGGAAAAAACTATCCAACCCAAACCACCATAAACCGGAAATACTCTTAGGCGAAAGGACCATGGCATGCAACTTTCCATCGTTGATATAGGAATCTTCCAGCACCTTTCGGCTCAGCAAATTGCTCTTACCATGCTGGACGATGACCATCCCGATGGCGGCCGTGTC
>JAWLFL010000174.1:0-8381 GCA_041685605.1 Cyclobacterium sp. | reverse complement strand
ATCATTGCCGGCTGGTGGGGAATATGGCATATCATTTCCGGGCTAACCCTGGCTTCCCTTTGGAAACTGCAAAGAAGGGAAGCAGCTGTTTATCACTAACTCCTGCGCAGGTGAATCATACTTTGTAATATTCTACCAAACGTCCATCAAATCCGGCCACTTTTTCTACCAACTGGTTTCTTTTGGCGGCATCAAAAGATCGGAACCTCTTAGCATAATCAATTTTTTCGGAAAGCATATCCGCATCGTCCGCTCCGGTGATTAGCACACTGATCGGTAGGGACCAGGAAAAATGCACCGCTTCCTCCACTGTGAGGGCATTGGGGATAATTCTGGGCTTATCTCCCTGATTGAAATGCGAAGTTCCGCCAAAAAATCCACCATTCGCCAGGGTTTTCATGGCCATGGGAGCCATTTTTTTCTCGACCAGTTTCGGCATTACGTTGGTAATAAAACTCTTATAGTTAGGGTCAAAGGCGTTTACCGGCATCTGGCAAGCCTGAAGTAGGTCCGTACGCTCCAGCATCCGCAGGTGAGCATTGAAATCGGAATGGCCTGAAAACCCAACATACCGGACTTTTCCACTATTGCGGGCCTGCTGAACCACATCCAACACCCCATTGGCCAGCCTGCCATCCACATCCGACGGGCTGGTAACGGCGTGAATCAACCACAAGTCCAGGTAATCCGTTTTCATACGCCGTAGGGTTCCCTCCAGATGCGCCTGGGCAGTCTTCCCATCTCTCGCAGTGGATTTGCTTTGGATAAAAGCCACATCCCTGTATTTGGGGCTCAGGTATTTACCATACCTTTCTTCTCCCCTGCCATTTCCGTAGGATTCCGCATTATCAAAAAACCGGATCCCTCCTTCGATGGCGCGTTCGATGGTTTTTTCAGCTTCCGTTTCAGGCATTCGGGCAATATGGGCTCCTCCCAGGCCCAACATGGTGACCGCTTCTCCCGTATTTCCAAATTTTCGTTGGGGAAGCAACTCTCCCCATTTATCCTTTGCATAAACTACTTTTGACCCGGAGCCGGAGGTTCCGCCTTGCAATCCGGAAAAAGGGACGGGCAACATGATTCCAGCCGTCAAGCCCGCCAGGGATTTCAGGAAGGAACGCCTTTCGTTTTCATTTTCGTATTTCATGGTTTTCTTGGTTAAAATTGAAAATTGATACCAGCGGAGAAGTTAATTCCTGGCATGGGGTACCCGTTTTCTAGCTGGTATTCACTATCCAGCAAGTTATTCGCCTGAATATGAGATTTCAGATTTTTCATTATCTGATAGTTTACCTGCACATTCAGCAAGGTATAATCTACCGGCTGGGCCTCCCCATCCAATGAATTGTTTAGCCCAAAAACCTGCTGGGCAAAGGGCATCACCCGAAACTTCCCAACCTGTGCATCCATCTGAAGCTTTAGGTAATGCTCAGGTGCAAACAACACATTTTCAGAGACATCTGCAAAATTATAGCTGAAAATAAATCCAGGAAAGGCATCCGGCCGGTATTTTATTTGAGCTTCGAGTCCTTTATTTCTGAAGGTGCCTGTGTTTCTGTTTCTGGGGGGAGTCAGGGCCGGATCCAGTTGGATCAGGTTATCCCCTTTGGCATAATAAACTACCAGCTCCAAGTCCCAGAGACCATCAGGAGACCTGCGAAGGAATCCCAGCTCATGGTTCCACATGGATTCAGGTTGCAGTTCTATATTGGATGGCGGGAATAAAAACAAATCCACCACAGAGGGGCTTCTGAAAGCTTTTGAAGAGGAGAACTTGAGTACTTTTTGCGCATCCATTTCGAAAGAAAGACCGAAACCGGGAACGGTAGTCCAGCCAAATTGAGAATTATAGACCTCCCGAACACCGATATTGAGGTGAAGCTTTTCCCAAAGCGTTTGCTGCCATTGCATGTAAACCTCCGTTTGATGCACCTGCTGGGATTCATTCAATCCAACTGCCGCAGGAGGCGGAAGGTTCTCGTTACTGGCCTCCCCTCCAAACCGGTTAAAATCGACTCCCAGGGTGATGGTCTGACCGGGGACAAGTTTAATATTTTGGTAGGCAGCAATTCCCTGATTAAAATCACTGGATTCAAATCCGCTGGTAAATTGATGATCTCCAAAATTGTGAAAAAACAAGGTGGCCCCGGAGACTTTATCTCCCTCGTTGGTTAGGCCCAGTGCCGCACGACCTCTAAAATAGGTTCTTTTATCGTCAAACATAGGAACCTCCAAGGTCCCGGGGTGCTCGTAAATGGCATCGGATAATTGAAAATCCCCTGATAGTTTTAAATTGGAACCGATCTGGTGACTGAGTTTGTAAAAAATTGCTGTGTTTTCGAAACCATCTGCCGCATCCTTTCGGTACCCCTCGGTTTTGCTCCGGTTTAAAGAAAGAACGGATTCCCAGTTCGCAGATTGATATTCCACTTTCCCGGAAAGGTTTTGGGTGCCAAATGAGCCTGCAGCAGCACTTGCCTTTCCGGACCATCCCGGTTTGGCTGTTTTGGTGGTAATTAAATTAATGGCACCGCCCATGGCATTGCTTCCATAGAGGATCGATGCCGCTCCCCGGATCACCTCTACCCGTTCGATATCCGTGGAATGGTAAGAATCGGCAATGGGATGACTGAATATCCCCATGTATTGTGGCTGTCCATCAATTAAAACCAAAATACGGTTGTTGGGAGAACCACTTATGCCCCGGATAGAGATATTCCCTCCCGATCCGGGACCCACCCCGTATCCCAGTGTTGATCGATCATTGAGCATGAGTCCCGGAACCTGCTGTACCAGTGAAGGCAGTACGTTGACATGTGCAGATTGATCCAACTGCTCCTTATCGATAATGGTGATGCTGGCGGAAACCTCAGAGGCCGCCCGGGCAGCCCGGGTACCGGTCACCACCACCTGATCCAGCGCCATGCTCAGAGAGTCCGAATCCTGTGCCTGCAAGGGCATCCGGGAAAATACCGTCCCCAGGATCAAACAGGTGAGGGTTATTTTATTCATCCACTGATCGCGTCTTTCCAAGGCCATGCCACACAGGATTTTACTTTAGGAAATAACACGAAATCGGCCGCCCCTTTTAAAACAAAAGTGTACACCTCATGTCCGGAAACCTTGTCTTTTACGGTGGCCAGTGTTTTTCCGGTGACTGACACGTCATCGACAATGAGTATGCGGTGATGGCTAAAAAAATCCCAATCGAAATCAGTAAGCGTTTCCGGAGATTCGTAAATGGGTTCGTTGTCATCGTTTCGATAACTTATCCTGACAATTTTTAACGATGCACCCAGCTGATGAGCGATCATGCAGGCTGGAGAGGTTCCCCCTCTGCCGATTCCCAACACCATGTCTATTTCAGGGAAATCAAAAGCATGCAGTGCTTCGCTGATCGCATCAAAAGTAATCTCCAGCTTTTGAGTCATTGGGGCTTTTTCTATTTATAATGTATAAAAATTTACAGCATACGCTCCTTTTTCGCTTTCTCCATAAACACGTAACTTAGCAACAGGAGAATCAATATCCCGGGAAGGCCATTATACAAGGATTGGATAAAATAACCTAAAGGAGACAGGGGCAATAAACCAAATCCCAGAATAAGTCCTGCACCTGCAACTTTAGCTAAAAGAATCCCTGGTACTACTGCCCAAAAAGGTGCCTTTCTTGAAAACAGGTAGCTAATAACGACGGTAAATACCATTAATTCCAGCGATAAGAGAATCAACAGCGACCATTGCTCGTTTCCGGAAATTAGAAAATTAAGCAGCGGAGAAAAGGCAGCTGCTACGAGAGCCGGAACCTTATCAATTAAAATGTAGGCAAGTAAGGGGACATAAAACATCGGAAGCAAAATGGCACCTAAAGGGATGCCCTGGACGGGGGGACCCAGGTGTACAACGATGGGAAAGAGTACAGCCGCTAGCAATGTCACTAGCATGATCGGCACGGGGCTGTTTTTGTATTGGTATTTTATCAGATGTATCATCGGTAACTGGTAAATTGTTGTCTTTAAAGTAGGTAAAAATTTCCAAGCATACAATTTTTAAAGCGAAATTTGTGCCAACAGGCTGAATTCGGATCGTCTTGGTTTCTGGTCTGATAATTGTGCAACTATTTTTTAAAGAAATTTTGATAATCATTAGCTAATGAAAACATGCCAGTAATCGGTGAATTGATTAAAAAAGCAATTGCAATAGGAGAAAAACTGAATACAGATGCCAGCCCTTTGGAAAAGCAAACCAACGTCTTGGAGGAGTTACTAGAAAAAGCCAACGAAACTTCCTTTGGCATCTACCATGGATTTGATCAGATACTGAAGGAGGAGAATCCCATCGATATATTTCAGGCTAAAATACCCTATCATGATTATGATAAAATCTATCGGGACTGGTGGCGTAAAATCAGGGAAGGGCATAAAGACATTACCTGGCCGGGTATAAATCAGTTTTTTGCAGTAAGCTCCGGTACCACCAGCAATAGTAAATACATCCCTGTGACGGATGACATGTTGGATGCCATTCGGAAAACAGGTGTTCAGCAAATTGTGAGCCTGTCTCATTACAATCTACCTGCTGATTTTTTTGAGCGACAGATCATGATGTTGGGTAGCTCCACGGAATTAAAAAAAAAGGATGGATTTTTGGAAGGTGAGATTAGCGGAATTAGTGCCAGCCAGATACCTTTCTGGTTCAACAATTTCTATAAGCCCGGACCAGAAATTTCAGCCATAGAGGATTGGGACGAGCGCATCGAAAAAATTGCGGAAAAGGCCAGGGAATGGGACATAGGGAGTATTTCCGGGATTCCTTCCTGGATTGAATTGATGATGAAACGGGTGATTGCCTACCATAAGGTGGATACCATCCATGACATCTGGCCACACCTGGAAGTATACACTCCGGGAGGCGTTGCGTTTGAGCCGCACCGGAAAAGTTTTGAAAAAAACCTGGCGCATCCGCTGGTCTACATCGATACCTACCTGGCATCGGAAGGGTTTCTTGCGTTTCAAAAAAGACCCGACACCGATGCGATGGCCCTGGTATTGGACAATGGGGTCTTTTTCGAATTTGTACCGTTTAAACCGGAAAACATGGACGAGTCAGGCAGTGTCCATCCGGATGCCCCGGCGTTGACCATCGATCAGGTTGAAGAAAACCAGGATTATATACTGGTTATTTCTACGGTTGCCGGGGCCTGGCGATACATGATTGGCGACACCATATCGTTTACAAATAAAGAGAATGCAGAGATTAAAATTACGGGCAGGACGAAGTTTTTTCTCAATGTAGTCGGCAGCCAACTCAGCGTTCATCAAATGGATCGGGCCATGGAAGCGCTACAGGACCAATTCAACCTGACCATCTCGGAATATACCGTCAGTGCCGTTCAGGAAAATGGGGAATACCTACATCGTTGGTATTTGGGAAAGGAAACCGGGGAAGGCAATAAGGACAAAGTAAGGGAATTTCTGGACCAATTCCTGCAGGAAAATAACAAAAACTACAAGGTAGCCCGTAACAAGGCATTAAAATCAATAGAAGTAGAAATTATTCCGGCCGCGGCTTTTATCGATTACAATGAAAAGCAAAAAAAGAAAGGTGGACAGACCAAATTTCCCAGGGTGATGAAAGAAAACACTTTTTCCAGGTGGGAATCTTTTCTGAGTCAACAAGGCCATATTTCCAGCAGGTAAAAAGCGTTCCGCACTGACATTTTGACAAAAAAAACGTACTTTTGCGCAATCATCCTACCATCTGAGCGAATAAAGAGGAAAGAACGTACGGGGAATTGTTATGTTGATTTTTAAGTCACTGTCTTCTAAAAATTACCGCTTTTTCTTTACCGGACAGGCCTTTTCCAACCTGGGAAACATGATGAAACAAGTGGCAGTGGGTTGGCTGGTCTACCGGATTACCGGCTCTGCATTGCTGTTGGGACTGGTTTCTTTTTCCAGGGAAATTGCCGCCTTTTTATTTTCCACCGTCGCTGGTGTCTTAGCTGACCGGTATAACAAGCACCGCCTGCTGATGATCTGCCAATCCATCATTGCCATCAATGCTTCCGCACTGGCTCTTTTGACCATTTTCGATCGGATTAATTTCGAGCTGCTGTTAGGATTGGAACTCCTTTTCGGAATGGTCAGCGGCCTGGAAATGCCCTCAAGGCATGCCTTTGTCAATGATTTGGTAGTAGACAAAAACAACCTGACGAGTGCCATCGCATTGAATTCCTCCCTTTTTAATACCGCCCGGATCCTCGGTCCCGCTTTGGCGGGAATGCTGATTCCAGTTATTGGGGAGGGATATTGCTTTTTGATTTATGCGCTGGCCAGCTTTTCAGTGGTTGGCTTTTTTGCTGGTATCCGCTACCGGCCCGGTGCTAAAAAAGTACCGAATAAAAATTTCAAGAATTCCTTCCTGGAAGGAGCCGCTTACTCCATATCCACCAAATACATCCGCTTTATCATTCTCTTTGTCGCCGGAGTCACCCTTTTGGGCGTATCTTACATGGTGGTATTGCCCGTTGTTGCGGCCGAGGTGTTTCAGGGAGATGCGGTCATTTTTGGGTATATGACAAGTGCAGTAGGCGTAGGCAGCCTGATCGGTGCCTTTTTCATGGGATCTAAAACCAATGCCCTTGGCCTGGACAAATTGATTCTTCTGGGCACCCTTGTTTTTGCCCTTGGCCTGGCAGTTTTTTCCTTTAGTACCTTACTATGGTTATCTTTACTAGCCCTGCTGACCACGGGTCTGGGAAGAGTGATCATATTCACCGGTTCCAATACCTTACTTCAAACCATTGTACCGGAGGAAAAAAGAGGTCGGGTGTTGAGTTTTTATATCATGCTCTTTATGGGTTCCTTGTCCCTGGGAAGTTTCTTGATCGGTTTGGCCACTGATTGGATCGGAGCTCCGCTCACTTTATTTTGCGGAAGTATTGGGGTATTACTAATGGCCGCCTATTACGGTAAAAGTCTTCCGCTTCTACGCAAAAGAACCTATAGAGCGATAAAAAAATCGGCATTACTTTGGGAAAGAAATTGACACGATCCTTACATTTAACCCCCGTTATCATGAAACCATTACCATTACTGCTGCTAAATACCTTTAGTTTTGTTATTGTATTGTTGTTCAATTACCTGGGAGGATCCGGAGATTTTTTCGGCAATTCGGTCGGGGAAATCAGTTCCTATTACCAGACCCTGCTGACACCCTCCGGTTATGCGTTTTCCATTTGGGGTTTGATCTACCTGGGATGGCTGGCCTTTTTGGGCTTCCAGTGGTACGAATATTTGTCAAATAACGATTCAAGCTCCCTTCTTCCGGCGGGAATTTGGTTTTTTATTGCCAACCTGAGCAATGCACTTTGGATTTGGGCCTGGACCTCCGGGTACCTGTGGCTTTCCCTGCTTATCATTGGCTGTTTGTTGTTTTCTCTAATGCGCCTGGTGATCAAGCTGGATCTTGAGTTGGGGGATGCTCCGTTACGTACCATTTTCTGGATTTGGTGGCCGATCACTATATACAGCGGATGGGTGATTTTGGCTACTGTACTGAACGCCTCCATTGCTTTAAAGAGCCTTGAATTTCTGGATAGCCCGAGCGGAGAAGTGGTCTGGGCGGCAATCGTATTGTTAATCGCCACCGGCATATACCTGCTGCTTACCATCTATAGAAATATGCGGGAAGCCGCCCTGGTCGGCACCTGGGGATTTGCTGCCATCGCTATCAATCAGTGGGAACAGGCTGCTTTCGTCGGCCTGTTAGCAGCCATTTTAGCCGGCATATTGCTGGTAGCCGCTGGTATCCACGGATACCTTAACCGAAAAACGGCTCCATTGGTAAAAATCCAGAAAGGTGAATGGAAGTGATTGGTATTCAAAGGATTAGTTACAGATTTTCCTTTTCTTGGGTCCCATTTTCTAAGAAAAAAGTCTTCATCACCCCTTGTGCCAATTTATTTTGGGGGGTAAAATCAGGAACCCGTTCTCGCGACTTTGGGTACCATTTCCAGAAATACACGCCTTGAAACCAGGGTTTGTCCCATACCGCCTCGAAAAACGCCTGGTAGCATCGCGCCTGCATTTCCTGAGATATGGGGACCTCTTTTCGCTGATTGGGCCATAACCAAGGCTCCTGTGCAGCATCGTGCGTATCGCAATATCCCAGCTCGGTAAACAAAATTGGTTTTTGAAAATTCTGGCTGACATTTTCCAGGGTCGGCAGTACGCTTTGCCAACCCTTTCTCAATTGCCTCAGGCCCGGATCCGCGCCCACCGCCAGCGGGAAATAGGCCTGAACCCCGATGTAATCCAAGGCATCCCAAAAGGCCACCTTTTCGTATTCGGTAAAGTTAGCCGCATAGGTCAGTTTTCC
>JAWLFL010000025.1:0-32306 GCA_041685605.1 Cyclobacterium sp. | reverse complement strand
TTCAAATCCCTGATTATTGGGTACGATCAGGTCGGCATCTTGTTTGAACGGGGCGATGTACTTTTCGTAGGTAGGCATCACATGCTGTTCGTATCGGTACAGTACGTCATCCAGGTCATATCCTCGCTCCACTTTATCGCGCACGATTCTCCGCTTCAATTTGATATGGTCTTTGGCATCAATGTAGACTTTGAGGTCCAGTAAGGCGGCCAGTTCCGGGTAATAAAGTACAAATATGCCCTCGACGACGACCACTGGTGCTGGCTCAAAGGTGAGCATACGGGGCTTTTTGTTGGGATTGTTAAACGTATACTCCTGCCGTTGCACCCGTTTCCCCTTTTGAATATGACGGATATCGTTTGCGTATTGCTCAAAATCGATGGAATGCGGGGTGTCAAAGTTGGTAATGCCCCGCTCATCCAGCGGTTGTAGGTTCCTGGGTTTGTAATAGTTGTCCTGAGATATCAGGCAGACCTGCCCTGGCTCAAAGGCGTGCAGTAATCGATCCAGGAAATGGGTTTTTCCGGAGGCACTTCCTCCTGTAATGCCGATAATATAAGGGTGGTTCATGGACGAGAATGGTTGTCAGGTACAGTCACTGTGTTTTTCCGGCATGATGTGCTTTCAGGAAATCAGCCAATTTCCGGACGGCACGGCCTCGATGGCTGATGGCATTTTTTTCCTGCAGGGTTAGTTCTGCAAAGGTTTTTTCATATCCTTCCGGCCGGAAAACGGGATCGTACCCAAAACCCTGTTCACCGGAGCGATGCTGCAGAATCTCACCATCAACCTTGCCTTCAAAAGCATGGGATTCACTGCCCATAAGCAGCGCAATGACCGTTCGAAAGGAGGCTTTTCGGTTAGCCTTTTCCGCCATTTTTTCCAATAACAGCGACAAGTTCCGTTCGTCACTTCGGGGTTCTCCTGCAAATCTTCCGGAATACACGCCGGGGGCTCCGTCCAAGGCTTCCACTTCCAGTCCGGTATCATCTGCAAAGCAGTCGACACCATAATGTGTCTGTACATAGCGTGCTTTTTGAAAGGCATTGTATTGTAGGGTATCTCCCGTCTCGGGTAATTCCTCCTGACAACCAATATCAGCAAGGGATACTACCTCAAAATCAGCTCCCAAAGCCGCTTTCACTTCTTCCAGCTTTTTGGAATTATTTGTAGCAAAACAGATTTTCATAATGTAAAACTAAGGCAGCTTATCCGGGAAAGGAAATAAGCTGCGCCATTTTTTCCAGGTATTGCTGGTCGGTGGTATCAAAGTGGCTCACCTTTTCGGAATCAACATCCAGTACAGCCACCACCTTTCCCTTGGCAAATAGGGGCACCACTATTTCAGAGCGGGAGGCACTGCTGCAGGCGATGTGGCCCGGAAAGGCTTCCACATCAGGAACGACCTGGGTTTGGCCGGTTTCCCAGGCCTTTCCGCAGACCCCCTTGCCAAAGCCAATTCTTGTGCAGGCTACCGGGCCCTGGAAGGGTCCCAGCACCAGTTGATCTTCTCCGACCAGGTAGAAGCCTACCCATAAAAACCCAAATGCCTCTTTCAATGCGGCAGCCGTATTCGCCAGATTGGCGATCAGATCGCTTTCCCCTGCGAAAAGGGCCTCTAATTGCGGCAGCAGTGCCGAATACAGTTCATTCTTTCCGCTATTAAGCGGTAGGTGTAGTGTTTCACTCATGGTTAGTGTAGGTTTGTAGCAGGTCCTGATCCAGCAAAAGTTGTTCAACAGGGAACCCGGGAAGCAGCGGTGCTGGAATCCCCAGGCCGAACCGATTGTTCCCGGTGAATACCCGGGCTTCATCCCAAAGCCCCTGCCCAATAAAGTCGCGAAGCAGAGCCGCACCGCCCTCCACCATCAAACTTTGGATGTTTCGTTGTTGCAAGTCTTCGAGTATGTTTTTTATCCCAAAATCCGGATCCATTCGAACCCATTGGGTTTGTCCGGCAGTTTTATCCTCCTTCAGGTTATAGATCAGCGTGGGCTGGGAATCATCAAAAAGCTGTAATGACGAAGGCAGCCTAAGTTGTTTGTCTATGACCAGTCTGATTGGGTTTTTTCCGGTCCAGTCCCGGACATTTAGCTGAGGATTATCGTATTGGGCGGTATTGGTGCCGACCAGAATCGCCCGTTCTTCCGCCCGCCAGCGATGGACCAATTGCCGGCTAAGCGGGTTGCTGATCCATTTGCTATCGTAATTGCTCCGGGCGATAAAACCATCCCTGGTCTGCGCCCATTTCAGCAGGATATAGGGCCTTCCTTTCTCCATCTGGGTAAAAAAGCGCCGGTTTTGATAGCGTATTTCTTGTTCCAATAATCCCCTATCCACCTGGATTCCGGCATCCTCAAGTCGCTTGATCCCTTTACCACCTACTAGCGGATTGCTGTCTACGGCTCCGACAACCACTCTTTTGAATTGATGGTGAACGATTAAATCCGCACAAGGCGGGGTTTTTCCATGATGAGCACAGGGTTCGAGGGTGACATATAGGGTGGAGGCAGGAAGAAGGCTACTATCCGCTACGCTGGTAATGGCGTTGACTTCGGCGTGTTCTCGCCCGTACTGCCGGTGATAGCCCTCTCCGATGATCATCCCTTCGTGAACAATTACACAACCTACCATGGGATTGGGACGGACCTGTCCCTGTCCCAAGGATGCCAGTTCCATGGCCCTGCGCATAAATAGCAGGTCTTGGCTAGTCGTTGCTTCTTCAGGGCTTTGGTGATTCTCTTCCATCAGGGGTTCTCAAGCTGAAGGTTTATATTCGGCAACGCGACCAGCGTATCCGGTTTGGTACGGACCCAAAAGGCAGTATCCAGGTACTCTGTAGGGGCATCAACCAAAATCCGGTAGTCCGTAGGAGGCAATCCTTTCAAAAAAAAACCTCCGGTGCTCTCAGTTAGCGTTGCAAGGGTATCGTTTTCGCTTACAGCAAAAATATGAGGTCGAATATTCCGGGGCAACACCGTGCCACTGATGGCTGCGGTTTGGTCAGTGACAAAAGCCCTGACTTCGGGGATTAATTGAAAATTTTCTCCGTTGCTTTGTTGTATGGACTGAGCCAAATCAAAGTCAAGATACAAGTCATAGGAAAGTCCCGCCTGAACGTCAATGGATACGTCCAGATCCAGTAACGTTTCCAGGTTTGAGGCGGGTTGCAAATCTATCCGAATTTCATCCCTCACCAGATACATTTCTTCACCCAGCCGAAGCCGGATTCCATTGATGGTTCCGGATTGGATTTCTGTGCGGCCGATCAATAGTCTTTGGTCGTTTACAAGGTCACTGATACGCACAATATTGCTTGCGGCCTGGTAGGGAATGTCAATCCAGTTTGCATTATCTGCACTTCCCCTGACCCCGGAGGGTAATACTTCGACACCTAACACCTCTATCCACACCTCATCAAAATCCCCCGGCGCATCTATTAGTAGAATATTGACCAGTGAACGATTTTCCAGGGAGGTATCTTCGCAAGCTGCCAGGAACCCAGGCAGCAGACAGAAAACCACCAGCCTTTTCAGGGTTACCATAGCGGGATAAAATGCGGTCTTACCTATATTGTTCACCATCCTTTAGGGTTATTTCGCTCGTTTATTATTGTCTTTTAGTGGTCAGGTGACTGTCCCGATCCTAGTTGGGGAGCATCTCGCCTGCTTTCCCGATAGTTATCGGGGCATCTCGCCGAGAGTCACTTGAGTCATGCCTGTCTGCAGCCAGTCTCGGTTTCATTCTTTCCAAATCCTGCCGTCTTCCGTAATATACCACCGCTGGTCTTTGTTGACCAGTGAAGGCGAAGAAAGTTTAAACCGGGTATCGCTTACCTCAAAGAAAATCTTCTTCAATTCACTGTTTCGCTTTAAGCCTTCCAGATGGGTACTATAATGACCCTGCTCGGCATAAAGTTTCCGTTGGGCTTCGTAAAGTTCACGTAAACCTCGTTTTACCACTTCGTCCGGGCTCGATACGAAGGGTTCCGTTCCCGTACCGACCGGAATGTCCGAAAACTGCACCAGCCCCCATCGATCGGGAAGGTGCATGTTGACCAGCCCCATGGGAGACCAGACCCAGTTGTCCTCCGGGAAGGGTTTTCCTGTCTCCGGGTTGATTTTCTTTTGGTAACCGGACCCTTCGGCTTCAATCTGCCATTGAACCCTCGAAAAATTAATTTTCCATTGGTCCCCGGATTGCGGAGCCCGGAAATTGGGTCCGGATTGAGAAAGGCTTTTCCATGGAATGGCCATCTCAATGGACCAGTAGTCATCTTCATCCGAGGGATCGTTTAGGCTCCCCTCCAGGTGGATGGCATGACGAAAATCGTTGATGTTCCATCCATTGATAGGTTTTCCACCATCCCGATAGGGACGCGTGAGCATTAAGTCCCAGACGGTTCCGAGTGCATTGATTTCCAATTCGTAATAATGGTGGGTATCCCCATCGGGATCCAGAAATACTTCGATGTCATTTTCATGAAAGATCACCGACTCCCTCTCCGTATAGGTTGCCCAGATATGATTTTCCTCCAGCCGTACGCCTATGTATAAATACGCTTCGTCCCACAGCATCTTCATTCGGGTAAGTTGCCGGGGTTTGGGAAAGTCCGGTCCCTGTATGTCCAGAAAAGGTTCTGACCAGGGGGCCTGCTCCCAGGACGACTCGGAGAGCTTTCCATCCACGATCAATTGATCTGTCACAAAATAGGCCACACAATTTTTGGGGTTTGGGGCAGTTTGTGCGTAGCTTTCCTGAAACAGTAGCATCAGAACGAGCATTCCGGTAAGGATTTTTTTCATGAAATTGAAATGTTGTTAGGATCGTGGAGATGTAATACCAATCACAAAAATAATAGAAAACCCATGCGATCGGGATAAAAGTTGAAATACGTTTTATTTATCCAATATATTCTCCGTTGATCGCTGTAATATCCAGCCTGGGAGATTTATCCCTTGGTTGGAAAGATAAATTATATTAATTATGCCTGGTTTTAAGTATCTTCATGGTCATAGAAATAAGGATAGTGAAGGTTAATTGAAGGAGAATTTGTAATGAAAAGAAGTAAATTAAAAGGTGTCGGAATCGTTTTTTTTCTTTCCGCATGCAGTATTATTTTTTCATGTAGTGAAAAAGAAAAAGCTGACAACAGCTCATCATCCATCAGGGAGTTTCCGGTAATTAAGGTGGTGGCCAAGGACACCATTCTGCACCGGGATTACGTGGCCGATATCAAAGCCATCCAAAACGTGGAATTGAGGGCTCGTGCAGAAGGCTTTCTGGAAAAGGTGTATGTGGACGAAGGAAAAGAAGTAAAAAAGGGTCAGATCCTTTTCAAAACGAATGACGAGGAGTACAGGGCAGATCTGGCCAAAGCCAAGGCCAACCTGGAAAGTGCGAAGGCAGAGGCCCAGGTGATGGAATTTGAGGTAGAGCGGTTGAAGATTTTGGTAGATAACAATGTAATTTCAGAATCTGAACTGAACCTGACCCGGGCCAAATACGATGCCGTAATGGCTAAGATAGAGGAAGCAAGGTCGGCCGAGGCCAATGCGGCCGTTCAATTATCTTATACCGAAATACGCGCTCCGTTTGACGGTATTACGGATCGGATCCCACTGCGTACCGGAAGTTTGATTGATGAAGGTAGCTTACTGACCACCGTATCCGATGTGAGTTCGGTGCACGTGTATTTCAATGTTTCGGAACGCGAATACCTGGAATACATCAAGGCCAAGGACGAAACAGCAGAAAATAATGTGGTAGAGCTGGTATTGGCCGACGGCTCACCCTATCCATTTAAAGGGATGATCGAAACCATGCAGGGGGAATTCAATGCCAATACGGGCTCGATCGCATTTAGAGCGCGGTTTCCGAATCCGAGCAAGATCCTGAAGCACGGATCTACCGGAAAAATAATCCTTACCAATCGGGTTCGGAATGCCATCATCATTCCCCAGAAAGCCGTATTTGAAATTCAGGACCGGAGTTTTGTCTACGTAGTGGATGAGAATAACAAGGTAGAAATGAGAAGTTTTATTCCAAGGGCACGATTTTCTCATTATTACATCGTAGAGTCGGGATTGGAAGAGGGCGAAAGGCTGGTATTTGAGGGCATTCAAAACATTGAGAATGGGATGACCATTCAACCAAAGATCGTGGCTTCGGAAGAAGCGATCGAGCCCTTAGTGGATGAAAACGCAGTAGCCGAAGTAGTGCAGACCCGTTAAGCGAAATCAATCATGTTTAATTTATTTATAAAGCGTCCGGTATTATCCCTGGTCATTTCCCTTTTCTTTGTGCTATTGGGCCTGTTGTCCTTTGTCACACTTCCAGTTGAATTATTTCCAGACATTGCTCCTCCTTCGGTCTCAATAAAGGCGAAATACAGGGGTGCAAATGCGGAAGTATGTGCCAGAACAGTTGCCACCCCTCTGGAAAAAGTGATCAATGGGGTGCCGGGAATGACCTACATGACATCAGTAAGCAGCAACCGGGGTACTACAGTCATAAAAGTTTATTTTGAAGCGGGCACAGATCCCGATCTGGCAGCTGTAGAAGTTCAAAACCGGATTTCCACCGTGGTCAATGAATTGCCCGAAGAGGTGGTGAAAGCTGGTGTAACAGTGGAAAAAGAAGTAGAAGGCCTATTGATGTACATCAACGTGGCCAGTGATGATGCCGATTTGGATGAAACATTTATTTACAATTTCACCGACCTGAACGTACTTCAGGAACTAAGAAGGGTAGACGGGGTTGGATTTGCCGAAATTATGAGTACCAAAGATTACTCCATGCGGGTATGGCTGAAACCGGACCGGATGACGGCCTATAGTGTGGCCACGAATGATGTGGTAGATGCCATACGCAATCAAAATGTGGAAGCGGCTCCGGGACAGTTGGGTATCAGTTCGGGTAAAGACATGCAGATGCTGCAGTATGTATTGAAATACACGGGGAAATTTTTTGAGCCCAAGCAATACGAGAATCTCGTCATCCGCGCCAATTCCGATGGTTCCATATTACGATTGAAGGACATCGCCGATATAGAGTTTGGGAACCTTAACTACGGAAGGATCTCGAAACTCGACGGAAGACCTGCGGCATCCATTATGGTGATCCAACGGCCTGGCTCCAATGCCAGCGAGGTGATTTCAAAGGTGAAGCAGCGAATGGAGAATATCAAGGCAGGCAGCTTCCCAACGGGAATGGATTACAAGATTTCCTACGACGTATCCCGATTTCTAAATGCCTCTATTCAGGAAGTGTTGGTGACGCTGGTGGAGGCTTTTATTCTGGTATTTATCGTCGTTTTTATTTTTCTTCAGGATTTTCGATCCACATTGATCCCTACGCTGGCGGTACCTGTCGCCCTGATCGGGACTTTGTTTTTCATGCAGTGGCTGGGTTTTTCCATCAACCTGCTGACCTTGTTTGCCTTGGTCCTGGCGATCGGGATTGTGGTGGATAATGCCATTGTCGTGGTGGAAGCCGTGCATGCAAAAATGGAAAAAGAAGGCCTGGCTCCCCGGGCGGCTACCTTTGCCGCCATGAAAGAAATTAGTGGAGCCATTATAGCGATTACCATGGTAATGTCTGCCGTGTTTATTCCGGTGGCCTTTATGTCGGGTCCAGTGGGGATCTTTTACCGGCAGTTTTCACTGACCCTTGCCTTTGCCATTTTCATTTCCGGGATCAACGCCCTTACCCTAACCCCGGCACTCTGTGCTATTCTCTTACAGAATCATTACGGCATGGAGAAAAAGCATACGCTTTTACAGCGGTTTTTCGACTGGTTTAATCGCACCTATACGTTTTTTGAAAGTAAGTACTATCAATACATTACTTATATCGTTCCCAGAAAGGGGATTACGACCTTAATACTGATCGGTTTCTTTGCGGCGACCTGGGGGATCAGCCAGATTTTGCCCACCGGATTCATTCCTACCGAAGATCAAAGTATGGTGTATGTGAACGTGACTACTCCTGTGGGTGCTACTGTGGAAAGAACCGAGAAAGTTCTGGACGAACTTATTTTGAAATTAGAAGGCAACGAGGCGGTGGAATCAGTCTCCAGTCTGGCTGGCTATTCTCTGGGAAACGGACTTTCCGGAGCATCTTATGGAATGGCCATGGTTAATCTAAAATCCTGGGATGAAAGAAAAGACCTGCCCATTCAGGAAACCCTGGATTCCTTTAGGAGTTTGGCTGAGGATATTTCCGATGCAAAAATCGACTTTTTTCTGCCGCCCACGGTTTCGGGTTTTGGTAATTCCAGCGGCTTTCAAATGAAGGTGCTGGATCAAACCGGTACGGGTAATCTGGACCGGCTAGCGACCATCACAAAAGACCTGATAAAAGAACTAGAGGCGGCTCCGGAGATTAACAATGCCTTTACTGACTTTGATCCTACCTTTCCACAGTTTATCGTACACATAGATCAGGACATGGCCGCTAAGAATGGGGTCACCATAGCCAATGCCTTGAGCACCATGCAGATCCTATTAGGGGGCATGTATGTTTCGGATTTCGTTCGCTTCGAACAAATGTACGATGTAATGCTTCAGGCAGGACCTCAATACCGTGCCAGCCCGGAGGATGTAATGAATTTGCATGTGAAAAACAATGTGGGAGAGATGGTTCCCATTTCTTCCTTTCTAACCATGGAAAAAGCCTATGGTCCCGAACAACTGACTCGTTTTAATATGTATAATTCCTCTACCGTCAAAGGGGCAGCGGCTCCGGGATACAGTAGTGGAGATGTAATTGCTGCCATTGAAAGAATCACGACAGAAAAGCTTCCTCAGGGATATGGCCACGATTGGTACGGCATGTCCAGGGAAGAGGTGGGCTCCGGGAATCAGGCCATTGTCATTTTCCTGATCTGTCTCTTGTTCGTTTACCTTATTTTGTCGGCACAATACGAAAGCTTTTTATTGCCCCTACCGGTGATTTTATCGCTACCGATTGGGGTTTTCGGAGCCTTTTTCGCGCTATATGTGCTTGGTTTGCAAAACAATATCTATGCCCAGGTGGCACTGATCATGTTGATCGGACTGTTGGGTAAAAATGCCATTTTGATTGTGGAATTTGCCATTCAAAAGAGAGATGCAGGGCATTCCGTTATTCAGGCAGCGGTAGAGGGTGCCGTCACCAGGCTCCGGCCGATTTTGATGACCTCTTTTGCTTTTATAGCCGGTCTGCTGCCACTGGCCATGGCTACGGGGGCAGGTGCCCTTGGGAATAGATCCATCGGTACGGCGGCAGCCGGAGGGATGTTGATTGGGACCATTTTCGGGTTAATCGTCATTCCCGGCCTGTATGTGATTTTCGCCCATTTTACCTTTAAAAAAATTGATTCCGAGCCGGATATTGTCCTGAAGGAAGAGGAGGCACCGGTATCTTTTTCGAATAATTGAACCACAGAAATTCCATGTTTTTACATCATAAGTCCTACACACGCCTTGCCCTGATATTTTGTGCCTTGGTGCTGGTGTATTCTTGCAAAAGTATTGAGGTTCCGCAATTACCGGAGATGGAACCCCTGCCGGAAACCTTTCTGGATATATCGGATTCTTCCAGTATCGGTGACATCTCCTGGGAAGCCTTTTTTAATGATCCCAAACTCGTTTACCTGATAGACGAAGGACTTGAAAATAACCTGGACCTTCGGGTGGCCTTGGAGCGGATAGAAATCGCCCGTACCCAATTTCGCATCAGCAAGGGGGCTATTTATCCGAGCATGGATGGTATTGTCCGATACCGCTCGGGTGATATACGTCCCAACCTGCTAGGCGGAACGATCAATGGGGACCGAAACGTAGTCAACCGGCTTGAAAATAATTTTATCGGGTTTCAAAGCACCTGGGAAATCGATGTTTGGGGCAAACTCCGGGATAGAAAAGAAGCCTCCTTCGAACAATTCCTGGCCACTGAGAAAGGCCGACACCTGGTGGTGACCAATATAGTAGCCGAAATTTCCAAATTGTACTACGAGCTATTGGGAAAGGATATTGAATTGGAGACCATTGAGCGTAATATTGAATTTCAGGAGATGGCACTGGAGCTGATAAAAATCCAAAAAATGGCCGGAAGGGCCACCGAATTGGCGGTGCAGCAGTTTTCGGCTCAGCTCCTCTCTACCAAAAGTCTGGCCATTGAAAAACAACAGGAAATCCTGGAAACTGAAAATAACCTGAATTTTATCCTTGGTAGATTTCCCCAACCAATTGAACGAGCCTCCTCCCTGCTGGAGATTAAATTGCCCTATGCCATGGATGTAGGCCTTCCCTCTGACATGCTGCTGAGAAGACCGGATATCCAGCAAGCGGAACACGAACTTCTTGCTGCCAACTTCAATGTGGAAGCAGCTAGAAAAGAGTTTTTACCTTCCTTTAGTTTTACCCCCTACGTGGGCTTAAACGACAGAAGTCTTCCTGCAGCATTGAAAATGCCCGGGGGGCTTACCATTGGTTTATTGGGCGGACTTACGGCACCCATTTTTGCTCAAAACAAAATTCGGACGGGTTTCGATCAGGCGGTGGCTTCCAACAATATAGCATTGTATAATTACCAGCAACGGATACTGGACGGCTATCAGGAAGTCATGAATAAACTGCAGCGCATTGAAAACCTTCGGACGGTATATAGTCTGCGGGACGAAGAGACAGCCGTATTATTGAATGCTGTATCCACTTCCAATGAATTGTTTCGCGGAGGCTATGCCACCTATCTGGAAGTGATTACCGCCCAGTCCAGGGTGTTGGAGGCTGAATTGAGTAAGACCAACACCCGTATCGAAATGTTTCTTACGGTAGTAGATCTGTACCGGGCTTTGGGTGGGGGTTGGAAATAGGAAAGATTTCTTTTTCCCGAAACCATAGCTTTGTATTTTTGACAGCATATGATGAAATGGGAAAAATTAATCGTTCCGGAGGGGCTTCCTGCTTCGGAATCGGGGCAGCAACGAAGCCAATTTGAGAAGGATTATGACCGGATCATTTTTTCATCACCCTTCCGAAATCTTCAGGCCAAAACCCAGGTATTTCCACTGCCTGAGCAGGATTTTGTCCATACCAGGTTGACCCATAGCCTGGAAGTTTCCAGTGTGGGCCGTTCTCTGGGAAAATCTGCTGGTAATTTTCTATTGGAAAAATATGCAGGGTTGAAAAACAGGCACCTGCAACCGTTTGATATCGGGGGCATTGTGGCTGCTGCTGCCCTGGCCCATGATATTGGTAATCCACCTTTTGGTCATGCCGGGGAAGAAGCCATTTCGGATTTTTTCCGGTTTCACCCCAAAGGACACTGCTGGAAAACCCAATGCAGCAGTCAGGAATGGGAAGACCTGACGCATTTTGAAGGAAATGCCCAGGGATTTCGCATGCTTATGGATCGAAATAACGGAATTTATATTTCTCCCCCTACCCTGGCTGCGTTTACCAAATATCCCAGACCGTCCTGGACCTTCGCCGAGGATCAAAAGCGACGCAGCCAGAAAAAGTTTGGGTTTTTTACCAGCAATTTGACAGACTATTCCGAATTGATGGAAATGATGGCCATTCCAACACTTGCCCCGAATTGCTGGATGCGGCACCCGCTTGCTTTTCTGGTGGAGGCAGCGGACGATATTTGTTATAGCATTATTGATCTGGAGGATGGCTGTACGATGGGTCTGGTATCCCTGGAAGAAACCATCGCGCTGCTGGCGGCGATCATTGGAGACCGATTTTCTGCCCAAAAGTTGGAAAAATACCCTGCTAATCGACAGAAGCTGGCTATACTCCGGGCCATGGCCATCAACCAATTGATTGAAGAGACGGATAAGGTCTTTCAGGAAAAAGAACCCTTGTTGTTGGTTGGAGATTTTGACCAGGCGCTTACCGATTGTATTCCCTCGGCTGAGGCATTAGGAGCCATTAATGCGTTGTCGGTAGCGAAAATTTACCGCTCCCAGCCCGTGTTGGAGAAAGAGGCTGCCGGATACCAGGTCTTGGAAGGGTTATTGGAAACCTTCGGTGAGGCATTGTACCATTATCATTTTGTAAAGGAAAAGTTTTCGGGTCAAAATAAAAGTATTTTGCGTTTGCTTCCGGACCAATTGGTGCTGACAGGTCCGCAATCCGCCTACTCCATCCTTCGGGGATTAATGGATTTTGTATCCGGGATGACCGACAAATACGCCCTTTCGCTTTACCGAAGGGTGAAAGGTATTTCGCTTCCCAACACTTAGGGAATTTGTGGATAAAACGGTGGATAACCCAAAGAAATCCGGTTCAGGCCTTCGTTTGAGAGGCAAAAGGCGGGCTCAGGTTCCAAAGGCAGTCAGGACCAGTTTTCTCGCACCGCCATGGTCCCTGAATTCTCCCAGGTAGATACCCTGCCAGGTGCCCAGGTTAAGTTTTCCCCCGGAAATGGGAATTTGCACCGAAGGACCGAAAATACTTGCTTTCAGATGCGCAGGCATATCATCAGGCCCTTCATAGGTGTGGACAAAATGTGGATAAGCTTCCGGAATCAAGTCGTTTGTAAACGTTTCAAAGTCCTGACGAACAGATGGGTCAGCGTTTTCATTGATGGTCAGTCCGGCGGAGGTGTGTTTGATCCAAACCTGGAGCATGCCGGTACCTATGTTTTTCATTTCCGGGAAGTTATCCACAACTTTCGTCGTAATGAGGTGAAAGCCTCTGTTATAGGCGGGTAATCGGATTTCTTTTTGAAAAATCTTCATGATTTTGTCCCTTTAAGTTGATTCTCAAATATAAAAAATTTAAGAATAGCCATTATTTCTTTATATTTAAGACAAAGCGGAATAACAAACAAAAAAACACACCATGATGAAGCAAATCATACTATCAACCTGGGTAATGCTGGTCTTTGCAATCAGCTTTTCGGTACAGGCTCAGGACAGGGTCCGGGTACTCAGTCTTGAGGATGCGCAGCGGATATCCGATGCGGCAGAGGCCAGAGCCCGGCAAGACAATTGGAATGTGGTCATTGCCATTCTAGATGCCGGTGGGCACTTGGTCGCCTTGCGCAGGATGGACGAAACGCAAATCGGAAGTGTGGATGTGGGCATTCAAAAAGCCACCTCGGCCCTGAAATTCAAACGACCCACAAAAGTATTTGAAGATGCGGTCAAATCCGGCAACATACACCTCATCAGCCTTCCCGGCGTAGTGGCCGTGGAAGGAGGCTTGCCCATTAAGGATGGTGATCAGGTGATTGGTTCTATTGGGGTTAGTGGTGTCACATCCGCTCAGGATGGGATCATTGCGGCAGCCGGATTGGAGTCATTTTAAATTGAATTTTCCATCAGTCGACCGGAAGGCAATTTCCGGTCTTTTTTATTTATGCAAAAAGAAAAGGAATTACCCTCTAAATTGCCCTATGTCGGCACCACTATTTTTACGGTGATGTCCGGTCTGGCTACCAAAGAGGATGCGATTAATTTATCACAGGGATTTCCGAGTTTTGACTGTTCTCCCAGGTTAAGTGAACTGGTTAGCCATTACGTAAAAAATGGGTACAATCAATACGCTCCGATGAGTGGCGTTCCCGCCTTCAGAGAAAGCCTGGCAGAAAAGACTAATGGTGTTTATGGGGTGGACTACGATCCGGAAACGGAAGTTACCATCACCTCTGGTGCTACAGAGGCCATTTTTTGTGCTGTGACCGCGGTGGTTTACCCGGGCGATGAGGTGATCGTTCTGGAACCAGCCTATGATAGCTATGTTCCAGCCATTGACTTGAATGGGGGTGTTCCCGTATATGTCACCCTGAATGCACCGGATTTTAAAATCGATTGGCAGGCGGTAAAGGCGAAAATATCTCCGAAGACCCGGGCCATTATGGTCAATACCCCCCACAATCCGGTTGGAACGGTATTTAGCAAAAGCGACCTGGATACGCTGGCCGAGCTGGTTCGGGATACCGATATTTACATCATCAGTGACGAGGTATATGAGCACATCGTATTTGACGGAGACATCCATCGTTCCATGATGACCCATCCGGTCTTGCAGGAGCGGACATTTGTTTGTGGATCGTTGGGAAAAACCTACCATACCACCGGTTGGAAGATCGGTTATTGCCTGGCCCCCAAGGCCTTGTCAAAGGAATTTAGAAGAATTCACCAGTACATCACCTTCAGCACGGTTACCCCCATGCAATATGCCTTAGCCGATTTTTTGAAACTTCCGGAGCATTACGAGCAGTTGAGTTCGTTTTATCAAAATAAACGGGATCGGTTTAATGAAGCCCTTCAGGCATCCCGCTTTCGTTTTACGCCCTCCAAAGGAAGTTTTTTTCAAATTGTTTCCTATCGGGAAATTACCGACGAATACGATTACGACCTGGCCATTCGCCTGACAAAAGAGATAAAGGTGGCTTCTGTGCCGGTATCCGTGTTTTATAAGGATAAAAAGGACGATAAATTACTACGGTTTTGTTTTGCCAAAGACGACGACTTGCTGGACAAAGCCGGAGAAATACTTTCTAAACTTTAACCGTTATTGACATGCTAAAATTAGGTTTTGTGAGCGCTATTCTGGCAGAAAATAGTTTTGAAGAAGTGATTGATTTTGCCGCGGCAGAAAATTTTTCCTGTGTGGAAATGATGTGCTGGCCAAAGGGAAAGGCGGAAAGACGCTATGCAGGGGTGACTCATATTGATGTAAACCAACTGGTTTCCGACCAGATTAACCATATAAGGGAGTACCAGCGGGAAAAAGGGGTGTTTGTTTCCGGACTGGGATTTTATCCTAACCCCATGGATCCGGATGAATCGAAAGCAGAAGCCGCCTTAACCCATATCAAGGCCGTCATTGACGGTGCGGAGAAACTGGGAATACCCGTGGTCAACACCTTTATTGGAAGAAACCCGTCGCTGAACGTGGATGACAATCTGAAAATGTTTTCCGAACGGTTTCCGGCGGTAGTGAAGCATGCTTCAAAAAAAGGGATTCGTATTGGGATCGAAAATTGCCCCATGTTTTTTACCAATGATGAATGGCCCGGGGGGAAAAACCTGGCCATTTCTCCTGCCGTTTGGGAGAAAATGTTTTCAATTATTCCCGATCCTCATTTTGGATTAAACTACGATCCCTCCCATCTGGTATGGATGCACATGGATCCGGTACAACCCTTGTACGAGTTTCGGGACCGCCTTCACCACATCCACCTGAAAGATGTCAAACTCTACCCCGAAAAGCTAAACCGGGTGGGAATTCTTGCCAATCCGCTGGAATACCATTCTCCGAAAATCCCCGGACTGGGAGATGTCCCCTGGGGAAGGTTTTTTGCGGCGTTAACAGATGTGGGCTACAGGGGGCCCTGTTGTATAGAAGTAGAAGACAAGGCCTTCGAAAAATCTCCTGAAGACGTAAAAATGGCGATTTTGACAGCAAGGAATTACCTTAGACAATTTATTCCCATAGCCTAGCTTAGATGGTAAGGATGTTTGGATTGGACTGATCGATCGTTTCTTTGGTCCAATCTTTTTCTTCCTTATCTAGTTTTTCTTTCTCATTCTCTTGTTCGTTTTCTGGTGCCAGTTGAAATTTTCCATACATGGGGAAATGGTCGGATGAAATGGAAGGAAGGCGTTTGATTTTTTTCAAAAGGAAGTGCTTGGAATGAAAAATATGGTCCAGCGGCCAGCGAAGGGCGAAGTATTTGGCATGAAAGGTATTGAAAAACCCCCTTCCTTTTCGGGGGTCCTTCAATCCGCTTATTTTCTGAAACAAGCGGGTGGTCCGGGACCAGGCCACGTCATTCAGGTCACCGAACACCAATACCGGTATTGTTGTGCCCTTGACATTTTTTCCAACAATTAATAATTCGGCATCCCGAGGGACAGAACTTTCGCTTTCGGAAGGGCTTGGGGGTTCCGGGTGAACACAATGAATTTGTACTTTTTTGCCCGAAGGAAGGATTACCTCAGCATGTATGGAAGGGATATCGTCTTCCACCAGGTATAGCTTTTTTATATTATTTAAAGGAAGATTGGAATACAGATGCATGCCATATTGGTTGTCGAGCGGAATTTTGACCTGCTGGGGATAGTCATTTTCGATGATTTCCAATTGCTTTCCCCACCATTCATCCGATTCCAGGGTTAAAAGCAGGTTGGGTTGGTGCCTGTTCACTAATGTAATCAGTTTTTCCACGTGCTGATTTGGTGTCAAAACGTTACTCACCAACAGCGAAATTTCGTTTTCTGGGGAAGAGTGCCTTGAGATTCGGACTTCTTTTGCGCCAAAAAAGGTATAGGGATAGATTTTGACCGCCTGAAATACAAAACTCGCTACCACACCGGCCAGCAGCCCTAAATGCCAGGGATCGGTATTTAGGGAAGGGATAAAAAACAACAGCATGGTAATGAGCGCAATGGCCAATAGCTGCAATCTTGGAAAATCAAACATTCTTACCGACCAATGCCCTAATGTCAACTTGCTGGCGGTGACAGCAAGTATACATAGGATGGCAAGAAAAATTTTGGTCAGGTTGAGGGCCAGTTCCATTGGGTAGGCAATTTTAAGTTAGCAGGTTTTGAACGGTATTATTTTCAATTTAGGTACAATATATACGAAACAGGTTTATTTATTTCTAATTTTAAGCAACAAATAAATTAAATGAGCCAATGACTTTTTTGAAAACCTTTTTCAGACAGGAATTTGAAGCAAAGGGTTTGGACATGTCAAACGAGCCTTTTATTCAGGCACTGGAAATCGCATTATACACCAATAAGTCCCTGTTTCTCACAGGCCGGGCAGGCACTGGCAAGACCACCTTTCTGCATACCTTGAGGAGGTTAAACACCACAAAAAATACGGTCGTTGTGGCTCCTACCGGGGTGGCCGCCATTAATGCAAAAGGGAAGACGATCCATAGCTTTTTTAAGATAGATCCCCGGCAATTGTTTTTACCTGGTGATCCCCGGTTGGAACCCAAAGCTACCGGTCCGAACGGATCAATCTTCGATACATTTCGGTATAATAAGAGCCGGCTCAGCCTGATCAGAAACCTTGACTTGCTGGTCATTGATGAAATATCCATGGTCCGGGTTGAGTTGTTGGATGTGCTGGATCAGATATTACGCTTGTTTCGTAGAAAAAGGCACCTACCCTTTGGCGGGGTTCAGTTATTGTTGATCGGAGACCCGTTTCAGTTGCCTCCGGTGGTCCGTGATAACGATTGGTCTCTTCTATCTGGGCATTACCAAACACGGTTTTTTTTCAGCGCTCATGCGTTTCAGGAGCTTCGTCCCTACCACATCGCCCTGCAAAAAATCTACCGGCAAAAAGACGAGTTTTTTAAAAACCTACTAAATCGCATCCGCGAAAGTAAACATACCTATGACGACATACAGTTTCTAAACAAAAGGGCTTCCGCATACCATTTTGATCTATTGGATCAGGGGTACATCATGCTGGGAACGCATAACCATTCCATTCTTCGTATTAATCAGCAGAAATTGGACCTGCTGGAATCTCCGGTGCGGACCTATCCGGCTTCCATGGAGGGGGAGTTTCCTCCTTCCATGGCCCCTTTTGATCCCATAGACCTGACGCTCAAAATAGGCGCGCAGGTGATCTTCATGAAAAATAATCCGGAAAAGAATTACTATAACGGGATGATCGGAAAGGTGGTTGAGATGCATGAAAATAAAGTGCTGGTGGAAAACAATGCCGGTGCTTTTCTGGAAGTGGAAAGGGAAGTATGGGAACATGTGGATTTCCGGTTCAATGAAAAGGAAGGAAAGGTGGATGCGGAGGTGGTCGGTAAGTTCACCCAATTTCCCCTCAAGCTTGCCTGGGCGATCACGGTACACAAAAGTCAAGGGCTCACTTTCGATAAATGCATCGTGGATATTGGCCGCTCATTTGAAGCAGGGCAGGTGTATGTAGCCCTCAGCCGCTGTACCAACCTGGAAGGATTGGTATTGAAAGCACCTATCGGCATGCAAAGCGTAAAGGTTAGTCAGGACAGCTTGAATTTTAGCTTGCAGCGCCACGAAGCATCGCAGATTGAAGAAGAACTGAAAGAACAGCGGGCCTTCGCCTCCCTGTCCTATGCCTTTGAAGCGTACCGGAAGGGGGATATTTCTAAAGCAAAGGCTATTTTTAAAGAGGTTCAGGAAATCCACGATATTACCAGGTATGCCAAGTGGAAACAATTCCTACAGTTAAAACCCTGGTTGGACCGGCGGCATGGAGCAAGTCATTCCTTTTAAACCCCTGCTTTCCAAAATATTAACCGGTAAATATTTCGGAATTCCTTTGGTCTTTCTCTTTTAAATATATATTTTTGTATTTGACAGCAATATAAACGCTTTTTAGTACAAAAACATTTTTAAAATAGGAGGGGTTTTGAGAGGATTTAAACAGCAAATCGGGAAGCTTTCCCGTATAATTTTCGTAGGTTTTTGCTTATTTATAGGCAGTTTTGGACAAAGCCAGGCCCAATTAGATTGTAATGGCGGGTCTGTTCCGGGAGGAGGGTATTCCAGGCATTCTACCTGGTATTCTTATGTGTACCAATTGTCCCCAGATTATCGGCCGGACCTTGATTTCAATAGATCTTTCTCTGCATACAGCCAGGCAGATAAGCAGTTCAAAGGTGTTTTAAGGAGAGGCGGAAGCCATTTTTTGCCCAGCAATTCATTAAATTTTGACACGACTTTCGGGGACGCTTCGGTAGATGGTTTTTCGAACGATGAAGATTTCTTTCCCACAGGGGTTGATCCTTATTCCGGAGGCGGATGCAATACTCAATTACAGCATTTTGGAATGATCATGCGAAGCAAGCGAGAGATGGATGAACCCGGCATTTACCGGGTAAGAATTGGAAGTGATGATGGATCCTATTTTCAAATGTATGAAGCTGGCAATACTTCCAGTCCTGTTCTGGACGTGAATGGAGATCCGATGATTCACGACAATTGGGTCAAGGATGGCAGTGATGGTTATTACAATTTTGTATATGATCAGAATATAAGAAATTATTACGTTCCCTTTGATGGTGGGGAATCTATCTGGATGGACCTGTATTTTTACGAAAAACAAGGCAACAACCGGTTGAGTTTTAATTTTGAGCTTTATTTTGGTCCGGGAGAAATTCGCAATGCTGGAAATGAATCCGGTGTCCGCTCTTATTGTGGGATCGCGCCGGATCCCGAGCCCTTCGAATCCCGAGGCGACGCTGTATTTGCTGAAGGAACCCAGCCCACTTACCAATGGCAATATACCAGTGTAGAAAATCCCACGGAGTCCGACTGGATATCCATTTCCGGTGCTACCGGATTGACGTATGATATTCCTGCCTACGATGAGTCCATTCCTGAAAATGCCTGGACGGGTACCCGGTATTATAGAAGGAAGGCAGAAAATACAGCAGTGGATGCCGATGGAAACACACTGGTCAATACCTTTTCTTCCAATGTATTGGAAGTTACGATCAGTGTCATCGAAGACCTGGATCAGACCGCCTACGGTACCAACGAATGGATCGGTCATGTTTATTCCGGTGCCAAAAACTTTGATTCAGAGGATTATTTAGGGAGGATAACGGAAAATGCAGTTTTTGACCAGGATTTCGATTACAATGGATTGCCCTCTTCACCGGTTACCTTTACCCCAGATTACGGTTGTCCTTTTCTAACCGATCGCTTTTCGATTCGGTATAAAATGCGACTTGATGTAGAGCCAGGTACGCTGAACTTTGCGGTTCGTGCGGATGATGGCTTTCGGTTGAGCCTGGATGGAGGAGCAACCTGGATGCTCTCCGGGCAATGGGAGTCCGGTGGTAGTTCCGCTCAGGAGTACACGGCTCAATTCGACGTACCGGATGGGTTGGATCAATTGGACATGGTGCTGGAATACTACGAAGAAACAGGAGGAAACACCATGGATTTTGACTACGAATTTGTGAGTTTGGTATTACCGCTACAATGGGGAAATGTTGAGGGACAGGCCTGCGGAGAAAAAAATTGCCTGAATTGGGAAACCCTTCAGGAAAAAAATACCAGCCATTTTGTTGTGGAGCGTTCCCCCGATGGGTTTTCCTGGAAAGATTTGGATGACAAAGTTCCCTCTAAAGGAGAAACCAATGGAAAAGTTCAGTACCAGGTGGTTGACAGTACCTTTGAATCCAGTTGGAGTTATTACCGAATTCGGCAGGTGGATCGGGACGGAAAAAGTAGCTATTCCGAGGTAATTCGCATTTCCAATGATTCGGTCACCGAATCGGTACTTCCCTTTCCCAATCCAACAACCGACTTTATTCATTTCGATGAAAAAGAAGCGATACTCCAGGTGGAGCTTATAAGCCAGGACCAACGGATAAGGCTGGAACCTGACCTGGAAAAGATAGGAAAAAGCAGGTACAGAATTGATTTACGACCCTATCCGAGCAACCATTACTTGATTAGCTTGTCCACGAATAAGGGAAAAAGGACCTTCAAAATCTTCAAAAGGTAGTTGGGAGCCGTTAGTTTAGGGTAAGCCGGGTCTATTAATTTTCCGTAACATTTTGTCATTTTCGGGGTTGGGTTGGTATCTTTGCAAGTTATGGGCGCAATCACTACCGAGAACACAGCGATACTGGAAAACCTGGATCCAAAATCCTTCATTATTATAAAGAATGCGCGGGTAAACAATCTAAAAAACCTGAGCATAGCGATCCCCAGAAACAAACTGGTGGTGGTTACCGGTCTGTCTGGTTCCGGAAAATCCTCGCTGGCATTTGACACCCTATTTGCAGAAGGGCAACGGATGTATGTGGAAAGCCTCAGTTCTTACGCACGCCAGTTTTTGGGTCGCATGGAGAAGCCCGAGGTAGAGTATATCAAGGGTGTCTCTCCTGCAATTGCCATTCAGCAGAGCGTAAACACTAAAAACCCAAGGTCTACCGTTGGAACCACCACAGAGGTATACGATTACCTGAAATTGCTTTTCAGCAGGATTGGTAAAACCTATTCTCCCGTTAGTGGGGAGGAAGTAAAGCACCACACCGTAACAGATGTAGTGGATTTCGTTCACTCCTTTGAGGAGGGCGAGCGGGTCATGATTAGCTGTCCAATGCACCTACAGGCGGGAAGGGAAAAGGGCAAGGAGTTGGAAATACTGCTTCAAAAAGGATTCACCAGGGTATTAATTGACGGGGAGGCCTTTTTTGTCGAGGATTTGTTGACCAGTGAGGAACTGCCAGAGGGGAAATATGAGATTCTGATTGACAGGGTTTCGGTCAATTCCGAGGATGAGGACAACCAGTTCCGGATTGCGGATAGCGTTCAGACCGCTTTTTTTGAAGGGCATGGGACCTGTACGGTGGTGATACCGGAAAAGGATAAGCGTGTTTTTAGCGATAAATTTGAGCTGGACGGGATACGCTTTGAGTTGCCGTCAGTCAATTTTTTTAGTTTTAATAATCCCTATGGGGCATGCCGAACCTGTGAGGGCTTTGGCTCGGTATTGGGGATTGATTCTGATTTGGTGGTCCCTGACAAAAGCCTGTCGGTCTTCGAGGGTGCCATTGCGCCCTGGCGGGGAGAGACTACTAAAAAATGGGTGCAGCCCTTACTAAAGAACGGAATCAAATTTGATTTTCCAATCCACAGGCCCTACGAGGATCTGGATGAAAAGGACAAGGCCATTTTATGGACTGGCAATGAATATTTTAAAGGCCTAAACGACTTTTTTGCTTTTATTGAAAGCAAATTACATAAAATACAGTATCGCGTCATGTTTTCCCGGTTTAGGGGTAGGACTACCTGCCCCGATTGTCAGGGCACCCGGATTCGAAAAGATGCTTCCTATGTAAAAATCCAAGGTAAGTCCATTACGGATTTGGTTTTATTGCCCCTGGATAAGTGCCTTCATTTTTTTGAAACGCTGGACCTCCCTGAGAGTGATCAAAAAGTCGCCTATCGCTTACTTAAGGAAATTTCAAATCGGCTGCTCTACCTCGATCAGGTAGGTTTGGGTTACCTTACCTTAAATCGCTTGACTTCCTCGCTATCCGGAGGAGAATTTCAGCGGATTAAACTGGCCACTTCTCTGGGAAGTGCCCTGGTGGGGTCCATGTATATTCTGGATGAGCCAAGTATCGGACTCCATCCCAGAGACACGGAACGATTGGTAGCGGTACTGAAGACTTTGCGAGATATGGGCAATACCGTAATTGTCGTAGAGCACGAAGAAAAAATCATTCGGGCAGCGGATCAGGTCATCGATATAGGTCCGGATGCCGGTATACATGGGGGAGAGTTGGTTTTTCAAGGAAACCTGGAGGAATTAATGGCTGCTGGAAACACCTATACCTCGCGATACCTTAGCGGGCAGGAAACCATCAGTCAAAAAACAGCCAACAGAAGCTGGAAGGAACATATTTTGATTCGTGGGGCCAGGGAAAACAACTTGAAAAACATCACGGTGAAGGTACCGCTAGGCGTGCTGACCGTGATTACCGGTGTGAGTGGTTCGGGTAAATCAACCCTGGTAAAGAAGGTATTGTATCCGGCATTGGGGAAATTTCTGGGTACCGTTTCGGAGGAATCCGGAAAGCTGGACAAACTGGAGGGGGATTTTAGAAACATTACCCGGGTGGAATTTGTAGACCAAAATCCCATCGGAAAGTCCTCCCGGTCCAACCCGGTCACTTACGTAAAGGCCTATGATGGCATCAGGGCGTTGTATGCGGACTTGCCCCTTTCCAGGCAGCGGGGATACAAGCCGGCATTTTTTAGTTTTAATGTAGACGGTGGCAGGTGTGAGGCCTGTCAGGGAGAAGGTACTCAGAAAATAGAAATGCAGTTTATGGCGGATATTTACCTTACCTGTGAATCCTGCAAGGGAAAGAGATTTAAAAACGAGATCCTCGATGTCAAGTACAAGGATAAGGACATTTCCGATGTGTTGGCGATGAGCATTGATGAGGCCATGGATTTTTTTGAAGGTAAGCCTACCATTATTCAAAAGTTGCAACCCCTTCAGGAAGTAGGTTTGGGGTACATTGGCTTGGGACAGTCCTCGAACACCTTGAGTGGAGGAGAGGCCCAACGAGTCAAGCTGGCCTCTTTTTTGGGAAAAGGAGAAACCAAATCCAAGGATCGTATTTTATTTATATTCGACGAACCCACCACGGGTTTGCACTTTCATGATATCAAGAAACTGTTGCATTCCATGAATGCCTTGATTGGTCAGGGACATACGGTGCTGATAATCGAACATAATACGGAGGTGATCAAAGCGGCAGATTGGGTAATTGACCTGGGCCCGGAAGGTGGGGAAAAAGGAGGAATGGTGACTTTCGAAGGGGAGCCGGAAAAGCTCATGCTGGAAAAGGGTAATTTTACGGGCAGGTATTTGAATGAATTGGGGAAAGGCTCCACAGATTAGGCTGGCAGCTACTAATAAATTTATCGTTTAAAATTAAATTTTTGTGATTTAGTATCACTTTATTGTTTTTTATATTTAATTTTGGGCTTTATCAGATCCATGGTACTGGTTTTGCACAGCAGAATCAGATGATTTGGTCATCTTGAATATTTTTAACCTACATTATTAGCTATTTTATTTATCATGTTATTCAATTCGGTTGAATTTCTGATTTTCTTGCCATTGGTCTTTATTTTGTACTGGTTTGTATTCAATAAGGACCTGCGTATTCAAAATCTCTGGGTATTGGTAGCCAGTTATATTTTTTATGGCTGGTGGGATTACCGTTTTTTATCTCTGATCGCCTTTAGTTCCCTGGTGGATTTTTTTATAGGACTTCAACTCAGCCGGAATCAGCAGGAGCAACAGCGCAAATGGTTGGTGGCCGCTAGCATGCTGGTGAATATTGGCTTTTTGGGATTTTTCAAGTATTATAATTTTTTTGCAGAGAGTTTTGCCGAAGCTTTCACTTTCTTTGGCAAGTCAATGGACCCTGGAAGGCTATCCATCGTATTACCTGTGGGGATTAGTTTTTATACGTTTCAAACGATGAGTTATACCATAGACATCTATCGGAAAAAACTCGCCCCGGCTACTGATCCCGTTTCGTTTTTTGCCTATGTCAGTTTTTTCCCGCAATTGGTAGCGGGCCCGATAGAACGGGCTACGAATTTATTGCCTCAGTTTTTGAAGAGACGCACTTTTGAATATGGTAAGGCACTAGACGGCATGCGGCAGATTCTTTGGGGCTTGTTTAAGAAGATTGTAATTGCAGATAATTGTGCTATTTACGTAAACGATATCTTTTCAAATTACGGCGATTATTCCGGGAGCACGCTCTTTCTGGGAGCGGTTCTTTTTGCTTTGCAGATTTACGGGGATTTCTCCGGTTATTCAGATATCGCCATTGGGACGGCGCGTTTATTTGGGTTTGATTTAATGAAAAACTTTGCCTTTCCCTATTTTTCGCGAGACATCGCGGAATTTTGGAGGCGTTGGCATATATCCCTATCTACCTGGTTTAGAGATTATGTGTATATCCCCCTTGGGGGAAGCAAGGTGAGTAAGGCGAAAACGGTCCGGAACATATTCGTGATTTTTATCGTCAGTGGTTTCTGGCATGGGGCGAACTGGACCTTTTTATTTTGGGGTGCTTTGCACGCAGTCTTTTACCTACCCCTCCTAGTAGCAAAAAGAAACAGAACCCATACTAGCGATACGGTGGCTTCAGGAAAATACCTTCCTACGATTAAAGAACTCCTTCAAATGGGAAGCACCTTTCTCTTAACGGTACTTGCCTGGGTGTTTTTTAGGGCGGATAGCCTTTCTATGGCTTTTGATTACTTGTCGATTATCTTTTCCATGCGGATCTTTGAACTGCCAATCGGTGATTTTTGGACGATGAATACAGGTAATCACCTGGTCTACCTCTTTTTCCTAATTATTGGATTTGTCTTAGTCGAATGGTTGCAACGTGAAAAGAATCATGGATTAGAGCTGGATACGGAAAAAGTCCCAAAACCGGTCAGATGGGTGGCCTATTATGCCATCATTATTTTTTGCTTTATCATGAACGGAGTACAACAGGAATTTATTTACTTTCAATTTTAAGGCAAATGAAAAAATTTATTCTTCAAACGCTGTTTTTTGCTGTTCCATTCGCCGGGTATTGCCTGCTGATTTTCCTTATCGATCCCTTCAATTATTTTGATCGGGAGGGAATTTTTTCTACCAGAACCAAAGAGGAAGTAGTGCGGGATATTGAGCCTCATTTATTCAAGATGATTGCGTTTGAAAACGACCCGAAACCCAATTGGGTCATAGGCGATTCCCGAAGCAATGGGCTCTATTATGTCACCGACGAGGAAAATTGGGCCAATCTGGCCTATGGAGGGGCCAGTTTGAAGGAAATGATTCAGTCGTTTTGGTGGGCGAACACCATCCAGCAGCCGGATACGGTTTTAATGGGAATTAACCTCAGTCTTTACAATAAATACAATAAACGATTTTGGGTGGAGGAGACGATTTCCAGGAAAAGCAATTTCTTCAGCTATTCTTTTAATAATTACACGTTTGAAGGTGCACTTGCTTTACTAAGTAATGGTAACGACCAGAAAAGCAGCCGTTCCGGAGAAGATAACCCGGATGCGAAAGAGTACTACTGGCAAAAAAAATTGGAAGGAGTGGGTAAGTTTCACAGCAATATGGTTTATCCTACGGATTATTACCAGCAACTAAAGGAGATATCTCACTACTGCCGGGAACGTGGAATTAAGCTTATTTTCTGGATTCCGCCTTTACACCGTGATTATCAGAGTATAGTAGAAGACTATCCAGTCGAAAAACTCAACCAGAAATTTTTGGCAGATTTAAGATCCCTGGGGGATGTATTTGATTTTAATTATACTTCGCAGCTGACCCTCGATAAAGATAATTTTAGAGATCCGGTTCATTTTACGGAGGAAGTTGCAGAAACGATTTTTCAAGAGATCAGGGCCTATTCTTCCAAGAAAGCGGTGATTTACAAGTCGTCAAGTACGGATAGTAATTTTTTATAGAGGAATTGCCTGTGGACCTTTCGATTGGGAATTCAGTAGCCTTTTTACCGAAAACGGGATCAATATACCGTCCCTGGCATTGTGTTTTCAATTATTAAAAAATAAAAGTAATTTACACCTTCGAAAGTAATTACTTTAGTAGCGATAAACCAATCATTTATTTAATTGAAGCTATTCTCAACACATTCCATGATAACTATTTTAAGAAGGACCACTTTGCTGGGTTCGGTAGCTGTGGTACTGCTGATAGGCAGTGGCTATCCCGTAGAAGATCCATTTGAACCATACGAACAAGAAGTACCCGGGACGGGAATGTCATTTTCCATGGTTCCTATCCCGGAAGGTTCTTTCAGGATGGGAAGCGACAGCGGGGACCCGGACGAAGGTCCGGCGCATACGGTAGAACTGGGCCCTTTCTGGATGGCTTCCCACGAAGTGACCTGGGACTTGTTTGAGCTGTTTCTGGACAAAGGATTTGAAGCTTCTACCAGTGAAGGGCCTCTTAGTCCGGAGGTAGATGGACTGACCCGTCCCTCTATCCCCTACCTGGACATGACCTTCGGGATGGGCAAGGAGAACAAGCCAGCCATAGCCATGACCCAGTACGGAGCCATTCAGTTTTGTAGGTGGTTGTACCTGAAAACCGGGGTGTTTTTCAGACTTCCCACCGAGGCAGAATGGGAGTATGCTGCAAGGGCAGGCTCAGAAACCGTTTATTTTTTTGGAGACGATCCTTCAGAATTGGATAAATACGCTTGGTATGATGCCAACAGCGAGGGGACAACTCATGAAGTTGGCAAAAAGGAACCCAATCCCTGGGGCCTTTATGATATATTAGGAAATGTCAACGAATGGACCATGGATCACTACGATCCGGAAGCCTACCAAACCAGGGCGAAACCTGCCGAGAATCCTTTGACGGTTTCCGAGGAGTTGTATCCGAAGGTGATTCGCGGCGGGAGCTATGACAGCGAAGCAGCGCATTTGAAAAGCAGCAAGCGGTTTGCCAGTACCGCCGAATGGAAAAGAATAGACCCGCAAATTCCAAAAAGCCAATGGTGGTTTCCGGAAGCACCTTTTCTGGGGATGCGGCTGGTGCGCCCCCTGAACCCGCCCAGTCCGGAAGAAATAGCGGACTATTACGGCCAAATACCAATGGAAGACTATTAATAATCTAACTCAAAGTAATATGAAAATCAAGAATAATAACCAAAGAAGGGATTTCATCAAGACCTCGGCACTACTGACCGGAGGAGCGATGTTAAGTCCATTTAGCCTTTCCGGTGCCTATGCGTCCGGGGACGATGCGATTAAGATTGCTGTAATCGGATGTGGAGGCAGGGGAACGGGTGCTGTATTTCAGGCATTTGAAACCGGTCAAAACATCCAATTAGTGGCCATGGCGGATGCGTTTAAAGATCGTTTGGACCAAAGCTACGAGCGGATTTTTAAAAAATACGGAAAGGACAAAGTAGTCGTTCCGGAAGAAATGAAGTTCACTGGATTTGAGGGGTATAAACAAGCTATGAAAGAGGCTGATGTGGTCATCATTGCTACTCCTCCGGGATTTCGCCCCGATCATTTTGAGGAGGCGGTCAGACAGGAAAAGCAAATTTTTATGGAAAAGCCGGTTGCTACGGATGCGGTAGGAATTCGCAGGGTGCTTGCAGCAGCAGAAATAGCCAAGGCGAAAAAATTGAATGTGGTGGTTGGTTTGCAACGTCATTACCAGGATAACTACATTCAAACCATAGATCGTATCCACGACGGAGCAATTGGCGACATCATTGGTGGACAGGTGTTTTGGAACGATGGCGGAGTTTGGGTTCGTGAACGGCAGCCCGGCCAGACTGAAATGGAATACCAAATGAGAAACTGGTATTACTTTAACTGGCTCTGCGGTGACCATATCACGGAACAGCATGTGCACAACATAGACGTGGCCAATTGGGTGAAAAATGGCTACCCGGTCAAGGCAGAAGGCACCGGTGGAAGAACGGTCCGCAGGGGAAAAGAACATGGTGAGATTTTTGATCACCATGTGGTCTTGTTTACCTATGAGGATGGCACCGTCATCCACAGTGAATGCCGTCACTTTCCGGGAGCTACCAACCGGGTAGACGAAAGCTTCCAGGGAACGAAGGGTAAAGTGTATATGAATGCAGGTCATGTAGGCAGATTGACTGATTACAAGGGAAACAGTCTGTATGAGCACGATGGGAAAAACAACGCCAATCCTTATCAGGTGGAGCATGACCAATTATTTGATGCCATCGTTAAGGGTGAATTCAAGTTTGCAGATGCAGAAAATGCGGCTAAAAGCACCATGAGTTCGATTCTTGGAAGGTACGCCACTTACTCCGGTAAAACTATCACCTGGGACGAAGCGATCAATTCAAATGTCAGCTTAATGCCGGAACGTCTGGCCTGGGACGCCGAACCAAAAGTGGTTCCAAACGAAGAAGGCTACTATGCATTCGCGGTTCCCGGAAAAACTAAAGTGGTGTAAGCAGATGGAAAGAAGAAAATTCATACAAAACGTATCGCTAGGCTCAGTGGCTGCCGGATTAACCGGCATGGGTACTTTGAAAGCAGCGCAAACAGACAGCCTTCCTGCCGATCAGACCTTTAATCTGGATTATGCACCCCATTTTGGGATGTTTAAGCACCATGCAGGGGATGATTTACTGGATCAGATTACCTTTATGCACGAAAAGGGATTTCGAAGTCTGGAGGACAACGGCATGATGGGAAGAACGCCGGAGATGCAGGAGAAAATTGGCAATCACCTGGCCAAGTTAGGAATGACGATGGGCGTTTTCGTTCTCAATAAAGGGGGAAATGGTGCCAATACGCTGGCTGCAGGGAAGCAGGAGCACGTGGACATCTTTCTGGACGGTTGCCGAAAGGCGGTGGAAGTCGCTAAAAGAGTCAATGCTAAATGGACTACCGTGGTGCCGGGTGATTTCCAGCGGAACCTTCCCCTGGATATACAGACGGCAAATGTGATAGAAGCACTAAGAAAAGGAGCCGAAATTCTGGAGCCTCATGGCCTGACCATGGTATTGGAGCCATTGAGTGATACCCCCAATTTGTTTTTGAGGTACTCGCCCCAGACGTATATGATATGCAAGGGAGTGAACAGCCCCAGTTGTAAAATCCTCTACGATATCTACCATCAGCAGAAAAATGAAGGGCATTTAATAACCCTTATGGACATGTGTTGGGAGGAAATTGCCTACATACAAATAGGAGATAATCCAGGAAGAAAAGAACCGGGAACAGGTGAAATTAACTACCAGAACGTATTTAAATTTATCTACGAGAAGGGGTTTAAAGGAATCTGCGGAATGGAACATGGAAACGCCAATCCGGGAAAAGAAGGTGAGGCGGATGTGATAGCTGCCTACCGCAAAGCAGATAGCTTTCTCTAGGGCACCTGTTGTGGTAATAAAAAAGGGACCGGCTTTCGCGTTGGTCCCTTTTTTTATGAGGCTACCAGGCCTTTTCTTTTCAAAATGGTTTCAATGAATTTTATTTCATTCTGGGAATTAAATATTTTAAAGGGAAGGTGGATAAACTGGGCTTTCGACAATACCAATATGTAGGCCTGATCTTTTATCTGAGCTTTTTTAATCATTTCCCACTTAATCGGCATGCCTTGTTTGCTATTAATCTTCATCAAAACTTGCCGGCTGTCTATTTCATAGGAGAGTTTTTCAAACATCACTTTGTTTTGTTCCATTTGAGTCACGCCGGCAAATTGAATGACCCAAAAAAGCCAATACAACGCATAAGCAAGCAATGCCATGCTGATCCACCACCAGGAAGGGATCCAAAAGTAGCCACAGGCAATGGCAATCGCTATGAAAATCACCCACCATTGTTCCTTAAAAATATTCTTTAATCCTTGCTTGATATAGGTCCCTGTTTCCAGTTTGTATTTTTTAGTTTTAACAATCATGGTCTGCTTTTCATTTTGATCCGCAAATATCTCATGTTATCTGTTAGATAGCAAGTTTATTCGGTTTGCCTTTTAATTTTTATTTTTTTTCCAACATTGCTATCATTCTCATTGTTGACTTGTTGATTAATTAAAAATAATATTGTAATTTAATGAAAATCTTTGGATATGATGAGTAGCCTGGTAATCGATTTGGTGTTGTGCGGAGTGGCCTACGTGGTATTGATCTATTTTGTTGCCACCCTTACCAAAGCCAAAATCAACAGAAATAGAAAAAATAACGATGACGATGGGGATGGCGGTGTTGAGGATTTTACGCCACCAAAAATTGACCTTCCACCTGGAATCGTGTGGCCTTCCGAAGACAGGGATAAAACGGAAAAACCCGCTGTTTATTAATTTTTAGCTGCAATTCTTACAAACCCCCTGGATTAACAAACTCATTTCACGTGGCAGGTAACCGCTGGGTAACATGACACTTGGCAGCGCAATTTCTTCCAGACAGTTCGTATTACCGCATACTTCGCATTTAAAATGAACATGTTCGTGATCATGATGAGGCTCTTCGGTACTGTGGTTACACAGCGCATATTTAGCCGCTCCAGTATCGTCCAGGACCTTGTGGATAAGGTCGTTTTCTAGAAATGTTTTCAGGGTCCGGTAGATGGTGACCCGGTCAAAACTTTCCTTCAAAGCCTCCTCCAGATCAGCATGGGATAACGCCACCCTTTTACCAAGGAATGTATTGAGAACATCTCTCCTGCAACTGGTTACCCGCAGGTTACTGTCTTTTAAAATATCAGCTGTTTTGACTTCCATTGCTTTCCAATTGATGCAAATTAACTTTTTCTATTCGTTTTACCGATAAAACCAGCATTTACTGAGAAAAATTCCCATCATTTGGTGTTCGAACCCAATGTTTATCTCATTTTCTTCCAGCCTCTGAATACCAGGATACCCCCCGCTGCTGAAATGACGGTGGCAATGATGGCCGATATGGTTTCGCCGTAGATCCAAAAACCCGCAGCAAATAAAGCGGCATACACCATGATGGATCCAATTAGCATCAGTCCAATTTCCATGGGGAGTTGTCCGATTTCCTCTTTTTCATCAGGGTATTTGGCGAGGAGTTTTTTCCATCCCCAGCTCGCTGGTCGCACCTTTCTGTAAAAGGAAAGCAATACCTTATCGTCTTCCGGTTTGGTCAGCAAGGTAACCGCAACCCAGGTGATGGTAGTCAGGGAAACACCAAAAAGGAGTTTCAAATAGGCCATGTCGTCCGGGATGGGCCAAAATCCAAGTTTGTTGTGTATGGATTCGAAGTAAATGGCCACGATAAATGACACGATCATCGCTGAAATTTCTGTGTAAGCATTGATTCTCCACCAAAACCACCTTAAGATGAATATCAGCCCGGTTCCTGCACCGATCTGCAATAATATATTGAATGCCTCCAGGGCATTGGAGAGCACGGTTGCCAACAAGGCAGCGAGCACCATCAGACCAACCGTGGAAAGACGACCAACAGCCACTAACTCTTTGTCGGAGGCATCTGGCTTGACAAAACGTGCGTAAAAATCATTCACCACATAGGAAGAGCCCCAGTTCAGGTGCGTTGATAAAGTGGACATGACGGCAGCAATCAGCGAAGCAAGTACCACACCGATCAAACCCGTTGGTAAGAAGGTCAACATGGCGGAATAGGCCAGGTCATCTCCGAGTTTGCTCTCTTCAATATTGGGAAATGCCTCTTGCATATCGCTCAACTGAGGAAAAAGAATCAACGAAGAAAGCGCAATGATAATCCAGGGCCAGGGTCGGATAGCATAATGGGTAATGTTAAACAGCAAGGTGGCACCGATGGCATTTTTTTCATCCTTTGCAGACAACATTCGTTGGGCGATGTAACCTCCCCCTCCCGGCTCAGCTCCCGGATACCAGGTAGCCCACCACTGTACCGCCAGGGGCATGATAAATAATGGAATCAACAGGTTCCAATCACTGAAATCAGGTATGATGTTTAACTTATCGGACACATTGGGATGGCTGAGTAAATTATCCAGACTTCCGATTTCAGGAAGGCCTACGATGTAAATGGCAGCACCAAATGCGCCGCCCATTGCAATAAAGAATTGAAAAAAATCTGTGAGTAATACTCCTTTTAATCCACCCAGTGAACTGTAAATCACTGTCACCACCGAAACGATCAAAAGCGTTTCCCAGGAACTTAGTCCCAGCATCACGCCAAATATTTTAATGGCTGCCAGAGAAACCGTCGCCATGATCACCACATTGAAAAACACCCCCAGGTATAAGGCCCGAAAGGCACGTAAAAAGGCAGCT
>JAWLFL010000173.1:0-8417 GCA_041685605.1 Cyclobacterium sp. | reverse complement strand
AGAAATAACCATATCCGTTCTTGACCACATAACTGACTTGCTGGTCTCCCTTATTGACCACAAAAGTATCAGAAATGCCATAGGGCTTTTCATAATCACTAATATAAGATAGGTCTTCCGACTTAAAGGCTTTGTATTTCTTACTTTTTTTCATTTGACATACCAATATATATCATTTGAAGGATTAAAACAAACCTTTTACTATCTTTTACTTTGTGTATTGATTTTCAATTACTTAACACCTCCCCACTCCTTCTATTCCCCGACTCATCCACCCAGTAGATGTACCAAAGCATGGCATCTGAAGGAATAGTGACTTTACCTTTGGCTTTACCGAGAGGGATCAGTTGCCAGTTCCTTTCCGGACTCCGTTTCGCATCTGCGGTGTATGCCAGGTAAACTTCTTTCGGCGCAGGAGCAATCGAATACCTGGCCTGACTCCCCTTTTGGCTCAATTTAATTGAACTAACAAATTCGGCTTTTTTTTCCAGTTGGGTACTGATAAAGTGGTCAATTTCCACAGGTTCAGCTCCGTGCAAATGACTGTGTTTCAGTTCCGGTATCATGGAATACTGCGCATTACTGGCCAGGTTCGCTGTTTTTTGCCAGTTTTCAACGAAATAGGCAAAATCATTGGTGCCGTTGATAAACAGCATGGGTACCCTTGCATGGGCCACATAACTGGAAGGATCCCATAGTGCTACCCAGCGTTGCGTCCCTTCCATGCCAAGGGAGTCAAACTGACCGTCCCAGGCGCTTCCTTCATGCAGGAAACCCGCTCCATATACCGGTACCGCCGCAGCAAACCGGTGGTCCACGCCGGCTACCAGGTTGGTTAGGTACCCGCCCCAGCTGATCCCGGTTAGCGCAGTCCGATCGGGGTCTACCTCTGGAAAGGAACGGATCAGGGAGTGGGCCCGAATGATATTGGATACGGAATGGAATTGCCATTGGGCGGTAAAGTCTTTGTCTAACCGGAAAAACTTGTGCTCGTCATCCTGCCGTGGGCCTCCGGCTGCGAGCCGGGTGCTTTTTGAACCCCAGGGGTTGTCTTGCTCCTCAGTGGGTAACGGCTGATTACCACTTAGGTCCATGGCAATGGCGGCGTATCCTCTTTCGGCCCATTCCTGTGCCCAAATTCGAAAGGCCGTCCCTCCCCCACCGTGAACCAGCACGATTCCGGGAAACTCCCCGGTTCCCGGATTTTTTCCATCCAATGTAGCCGGGCTGGCGTAGTACGCAAAAACCTCCGTCACCTTTCCTTCATATTCCTCACCGGTATAGATCAGTGACCAGACAGCATCGGTCTGATTTATCCATTCAAAATCGGGGGCTGCTGATAAGGTTGCTAAATCCCAGGGAATTCGCCCCTCCAGATCCGGCGGGAGAGAAAGTCCGGTTTGCGCAACTACAAGGCCCCGTAAAAGAAAGAGGGCTAAGCCGATTAAAATCGTGTTTTTCATGCTCCTGCTACTTTTGGGTATACAATTGCCCCTGTTCGGCATTCCCATTTTGTTTATTGGTAACCTGGAATAATTCATAGGTACGATTAAAAGCGTCCTGTCGAACCTTAAATCTATCGGAGAGTAGGCGAATTACGTTTTTTGACAGCCCTTTCTTATAATTCAAGATGTCCGAAACATGCCCCTTTGAAATCGCTAGCAATTGGGCAAGGTCACGCTGCTTCATATGATTATCCTCCATTAAGGATTTTAACAGTTGAATGGGATCAAGTTCCTCCAAAGTAGCGTGCGCTTCATCATACTTTTCAATTAAGAGTGAAACGGTCTCGATAAGTTCATCAGAAGGGTTTTCCCTGTATTCGTTGGTTAACTTCTCAAGGTCGTTGCAATACTTCCAGTATTGTTCTTCAGTTCTTATAATTGTATATCCTTTCATCCTACAATCTTTTAACTAAAATCATCTACGATGTACTGCAAATTTTGCTTACATATTCTTGAATAGGTAGCGTGTGTATCCTACTTCTTTTTCCTTAAAGCGAGAGCATACAATCAAAAAGACGTAAAACAAACATGATACCCATCCAATATCCCGTGCTTTTAGTTCCCCATACAACCTGATACGATTTAAAATTCTAACCGCAAAACCATCTCACTAATACTTTCATCTGTCGCATATACCACCCCTTGCCGATGCATAAAGGTCGTTTCAGGCGTATTGAGTTCTAGCTTTTCACCCTTGCTATTGCATACCGGTAAGTCCAACTCTTCAAAAATCAGGCGGGTGGCCGCAAAATCCCAGATGCTGCCGCCTCCCTTTTGCGACCTGGGAAATTTAACGTAGCACGCATTTGCATGGGACAGCACAGCCAGGGCATTCCGGACCGCACCAAAACCAACGTGGTACACCACCTCCTGGTAATTTTGGGCTTTTGCCCATTGCTTTATCTGGTCGGTAAATGCGTTAAAATAATCGGCCGACTGCATGCTTCTGTCCATATTGATATGGAAGACCTTATCATCGCTTGAATTTCCTAATTGAAAAGGCTGGCCATTCAGGACCACCCCTTCTCCCTTTATAGCGCTGTAACATTCATCCTCATCAGGTATATAGACTACGCCGATCACAGGATCTCCGGATTGAGAAACAAGGGCAATGGAAACGGCATACCCCGGCCGCTGCTCCGTAAAGGGCAAGGTACCGTCCAAGGGGTCTATGCACCAGAAATATTCCTTGTATAAACGGGATTGATCATCGGCTGCTTCTTCGGTCAATAAGCCCAGATCATATTGGGCAATACCGGGCCGTAAATGTTTTAGAATGAGTTCCTGTGCCTGATAATCCACCTCGGTCACGACCTGAGAAGCCCTGGAGTATCCCCCCTGCTTATCCTGTAGGTCATGGGCTTGATCGACTTGCGATTGAATCAGTTGCCCCGCTTCTATACTTGCGTTGATGGCACTTTGGCAAAGTGTGGAAAGGATGTTTTTGTTGAGCATTTAAACGTAATTTAGTTCTTCCAATACGGATCGTGTCAAGCGTTCGCTATAGCCATGCATCTTCCAGTGACCGGCACTCCAGCCATCCAGAAAGCGGTACAAATCGGCCCAGGCGAATTTGTAAAGCTCCATCCATTCTTTCTTAACCAATTGAAAATTATTATACTTATCAAGTGCCATTTCAAGTGAATTAAAATAGTGATTCAGCAATTCATCTTCATAGTTTTCGCAGGCTTCTGCGGTAAAACAACTGCTGATAAAATAGGCAACATCTTTTATGCCACAGCCTTTTCCAACATATTGAAAATCCACCGCTGCCACCTGGTCTTCCGGGCCGAAACAGAAATTTGCCAACTTGGCATCGCCATGTACCAGGGTCTGAAAGGTAGCTTCGTTGAGCCGTTGATCGATCGCCGAAGCGGCCTGCTGCAGGGGTATATGATTCATTTTCGTCCACTCATCGGGGCGGGTTTCCAGGTGCCAATACGTCCCTATTTCCCAGAGGCCTTTGGGCGGTACTTGCATAAATTTGGCATGGAAACGGGCCAGCCAGGTCAGGCAGTTTTTGGCAGCTGTCAAGGTAACCGTATCGGGCGTCAGACGTTTGGGAAATCCTAAGGTATTGAGGTCTTCCATAATCAAGAGCCGCATGCTTCCTTTTGCTTCCGTATGTAATAATTGAGGCACTTTACAGGTTGCTCCCATTAGCCGGGCATAATGCTCGTACCAGTAGCTTTCCACGACATAGGATTTGATTTTACGTTGATGGGATAAATCGGTATGGGGGTGTTTACCGGATTCAGGTAATTGTATATGCTTGACGATAACCGACGGATACTTCCCTCCTTCTAAAACGTAGCGTTTAATCGAGCCATACCCACTCCATAAGGTCTGAACATGTGCGATCTCACGGATGGCGGAGGCATCGGTACAGTGAAGAATTCGGGAGGCTATGGGAGGCATGGTTGGTACAGGGTTTTATAGTTTTGTTTTTGACAAATTAATGGCGTAGACGACCATTTAACCCGTCTAAAATATCATAAAATTACCGAAAATTTTCATCTTATTGAGGAATGCTGTTTGGAATTTGACAAAACCGGTAACTCCCTTGCTTAAACCATAAGGGAAAGGGGGATTTGCTGAAATGGTAATTTGTTGCTGAAATTGGGTAATGTAATCGGGATGAAGGACAGCAAGGCTTCTGAATGCCGTAAACCCGAACGTGCACAAATCCCCCTTGCTAAGGGGGAAAGGCGGATTGTTTCGAGCATATTGTCGATTCAACCCTTTAAATTAGTCGAAGATCTTCACCAATCGGGATTGCATCGACTACCTTTACTTCCTCCGGTAATTTAGCGTTTTGCCCGTATCTCAACTGCCCTCACGCTCCTCCGAGCGAAAATAGACAAACAGAAACACGTAAAACAGACCGGAAACCAAGTGCCAAAGGGCATGGCCCTGAAAGATGGCATCCGGTCCGGAGAATTCACCGGCTATATCCAGGTCGCGGATTTTTGAACCCAGGCTGATGGCGAGCACCGCTGCCACAAACCAACGGAATTGCAGGTACTTGCCGGGCTGAATCAGACTAACGCCTGCAAAAAGTACTAAAATACCGCTGAGGTATCCGGAAATTTCCGAAAAGGAATAGTGCCATTTGTAATACGAAAAGTAAGCGGATCCATAAACCACCAATACTGCAAGCACCGGCCAGCTGGGAAATAGGCGTCGGGTTCGGGGTGCCCGGATCCTTGGCAGCCAACTTCCGATCGCAATCCCGGCCAGACAAATCATCGTGGCATACATCCCTCCTACGTCACATTGCTGCCCGTATCGGGTCAGCGAAGCATGAAAGAAGCCACTTCCCAGGCCGAGGTAAATCCCGGCCAGGCCAAAGAGAAAGGTCTGTACGGGAGCAAAGGTCAGGTAACCCCGCTGCAGGGGAAGCTTGCGTTTCCAGTCGTAAATCGCCAACCCCACTGCGTAGAAGCCAAAACAAATGTAAACAAGGTTGGACCAGGTATTCATCCTGGTTCGGAAAACGCTATCCGGATAAATGCGTTCCGCGTATTGTGGAGCGTTAAATTCATTTGCCGGCACCCAGTCGGCCCATACCGGTAGCTCCTTGAATGCAGCGAAGACAAGCACAGCCAGCAGGAAAACCAGCCCGGTTCCCCCTAGGCCAATCCCATGCACCCACAGGGGAAGCCGATTGAGCTTCAATCGCTCCATCAGGCCAACTTGCAAACGCTTTTCTATGGAAACCTGTTTGTGGGGCATTGTTTATGGGGTTTGAGAATATTGGCGTATACGACTATTTATGATTAACAGGGTTGTTCTGGAATGGTGGGGCTCACTGCAGGACAGGATCCATTTTTCCAAAACGTTTCCAATGTAACTAAAAAGCGTTTTATTCGACACTGTTTTTGATTCTTTATTAGTAGGTCAGTCGGCAACGAGCAGATCCACTTGGTAAAGGAAAAGTATCATCCTATGGGATACGCTGTTTGAGAACATTTTTGCAGATTGGTCGTATCTCTGACAGATTGATTCTAAGTATCGTCAAAATTCGCTGGAGACCCGCGGGATCCGTCGTCCGCATTTCCCATTTATTTCGTACCTTCACCCATAAATAAACCACAAAACCATGAAAAAAAATATCCTTATTGGCAGCGGAATCATTCTGTTGATTTTTATTATCTGGGTGGTGTATGGATTGTTTATTGCCACACCGGTAAGTCCTCCTGCCACGGCTTCCTATAGTCAAGGCGGGCTGGAAATCAGCATTGACTACTCTCAGCCATCCAAAAAAGACCGGCTTATCTTTGGGGAAGAAAGTGCCGGTGCCCTGCAGCCCTATGGGCAATACTGGCGGCTCGGCGCCAATGCAGCCACGGAAATCACCTTTAACCAGGACGTGACTTTCGGAGGCGAACCGGTAGCCGCAGGAACGTACCGCATGTATGCGGTGCCCGGGGCAGATGCCTTTGAAGTGATCCTAAACAACGAGACCGGCGTATTCTTTGGTGCAGCGGAACCGGATTACGAACGGGATGTAGTGAAAGTTCAGGCCCCGGTACAAAAAACCGATACCGTAGTCGAAACCTTTACCATAGACATTCACTCCTCTGATAATGGTGCCACCATAGCGTTTAGCTGGGATGATGTTTCGTTTACCGTTCCGGTAGCCGGGCAATAATGAATTTTTACCACCCCCTGTCTCCCCCTCCTGGAAACAGGAGGGGGTTGGGTCAGAATCAGCTTGAAGTTACTTTTCCAAGTATGATTCAATTACCTTTAAAACGCTCATAAGTTCTTCCTCCAGCTTACTATTCGAAAAGCGCAGCACTTTGATTCCATACGATTCCAGAATGGCATCCCTTTCCCGGTCTGCTAACAAGCCTTCTTCGGTGTAATGAGGCGCAACGTCCAGCTCGATTGCCAGTCTCGCTTCCGGACAATAAAAGTCCAAGATAAAATCTCCGAAACTGTGCTGCCGCCTAAATTTTTTACCTTTCAGTTGCCGGCCTTTTAGCTGTTGCCAAAGGTCAGATTCGGCTGGAGTAGGACTGTTGCGCAAGGTTTTCCGGATTTCTTTAAGCGTTTTTTTATTGTTTAGCTGTCCCATTACTGTCGTAATTGTTTCCATATTATGGTATTGCGGATTTATTGCTCAACAACTTCAAGTTACTAAATAATAGCCTGTTATATCAAATTATATCTCAGGACGAGTCACTATTCTCCCCCTCCTGTTTTAGGAGGGGGGCCGGGGGGTGGTCATTTTGACCCGTCCTGAAAAAAGTTTACAGATTTAAATATTACTCACCGTTTCTAATTCGGTTGGCTGTTGGTCTATTTTGCTTGAAAATAAGCATAAGGTATTCTGATCTGCGTTTTTACCACCCCCTGTCTCCCCCTCCTGGAAACAGGAGGGGGAGACAGGGGGTTGGGTCACAAACAGGATGCATTTACTTTTCTAAAAATGTTTCAATTATCTTCAAAATTTTGGGGGGATCTTCCTCCAGCTTACTATTCGAAAAACGCAGCACTTTAATTCCATACGATTCCAAAATTGCATCGCTTTCCCGATCTGCCAAGCAGCCTTTTTCGGTGTAATGAGCTCAGTAAAAATCAGATACCACTATATAAAAACTAAAAAAGGGAAACCAATAATTGATTTCCCTTTTTTAATCTTTCAAACCCGACTATTCTACTAGCCAAATACGGGCATTAAAGTTATTACCACCATCTAACCGCTCGATTGCCTTTTGATAGGCCGCTTCATTTAAGCTTTGTTCCTCGCCCGGATACAAAAACCTAAGTGGCAGCTCGTTATTATTATTATTTTCACAGGCAGCATTCATAAACGGAATACCATCAAAGCTCATTCCGGATTCAAAATACCACCTTCTAAGCTCGAAATAAGGCTCTAATCCATTAAAGTAAAGTGCCTGCCATTTTTGCTCCCAGATATCATTCCTGTCTGTATAGGCTAAAGCGGGTTGATTGTAGAAATCATCAAAATCCGCCCAACCGAATGCTTGGTAATTAACCCGGTAATAGTCCATAGAAGCCTTGATACCATTCTGGTAATGGGGCTCTACTGCATCGTCTATCCAGCCTTTATCCGCTGCCTCCGCCAAAAGAAACGCTACTTCGGCATAGGTTATTATCATGCCATTGGGATCTTCTAACCCCAATTCAGTAGCTGAGGTCTGGTTGGGATCGTCAAAAAACTGCGCTCCTAACCGAGACCCCGAGGTAGCACAGGATTCCCCTACTCCGTTATCAGCACCCGTAAAGGTAGGATTACTGTAGTCGTCGTTATCCGGTCGCGCATAGCGGCTTAGTCGGGGGTCCTTATTCTCATCCATGACCCCGAGCAAGGTACTACTTAACGCCACGGCATCGAAATCTCCCGTTTTCAGGGGAAGCGTCGGAAATTGGTTTGGAAAACCAGTTAAATAATCCAGAATGACATTTTCATTGTTTGAAGTAATTATATCCTCCTCAGCTACAATCTGTGCAAACTGAGTTCCTGCGTCCGGAATCTGATTATTGGCAGTCATGAGGAGTCGGAGACGTAGGGAATTGCAAAATCGTATCCAGTGATTGGCATCTCCCCCAAGCAAGATATCGCCTGAACCAATCACCCCGTTTCCGGAAGCTAAAAGCGTATTGGCCCTTGAAAGCTCATCAAGCAGGTCGGCATAAATATCCTCTTGCAGATCGTATTCCGGAGTAAATTCAGAATCAAAACCATTGATGGCACTGGTATAGGGTATATCACCATAAGAATTTGTTAGGTTTGAAAATATCCAGGACTTTAAAACAATTATCGCTCCTTCCAACACCTCGTTCCCATCTTCGACAGCTTTTCGTTCGATCACCACGATATCCGTAAGGCTTTTGTAAAAACCTTCCCAAACGGTTGGGAACGCATTCCATCGATAATCA
>JAWLFL010000172.1:0-8452 GCA_041685605.1 Cyclobacterium sp. | reverse complement strand
CGGAAACATGGAAATCGGCGTGCACATCGCTGATGTCAGCCACTATGTCACGCCCAAATCCATCATGGAAAAAGAAGCCTACGACCGGGCCACCTCCGTGTACCTGGTGGACCGGACCATTCCCATGCTGCCCGAGCGGCTAAGCAACGGCCTTTGTTCCCTTCGACCTAATGAGGATAAACTTACCTTTTCTTGTGTCTTTGAAATAGACCATGAAGCCCAGGTGAAGGATTTTTGGATCGGGCGCACCGTTATTCATTCCGACCGTAGGTTTAGCTATGAAGAAGCCCAGGAAAACATGGATCAGGGCAAGGGAGAATTTGCCGAGGAACTGATAAAGATCAACACCCTCGCCAAAAAGCTCCGGCAGGAAAGGTTCCGGAAAGGAGCCATTAACTTTGAAACGGTAGAAGTTAAGTTCAAGCTGGACGAAAAAGGCACTCCCGTGGGTCTGCTGATCAAAGAGCGGAAAGACGTACACAAGCTGATCGAAGAGTTTATGTTGCTGGCCAACAAAACCGTGGCGGAATTCATTTACGATAAAAATAAAGGGAAAAGCACCTTTGTTTATCGGATTCATGATTACCCGGATCTGGAAAAACTCAACACCTTTGCTAATTTTGCGAGAAAATTCGGTCATGACTTAAAGATTAGTGATGAAAAAAAAGTAGCCAACAGCCTGAACAAGCTGATGGATGAAATCGTTGGGAAGCCTGAACAAAATGTATTGGAACAACTAGCTATCCGAAGCATGGCCAAGGCCAAATACACCACCGAACCAAAACTCCATTTTGGACTTGCTTTCCCCCATTACACGCATTTCACCTCCCCGATCCGGCGCTATCCGGATTTGATGGTTCACCGCCTGTTGCAACATTACCTGGACGGGGGAAAACCACCGGAAAACCAGGCATGGGAAGAGAAATGCGTGCATGCTTCGGAACGGGAAAAACGGGCTTCCGATGCCGAAAGGGCCAGCATAAAGTACAAACAAGTGGAATACATGAAACTGGCAGAGGTAAAGGATTACGAGGGGATCGTCACCGGGATCACCGAATGGGGCGTGTACGTGGAAATCACCGAAACCAAATGCGAAGGAATGGTTCGCGTGCAGGACATGACAGACGACTATTATGATTTTGATGAAAAGAACATGCGTCTGATTGGATCCAAAAACAAGAAAATCATTACGCTGGGAGACAAGGTCATGGTTCGTGTCACCCGAACCGACATTGACCGCAGAACCATAGACCTGGAATTTGTCAACGATGATAAATGAAAAACAACTAGGGGAAATCAAAGACTCCCTGGAAGCGCATATTCTACAACTCGAATTAAAGGGCCAGCCACCGGAATTATACGATCCCATTGACTATTTAATGAGACTGGGAGGCAAACGAATTCGACCGTTGCTGGCCCTGCTATCCTATGGATTGTATAAGGAGGATTACCAAGGCATCCTAACCCCGGCATCCGCCATTGAAGTGTTCCATAACTTCACCCTGATGCACGACGACATCATGGACAAGGCTCCCCTGCGTAGAGGCATGGCTACGGTCCATGAGAAGTGGAATGCCAATACGGCCATCTTATCCGGGGATGTCATGCTGGTCAAAGCCTACGAATTATTGATGGATGTTTCGCCGGAGCACCTGCGCCAAAGCCTGGCACTTTTCAGCAAGACCGCAGCGGAGGTTTGTGAAGGGCAGCAACTGGACATGAATTTTGAAGGTGTGGCCCAGGTCTCGGAATCGGACTACTTAAATATGATCCGGTTGAAAACGGCGGTGCTAATAGGCTTTTCCCTGCAATTGGGAGCCTTGCTGGCAGGTGCCAGTAAAGAAGATGTGCAGCATCTGTATGATTTTGGTGTTAACATAGGCCTGGGATTCCAATTAAAAGATGACCTGCTGGATGTGTATGCCGATCAGGAAAAATTTGGAAAGCAGGTAGGAGGAGACATATTGGCCAATAAAAAAACGTACCTGCTCATCAAGGCCCAGGAACTGGCCCGGGATGAGGATAAAATAGAATTAGAAAAATGGCTACAGGCGAGCGCTCCGGACCCGGACGAAAAGGTCCGTGCAGTGACGGCCCTTTATGATCGGCTGAAGATTCGGGAGCACACGCTGAACATAACGACTGATTTTTTTGAAAAGGGGTTTAGCCAACTCAGCAGCCTAAAAGTACAAAGGCCCGAGGGACTGCAAGTTCTTTGGAACCTAATACGTAACCTGGCTAACCGCGAAAAATAAAACCCATGGAGCTATCGCTAACGATCATTGTCATCGCCATCACTTGCCTGGTATCCTACTATGGATGGAATAACCCTGGTTTTTTGCAAAACCAGTTATTTACTCCCTACCTGATACAGCGCCATAAATCCTACCAGCGATTTATAACTTCCGGCTTTGTCCACAAAGACGGCACCCATCTGCTTTTCAATATGTTCACCTTCTATTTTTTCGGAAATGTGGTAGAGCAATACCTGATGTATCAATTTGGACAAGGTATGGGAGCCCTGGCATTTATCGGGTTTTACCTGCTGGCCATTGTCGTGGCGGATATCCCTACCTACCTTAAAGAAAAAGATAATCCCTCCTATCATGCCCTGGGGGCATCTGGAGGAACTTCGGCTACCGTTTTTGCCAGCATCGTGCTAATGCCTTTATCTGACATCTGTATTTTTGGTATTTTCTGCCTTCCCGGGTTTATACTGGGACTTTTGTTTTTAGGATACGCCTTTTACAAGGGAAAAATGGGCGACGATGCGATCAATCACGATGCCCACTTCTATGGGGCTGTATTTGGGATTGCCGTCATCGTATTGATCTCTCCTCAAAATGCCCTGTATTTCTGGGAGGAAATAAAAAGCTTCCGTTTGTTCTAACGGAAGCTCTTTGGAAAGGGATTATTTGTTCTTTTTTAATTGCTTGACCAATTTATCCACTACGTCTTTCAGTAAAGGAACCCAATGGTCTCCCTTGTCTTCTGCGAATACGTCCGGGCCGGGTATCCCTACCCGCATGCCTACCACATGTTTCGCCGTACCTCCATGTCCCTCGGTTTTAAAATAAATGTCCACCGCATTGATATCCGGTGTAAATTTGGATAGTTTGTCTATGGATGACCGGATTTCCTCCTGCACCGCGCCATCGATATCGAGATTTACCGACTGCACGTCGATCTTTATTCCTCTGTAATTTTCAGTATAATTCATGACAGAAACAAAATTTGAAACCGGCGGATTACCGGAAATGAAATAAATGGTTTAATGGTGGTATAGGTCTTTTACCAAGGACCTATACACAAAAAAAGGCCCCTAGCAGAGGCCTTATGAAATTTACTCCTCAAAAGGAATTTTATGCTTCGCTGGGAAGTACATTCACGTAGGATCTTCCGTCGTGTTTCTTGGCAAAAGCCACTGTACCGGGAGTCAGCGCAAACAAGGTATGATCTTTTCCCAAACCTACATTCAATCCGGGATGATGCTTTGTTCCTCTTTGCCTAACAATGATGTTGCCAGCAATAACCGACTCTCCACCAAATTTTTTTACTCCAAGCCGCTTGCTTTCTGATTCTCTTCCGTTTTTGGAACTACCTACACCTTTCTTATGTGCCATAATTTTATTTGTTTAGAGTTTCCTGTTCGGATACTTAAAGTACGATATCTTCGATTACGATTTTTGTATACTGTTGACGGTGGCCGTTTTTCTTCTTGTAGCCTTTTCTCCGCTTTTTCTTGAAAACAATCACTTTGTCTCCCTTTACGTGATCGAGGATTTTCCCCGATACCTTGGCACCTTCCAACAGGGGTGCGCCTACCGATACCGTACCGTTGTCATCTGCCAACAGCACCTGATCGAATTCTACGGAAGCGTCAACTTCACCTTGCATTTTGGGTGCAAAGATCTGCTGCTCTTTTGTTACTTTGAACTGCTTACCGGAAATGTTAACTATTGCGTACATAATAATTTGATAGATTACAATTATCAAAATTGAGGTGCAAATATAAGAAAAAATCACAGATTCGTAAAATAATAACGGAATATTAATTAACGAACTGCTAGCTTGCTCCGGCAGGCACTTGGAAAATTAAAGAAAGCTACATTTTTAGCGGTATGTATTTCGAATTTAATTTTACAAAATTCAAAGAAGACGCTTATACACCTGTTTTTCAGCAGGTTAAAAATATTGAAGAGAGGGTAAATTTTAAAATTAATTGACTGACGGTCAAAAAACGAGTCGTTTTCGGGCTTTTTCACCCTGATTAAAATTATTTGAAAAAAGTTGGATCAACGATTCAGGGCATTTTAGATTAAAGTTTTTATTTATTACAAGATACATATTTACCTGTTTTTTAATCTATTATATGTATTTGACCAGGAGTCAATATTTAACACTTTGGCACTGTTTTGGGCTTTACTTTTTGAATTTTCTTGCCCATATTTGTTAAGGTGTTGTTACGAAAACGAACCATACCAAGTTAAAGCGAACAAAAGGCACCTTAGCCATCTATTTAATTTAATAAACCAATTGGAGTAATGAAGTCAGAACCAATATTAGAACAAGGAGATAACAGCCGTTTTGTCTTATTCCCCATTCAGCACGATGACATTTGGGAATACTACAAAAAAGCCGAGGCTAGTTTTTGGACCGCGGAAGAGATCGATCTGGGTCAGGATTTCAATGACTGGAAAAATCTAAGTGATAATGAAAGACACTTCATATCTCACGTTCTGGCCTTCTTTGCGGCTAGTGACGGTATTGTAAACGAAAACCTTGCTGAACATTTTGTCTCCGAGGTACAATACACCGAGGCCAAATTCTTTTATGGTTTCCAAATAGCCATGGAAAACATACACAGCGAAACGTATAGCTTACTTATTGACACCTACATCAAAAGCCCAGAGGAACGGGATCACTTATTTAATGCTATTGAGCACCTGGATTGCGTCAAAAAGAAGGCGGAGTGGGCCTTGAGATGGATTGATCAGGGAGACTTTCAGGAGCGGTTGATTGCCTTTGCCGCCGTAGAAGGCATTTTCTTCTCCGGTTCCTTCTGTTCTATTTTCTGGCTGAAGAAAAGAGGGCTGATGCCAGGGCTGACATTTTCAAACGAGCTGATATCAAGGGATGAGGGATTGCATTGTGATTTTGCCTGTCACCTGTACACAAAGCACGTGGTTAACCGGTTACCCGAAGAAACCATCATCGGTATCATCAAGGATGCGGTGAAAATTGAAAAAGAATTCGTGACCGATGCATTGCCGGTGAGGCTTATCGGCATGAACGCGGAACTGATGTGTCAGTATATAGAGTTTGTAGCCGACAGGCTGCTACAGGAATTGGATTGTCCCAAAGTTTGGAACAGTACCAATCCATTTGATTTCATGGACATGATATCCCTGCAAGGAAAAACCAATTTCTTTGAGAAGCGGGTTGGGGATTATCAAAAAGCAGGCGTAATGAAAAACAAAGACGTCGCCAACGGTTCAGGGAAATTTTCCGTAGAAGAGGATTTTTGATACTTTTTAACCATTTTAATAACCAATCAGTATGTTAGTAATCAAAAGAGACGGCAGAAGAGAGTCCGTCAGGTTCGACAAAATCACTACCCGCATAGAAAATCTATGCTATGGCCTGGATGCCCGGTACATTCAACCCATAGAAGTCGCCAAAAAAGTGATCGACGGGCTGTATGACGGGGTGACCACCACCGAACTGGATAACCTGGCCGCAGAGGTCTGTGCATCCCTTACCGTAAAGCACCCGGAATACGCAGTCCTGGCTGCCAGAATCGCTATTTCCAATCTGCACAAAACCACCAGTCAGTCCTTTTCCAATACCATGAAAAGGTTGTATACCTACATCAATCCCAAAACGGATGAGAATGCAGCCCTGGTTGCTCCTGATGTGTATGGTATTGTGAAAAAACATGCCGCCAAGCTGGATGAAGTCATTGATTACAATCGCGATTTTGATTATGACTTTTTCGGATTCAAGACACTGGAAAGAAGTTACCTGATCAAACTTGACGGTAAAGTAGTGGAGCGCCCACAGCACATGCTGATGCGCGTTTCCATTGGCATTCACAAGGAAGACATCGATGCGGCCATCGAAACCTACCACCTGCTTTCGCAGAAATGGTTTACCCATGCCACTCCTACGCTTTTCAATGCCGGTACACCAAAGCCTCAGTTGTCTTCCTGCTTTCTGTTAACCATGAAAGACGACAGCATCGATGGCATCTATGATACCCTGAAGCAGTGTGCAAAAATATCACAATCTGCCGGAGGCATTGGCCTGTCCATTCATAATGTACGAGCCAAAGGTTCCTACATTCGCGGTACCAACGGGGTATCCAATGGAATTGTCCCGATGTTGCGGAATTTTGACATGACTGCCCGTTATGTGGATCAGGGCGGTGGTAAGCGAAAAGGCAGCTTTGCCATATACCTGGAACCCTGGCATGCGGATATCAAGGATTTTCTGGACCTGAAGAAAAATCACGGCAAGGAAGAACTTCGTGCACGGGATCTATTCTATGCGGTTTGGATTTCCGACCTCTTTATGAAAAGAGTCGAAGCCAACGAAAACTGGTCTTTGTTTTGCCCGCATGAGGCTCCCGGTCTGGCGGATTGCCACGGGGAGGAGTTTGAAAGACTTTATGAAAAATACGAGAAAGAAGGCAGGGCACGAGAGATCATCAAAGCTCAGGAACTCTGGTTTGAAATCCTCGAATCCCAAATAGAAACCGGTACTCCCTACATCTTGTATAAGGACGCAGCCAATGGAAAATCCAACCAGAAAAACCTGGGGACGATCAAATCTTCCAATCTGTGTACCGAAATCATGGAGTACACCTCTCCGGATGAAGTAGCCGTTTGTAACCTGGCATCCATTGCCCTGCCCAAATTTGTCGCTACTGCAAAAGATGGGAAAAGGCATTTTGACCATCAAAAACTCTATGAAGTAACCAAGGTGGTGACCCGAAACCTAAACAAGGTGATCGATGTCAACTACTATCCGGTACCCGAAGCCCGAAAATCCAATTTCAGACACCGTCCGGTTGGTTTGGGGATACAGGGGCTGGCAGATGCCTTTATTATGTTGCGTATGCCCTTCGATTCAGAAGAAGCCAAAGGTCTGAACGAAGCGATTTTCGAAACCATCTATTTTGCCGCCATGGAGACCTCTATGGAATTGGCAAAACTCCATGGAACCTACGAAACCTATGAAGGATCTCCGGTATCCCAGGGCTTGTTTCAGTTTGACCTTTGGGGAGTGACCCCGAAGTCGGGCCGGTGGAACTGGACTGAGTTAAAGCAAAAGGTAAATAAATATGGAGTTCGCAACTCGCTGCTGGTGGCTCCCATGCCTACTGCCTCCACTTCTCAGATATTGGGTAACAACGAGTGCTTTGAACCGTATACTTCCAATATTTACACTCGCAGGACCCTTTCCGGAGAGTTTGTGGTGGTGAACAAGCACTTGATGCGGGATCTGATCCGTCTGGGCCTTTGGAACGATAATATGAAAAACAAGTTGATCGGTGCCAATGGTTCTGTGCAGAACATCCCTGAAATCCCTCAGAATCTCAAGGACCTGTACAAAACCGTATGGGAGATTTCTCAGAAGGTAATCATCGATATGGCTGCCGACCGGGGCGCTTATGTGTGTCAATCCCAGAGCATGAACCTCTTCCTGCAGGAACCCAACTTTGGAAAATTGACTTCCATGCATTTTTACGCCTGGAAAAAAGGATTGAAAACAGGTATTTACTACCTGCGTTCCAAAGCCGCCAGCAGTGCCATCCAATTTACCGTGGATAAATCACAACTGGACAAAAAGCACGAACCAGCAGCAGCACCTAATGACAAAAAACAGCAGCAGGATGCCATCGCCTGCTCGCTTGACAATCCGGATGACTGTGAAGCGTGCGGGAGTTAAACATGGCGGCTTTTTAGTAAAAAGCAAAAGCGGCTGTTCTCAGTGAACAGCCGCTTTTTTTTGTCCAGTAACCTGAGGTCGATTTTAGGGGGTGCTTTCTGGTAGTATTCGTCATTAAATCCCCCAGCCCCCTTTGAGAAAGGGGGACTTGCTGAAAATGGGATTTTTTGCGAAAATTAAAAAATGTAATCGGGCTGAAGGACCGTTAGGCTTTTGAATTCCGTAAAGCCAAACGGCTACAATTCCCTCCGCCGCGGCGGAGGGCAGCGCCTGTCCCGACCAGAGTCGGGAGGGGATTTTTTTGTACCCATACCATGTATACTCTTACTGATTTCTGTAAATTTCCGGTAGGACTAACAATGAATAAAATTTAAATCTGTAAACTTTTTTCAGGACGTGGCTATTTTCGTCCCTAAATCCCCCAGCCCCCTTTGGGAAAGGGGGATTTGGATACGGATGGATTAGCGGTCACAGTATACCGGCAAACTTTCCCAGCCCA
>JAWLFL010000171.1:0-8453 GCA_041685605.1 Cyclobacterium sp. | reverse complement strand
GAATTTGGACAAATGTTCAGCCGTTTTGGCAGCAAGGTCACCATCGTAGAAAAGGCAGACCGGATCATATCCCGTGAAGACGAAGACGTCTCCAGGGAAATACAGCAGGTGATGGAGCGGGAAGGGGTCAAATTTCGACTAAACGCTACCTGCATTGGTGCCCGGGAAGGAAACGATGGCAAGGTGCTGGTTGCTGTTGATTGCGAAAATGGATCCCCGGAAATCCATGGATCGCATGTGTTGGTAGCGGTGGGCCGGACTCCCAATACAGATCTGCTTCAACTTGAGGCCGCAGGTATCAAAACAGACCAGCGGGGATACATACAGGTAACCGATAGGTTGGAAACGAATATTGCCGGAGTCTATGCGCTGGGCGATTGCAACGGGAAGGGTGCATTTACACATACCGCTTACAACGATTTCGAAATTATTAATGCCAACCTGTTTGAACAGGGAAGCCGAAAAGTCAGTGACCGTATTCTCACCTATGGCTTATTTGTAGACCCTCCATTGGGTCGTGCCGGAATCACGCTAAAAGAGGCAAAAGATCAAAACCTGGACATTTTGGTCGGGTACCGTGACATGAAACGCATCGCCCGGGCCAAAGAGAAGGGAGAAACGGATGGGTTCATCCGGATAATTGTAGATAAGAAAACAGAGAAAATTCTTGGAGCTACCGTTCTGGGAGTAGGAGGAGATGAAGTTATCAGCAGTATTCTCAATGTGATGTATGGCGGACTTTCCTACACCGTGATTCGGGATGGGGTATTCCCTCACCCCACGGTAGGCGAATTGATACCCACCTTGTTGGAAAGTTTAGAACCGGGATGAACGGGTAACCGAAAATAATCAGTGTACCTTTTCCCCCTTATTCAGCCACATGCCCCACATTTTATTGTAGGTATGCACCCGATCGGTTTGAATGGTGTCGGGTGTAAAAACCGGATTCTCCTCGTTGACCCAGTGAAAGATCCCTCCATACAAATTATATACATGTTGGTACCCCGCAGCCTTCAGTTTTTTGCCAATTTCCTGACTTCGGGCCCCAATGGAGCAATACACCACAATGGTCTCGTCCTTTGAAATTTCGGACACCGCTTCCATCGAAAACGTTTCGTATCCCACCCATTGGGCAGATTCAAGGTGGCTAACGGAATATTCCTCCCGTTCACGGGTATCCAAAATCACCGCCTCCTCCAGCAAGTCTTTTTGCTCGGGATAGACCAGCGGGAAGTCCTTGTCATAGGTGGTTTTTAGCAAGGTTTTAAACGGCAGGCTTTGCGAAATTGCCGGAACCGCAAAAAAAGTCCAGGCAATGAAACAAATTAATCGTGGAAAGGATGAATTCATGGGTTAATAACACACGTTTCCAGGCAATAATTTCCCAAAAACAGCAAAATATTATCCTATTGACATTTTTTTAGCGGGATATCTACCAGCCAACATAGCCGGGAGCCGATACCCCCTTCATTCGAAGGTATACCAGGCATTGTGCCCGATGATGGGCCTGGTGATCGCGCAGCAGGTAAAAAATGTTTTCCTTGGTCATGGAAACGCCCCCAAATTCAATCTCCTCATTTAGCTGAGCTTCGGAGGCATTTCGGATCAAATCCAGCACATAGGCATTGGCCCGATCCAGAATAGCCATTACATCTGCTTTTTTGAAGCCGGTAGCATCCTCTTTGCGGTAAAAATTATTACGATCGCCGGTAATGCGCGAAGTCAGCATGCTGATATTATCTGCCACGTGAAGCAATTGCTCCTGAAAAGACATGGCCTCGTCCGTAGGCCTAAAATCATAGCCAGCCTCCGGCATGGCTTCCGCCACGGCTTTCGAATAGTTTAGGTTTCGTTGCCAGACTCCGGCATACTGTTTTTCAAAATATTCCTGCGCATGTAGATTCGTTCCGGCCATAAAGAGTAAGAGTGCAATCCATCGAACCACCATATATCATCCTTTTGGTAACCATGCAATAAACTGAACTTTCGCTAAAAAAACAATTTGGCCTGTCAGGAAATTCAGAAAAACCCGACTAGTAATTGTAGCAAAGTACCCACCACTAAAAAAAGCTGTACATGTGTACCGTATCCTATATTCCCCTTGCCCACGGCTTTCTACTTACCTCTAGCAGGGATGAACGCGTTGAGCGGAAAACGCTTCCACCAATGGCCTACCGGCATTCGGGCCGCAAAATAGTGTACCCAAAGGATGCCGTCTCCGGCGGCACCTGGATTGCAGGATGCGGGGATGAGACAGTTGCCTGTTTGTTAAATGGGGCTTTTGAAAAACATGAAAAAAAGGCCTTTCAAGTGATCAGTAGAGGAAAAATGTTTTTGGAATCGCTTGAACACCAAAAAGAACTCGAAACCTTTATAGAAAAGTACGATTTTCATAAGGTGGAGCCGTTCACACTCCTGATGATAAAAACACATGCTTTTTATGAATTAAAGTGGAACGGATCCGAAACATTCCTGAGTAAGCTTGATAAAGATAAACCGAATATTTGGTCCTCGCCTACCTTGTACACGCCAGAACAACGGATCGAAAGAAAGAAATGGTTTTATCAATGGATCACGGAAAAGTCCAGCCACCCCGACTTTGACATGATGGGCTTTCACAACAGTCAGCATGGTGAAGATCCGGCCAGCAATATTTTAATGAGCAGGCCGGGCGACATGCAAACGGTTAGCATTACCCAGGTCAGAACCTCCCTGTTCACCCCTTCCATGATCCATGTAGACCTGAAAGCACGGAAAACATACGGACCCCTATTCTATACCACTTAACCGAACCTGATTGTTACGTGGGTTCGACCTATTTTCATAATAAAGCCGCCATCGGTAGAATTAACATTTTTTAAAACGCAGAAATCGGGATGACAGTATCTAATACAGCACCCCTGCGGGGTGCAATCTTGGTAGCCCCGGGTAAGCCGACGCAGGAGGTGCGGCCTAAATCTGTATTTACTCAACTAAAGCTGACCGGGCAATTTTACCTCCGGCTGGGCTTTCTTATGTAGCAGGGGCTTTTCACGAAAATCATAGATCTGCGCATACGTTTTTACACGAGTAGTGCTGACCCGGCGGTAAATATGCTCTCGTGTAATTTCCGTCGGAGAGGGTAAGCCTGCAGCGGTAGTGAGGTCCAGTAAACTATGAATGGTTTTTTCATGAAATGTGGCTACCCTGACCGATTTATCGGGGACATCCAACCCATTGACCAGCCGCTCTTGCTGGGTGGCCACTCCAACCGGACAGGTATTTGCGTTGCACCGGAGGGCTTGAATGCATCCCGTAGCCATCATAATCGCACGCGCAGAGTAGCAGACATCTGCCCCCAATGCAAGGATTCTTGCCATGTGGAAGCCCGTCATTATTTTACCCGAAGCCATCAGTTTTATTTCCTTTCGAATTCCATAAGCTTCCAACAGGTCGTTGACAAGTGCCAATCCGTCTCGCAATGGCATGCCCAGGGAGTTACTGAATTCAACAGGTGCAGCCCCTGTTCCTCCTTCTCCACCATCTACTGAAATAAAATCCGGATAGATCCGGGTACGGATCATGGCTTCGCAAAGCAGTCGAACATCCTCTGCGCCGGAGACACAAACCTTAAATCCCACCGGTTTGCCATCGCTAAGGTTACGCAATTTTTGGACAAAATAAAGCAGCCCGGCCGCATCGGTAAACTCCGAATGAAAGGCGGGGGAATGGATGGCTTTAAACGGTTCCACGTGCCGGTAACGGGCTACTTCCGGTGTGTTTTTAAGGGCGGGTAGCATACCGCCGTGACCCGGTTTTGCTCCCTGCGAAAGCTTTATTTCAATCATTTTGACAGCAGGAAGCAGCGCGTTGGAGCGGAAAGTAGGCTCGCAAAACGAGCCATCCTTCTTGCGGCAACCAAAATATCCAGTACCGATTTGCCAAATGAGATCACCTCCATGTTCCAAATGGTAATCGCTAATCCCCCCTTCACCGGTATTTTGCGCAAATCCTCCAAGTTTGGCTCCCTTATTCATGGCCAAAACCGCATTTTTGCTAAGGGCACCAAAACTCATTGCCGATATATTCAATAGACTGGATAGGTAGGGCTGTAAACAGTCTTTGCCCCCAATGCGAATCCTCGGAGGAACCCCGGAAGCCACACCCGATGAATTAAAGGTGGCATGGTTCATCCATTCGTATCCTACCTTATATACATCCATTTTGGTTCCGAATGGATTGGTATCCATTTGGTTTTTTGCACGCTGGTAGACCAAAGAACGAAACATGCGGTTGATCGGCGCACCATCAACATCCGACTCGATGAAATACTGCATGATCTCGGGTCGTATCGCTTCAAAAACATAGCGAAAATTCCCAATAACCGGAAAATTTCTTCGGACGGCATGCTTCCGTTGACTCAGGTCCAAAAGAGCGACACCCAAAACCAGCAGCAGGGGAATCACCAATACCCAACTAAGCAATTCATACCAACCCGCCACAGTGAAAGCAAGTAGCAAACCAACAAGAACCCCATGAATCGGGAGGTATTTTTTCATTTGCTTATTCATAAATCTCGATTCCTTCAAAAAAGGGAGGCCAGGAAAACCAAAACCCCATCATCTGTGGAATGGCTTCCAACGATTCCCCTTGCCGGGGACCTGATATTGCTTTACCAAATAAATTCCATCGGTTACCCTCCTGATCTTCCAGAAGCCAGGGCGCAGATGCCCCCGCAAGCGTAAACTCCAATACCGTTCCGTCCGATAGGGTGCGATTGAGGGCCACCAGGATATTTGCTTCCTTGCTTCCAATGATGACAACGGGAGCTCCCTGAAAGGTGTCAAAAACCAGCTGAGTTTCCCCGGTAAAATCATCAATGGGGTAAACTTTCACATTTTGTCCCTTCATTAACCCCAAAACCCGCTCTTTGGCCAGAAGCCGATCGTCTGTTTTACTGACTGGAAAAAGCAGACTATTGTGATTGGATTTGTAATCGCCGTAGGGATAGTTGGAATAATTTCGGTTATGGCCTGTCTCACGTGAAACGACCTCGGTTTCGGGATACATTTCTTTCCAGGTAGCCCAGCTGGTTTCTATCAGGGATATCACTTCTGGTTCCTCTCCCATCAATTCTCCGTTCACCGCTTCAAACCGCATTTGGGACCAATTGGTATCGGTCAATCGGTCATAAGGGATCACATTGGTATTGTAAAGTAGTCCGGATACACCGAAGGTGGTTTTCCCGGCAGAAATCGTTCGATCCCAGGCAATTCCGGTCCCGGTAAGTGGGCAATAAATCACAGCAAGGGAAGTATTGGCAACCTCGTCATTGATGATTTCGTGCCAATCCAGAATTTTGTGAGGATAAGCTTTAGCCTCCCCCTCTGTGGCATAGCCCAATACCAAATCATCGTCCTCCAGGTAGTCTATTTCAGAGGCAGCCACAAAGATAGGGTCGTTCAAGGCAGGAATGCCGTCCTTTCCCGGGCCACCGTCAAAAACTTCGGATTCAGGTATCAGCCAGTTCTGACTTCCCCCAGGGGTGGAGCCTCCTCCACCCGGACGAAAATCGGGGCCCTCCGGCTCACCACAGCCAAAAGACAGCGCCAGAAATAAGGTAATCATCCAAATTTTAGGTGTATTTTTCATAACTCGTCCAATTTTAAATTGAAAACAGGCTCCTTGGCTGTCGTAGACAAATTGAAAAACAAAGACAAGGAATATTTATAGGAGGTGGTCAATTGCGAGCCGTTCAGGGAACGGTAGAGGGGAAAATCGGCCCAAGCCCTCAGGGAAAGGTCCGGATTAAAATGCACACTCAATCCAGGAATGGCATAAACCCATTTTCCGCCGGATCCGGGAAAGGTATTCCCATCTACCAAGTCCACCGTCTGACTTCTATATCGGCCAAATACGAAAACATCCATAGGCCAATGTGCAAACAGGTTGTAATTAACCCCAAGATTGGCCTGAAATTCATTGCCAAACTGGTACACCTGTGTTTGGTTATAGTTGTGATTCTTGCCCGAAGCCCTGTAGGTGAGAATACCCAGCAGGCTCATGGGTTTAATTAAAAAGTTAGACTTTTGGTAAAAGGACCAAAACATGCCATCGATGGAGCCTGAACCCGGTTGCATGTCTGCGACCATGGTAAGGCCCTGGTTATTTTTAAAATCCGTTCTGCCGGTTGGAATTTTGGGGCCGGCACCAACCAGCCATTCACTATTCGGATTATGCTGCGGATTCAGGATGCGGTATTTGAGCAAAAAAACCATGTCCCCTAAGCCCTGGGCCCGGGTAAATCCGATTTGGTTATTATACTCCCGGATACTTCTTTCCTGTCTCACGAAGGGCAGCACCATGGTAAAAGCGAAGCGCTCGTGAATTCCGTAATTCACCTCCATCAAAAAAGACCGGGTCAGGCGACTGCGGGTATCGTCGGACAATAAGGTTTCCTGATCCATTAAGTCCCGAATCACATTATGGTCATAGGTCAGTAAAAATTGCACTGCTTTGGGATCTGCGGTTCCCAGACCCAGCGTTCCTCCGACCGGAACACCGCCGGAGCAACAGGCCTGTGCCATCAGCTCCTGAAAGCAAAGGAATGCGTTTAAAAGCAGTAAACAGGCTATTTTGATATACATGACAATTGCTGTAAATCTATTGGGCCAGAGAGAAAGTGCAGGGCGCATCACTACGCCCATGCACTTTACAACCCAGCATCAACCAATCAATTTTTAATAACTGCTCGAAATTCTTATCGGAAGGGAGAAAAGTACAACTGACACCGGCGGCATCATCCTGGGATTTGAGGAGTACCACGGTCTGCTCATTGAAATCCTTACTGATTTCAAAAACCTCTCCCTCCACCTCCAGGACCTTGGATTCACCGGATTCATCGAGGTACTTGTCATTGGCAGATTCGCCATTGGCAAGAAATTCTTCCACCAGAAGCGTTGCGGTAATCGCATAGTCAGTTTGGGTGGACTGCACGTCCCTGTGCGGCATGTTTAGCAGGTAAGCCACGATAGCCAGCCCGATGACTGCTGCTACCGAAAAGGCAATGAGTAATGGCTTAAGCCATTTGAACTTTTTCATGGTTACTGAATTTTGATTTCACCTAACTAGTCGGAACAGTCCCCATTTCCTGACGAAAAAGAACTGCTCAATCAAAAAAAAAGAGAAAAAAGGCCAAAACCGCAGTGAGTTAAGCACCGTTAAGGATTACAAAAACAAGATTATGAGGAATAAAAGTAGCCTCTTGGCTAGTTATTTCATTTTGCTGCTTGGGATTTGCTCCAGTTGCCTTTCCTTCAGGGAAAGTGACCGAAATTTACACCGGACCATGACGAAGAAAGGGCTAACATACGAAATTCATTATGACCCTTCCGATACCCTTCGTTGGCTTTGGTATAAAAATGAAGACCCCTCGGCCCCGCTGCTACTTTTTATTCACGGCGCGCCTGGGTCTTCCGCTTCTTTTTTGTCCTATATAGAAAACGAACGGTTAAGAGGTGCCTATTCCCTGCTTGTTGTAGATCGCCCTGGCTATGGATTTTCGGAGTATGGCGAATACCACTCCATTCCCAAACAATACGAGGCCGTCCAACACATTCTTGAACTTTCCGAAATAACTGCTAACGTGGTTACCGTGGGACATTCTTTTGGCGGCACCATTTCGGGATACATCGCCATTCAGAATCCGGATTGGTTGAAGGGAACCATTATGATTGCTCCGGCCATTGACCCGGAGCAGGAAAAGTACTTATGGTTTGGCAAGTTGGCCCTATACAAAAGTACCCGATGGCTGGCCCCCCGGTCCCTGCGGGTGGCCGCGGATGAAAAATACAGCCATGAAGATGAACTCAAAACGTTTATAGAGGACTGGGGAAAAATTCGTAAACCGGTGCTCCATATACACGGAGATGACGATGGACTGGTTCCCTATGGGAATGTAGCCTTCTCCAAAAACAACATCCCCGAAAATTGGCTTGAAATAAAAACCTTCGAAAATAAAGGGCACCTGATCCCGTTTACCGAACGCGAAACCATGGTAGATGAAATCATCCGTTTCGTTTCCAGCCTGGAGACACCCGCCAACCCGTAACTTTTTGATGCTTTTTATGCACCAAAAGCCTTCTTTTTTCTCAAAATGAATTCACTCGGGAATAATTGACAAGCAATAGGGTTGTATTGCCATTTCCTATCCCTCCCATTCATAGCAACTTTGTAACATCATTAAAACAAAAACAAAAAAGCTATGCGTAACATTAAATTTGACGTGCCAACTAAATCATCGGTAAGCGAAGAAAATAAGGCCATCTTGGAGAAGATCGAAGGCGGCGTAGGGTTTGTTCCTAACATCTATGCCACCTATGCCCTTTCGAAGAATGCACTGGCCAGATATACCGCCTTTGCCAATGGCAAAACTAGCCTGAACAACAAGGAAAAAGAAGTGGTCAATCTGGTAG
>JAWLFL010000170.1:0-8461 GCA_041685605.1 Cyclobacterium sp. | reverse complement strand
GAAGGTAGTGTGGTTTTTAATCAATAGTTTTTCTAAATAATAGTTGTATGGTAAAAAAATCAATGATTGTCGTATTTGCTCTAATGATGGGCTTGGGCCTCCTCAACGAGAGCAAGGCCCAGACGTATGCCACCGGTATAGGTCTGAGGGCAGGTGTTAGCAATGGGCTGACGGTAAAGCACTTTATTCAAAGCGATGTTGCCCTGGAAGGTATCCTTCACACCCGCTGGGAAGGCTTGGTCATTACCGGATTATACGAGGTGCACAAAAACATCCGTGAAGTAAGGGGTTTGCGTTGGTTTTATGGTGGCGGAGCACATATTGGTAGTTGGAATAGTAGAAGTGATAAGTATCCAGGTACAACCATCTTAGGTATAGACGGTATTATTGGCCTGGATTATAAATTTGCCGATGCACCGATCAATCTTTCGCTGGATTATAAACCGGCCTTCAATATCATCAATGGAGGCGGCTTCTGGGGGGATGAGGTAGCTCTTTCTATACGGTTTACTTTCTAATGACAGTATGGGGATAAAAAAACCGCTGAAATTTGCTCAGCGGTTTTTTTATTTATTCCTGTGGAATAAGCTTAATCAAGAAGCCTGTACCCTCCGTGAGGGCATAGATGTATCCGTCCGGAGATTGGGCCACCTGCCTCACTCGGCCGATGTCCTGCAATAGTTTTTCTTCTCCTTCGTATTCGGTGCCATTGAGCATTACCCTGGCGATATGTTGTTTGGCAAGCGCGCCCACCAGGAGATTTCCCTTCCATTCAGGGTACCGGTCAGAGGTGACCATCATGGACCCGCAGGGAGCAATGGAAGGTCGCCAAAAGTGTATAGGTTGTTCCATGCCTGCCTTTACGGTGTCTTCGGTGATGATGCTATCGTCATAGTCGATGCCGTAGGTTATTTCCGGCCAGCCATAATTATTGCCTTTTTCGATGAGGTTAATTTCATCCCCACCTTTGGGACCGTGTTCGATGCCATAAATCCGGTCATTGGCACGGTCATAAACCAGGCCCTGGGGGTTTCGGTTTCCATAGGTCCAGATGGAAGCGATGGCATCCGGCTCATCGACAAAGGGATTGTCATCGGGAATCCGGCCATCGTCGTGAATCCGATGGATTTTTCCATGGGAATTTTTCAGCGTTTGGGCATTCTCAGGGTTAGCACCTCTTTCTCCATTACTAAAGAAGAGGTAGTTATCCTTATCAAAAATAATTCTGCTGCCGAAGTGCCGGCCACCTTCCACCGCTGGTGTGGTTACCATCAGGTCCTCTTTATCCGTTAGGCTGTTACCGTCCACTTTTGCCCGCATGATAGCCGTTGCTCCTCCTCCCTCAACCGGCTTTGCGTAAGAAATATAGATCCATCCATTGTTTTCGTGATCAGGGTGGGTTTGAATATCCAGTAAACCCGCCTGATTAACTTCATGAACCTCCGGCACACCGGCCAATTTTTCGCCGGTAAATTGGTCATCCTGAAAAACGATGATTTCTCCTTTTCTTTCCGTAACCAACATCCTGCCATCGGCAAGCCAGGTCATTCCCCAGGGATTTTCAAACCCTTCGTAAAGGGTATCTACTTTAAAAGTAAGCTGATCGGAAGTCACAGCGAAGGGATCCGGAGCGGATTTTTCCTGAACGCCTGACTCGCAGCCTGTACCCAGGCCTACCAATGCCATTCCTAATACTATTTTTGTTAAATCTGTTTTTTTCATCTTACATTTTTCTTTTAAAACCGAATATACCACATATTTCAGACATTTTTGATTTCAATCTCGGCTGTTGATTGGAGGGCATTCACGCAAAATAGCCGGGTTCTTCCTTATTTATTGAAGAGTTGTTGACAGTGTAAGGGCGCGACGGGGGCCTCAATAAACAAGGGGATTACCGGTATGGCAAATAGATGCTTATAATCGACAAAATAGGGAGTATAAAAAGATACATATAGAAAAATTTGGTTTTTGTATAATAAAAAAAAATTTTGTACTTAAATATCACAAAATAAATTCATTAATGCTTTTTGGACAGGACTTTGATTTCTACTTTTATCACTGAAAACCAACTCATAACCAAAATTTAAACCTTTCAAAGGACCATTTTGTCGCCTGGTATGGCGGGTTCATCGAAAAAATTCCAATGAGGGTTTATAATTGCCGAATTTAGATGCATCAATTAAAAAACAGCGATAAACATATCCACTAGGATATAGAAATTTTAAACTACAGAGATGATGAAAAACAGCAGAAAAAACTCTAAAATGATGGCGGGAGCCCTGGCGGTATTTGCCACCCTATTTTTCGCCTCCTGTGTGGATCAGCCCACCGAAAGGCCCGTAGGTGGTCAGATGGAAACCATTGAAATCTTGCAAGCTTCCGGCACATTCGACTGGAAAACCAGTGAAAAGATCACCGTCGTGATCGAGGGCCTGGCTATAGATGTGGATGTCATCAGAAAGTTAACCTTGGAAACAGGTGACGGCGATGAGTTTTTCGCTGGAGCCCAGGCCATGGACGAGGACTTTGAAATGACCTTCGATTTGCCAGCGCATGTAACAGAAGTGACCATGAAGTACGGTGCCATTGAGCAAAAGAAAGCGATCAGCCAAGATCAGGTGGCGTTTAATTTTGTGGAGGAACGAGGCGAAGAAGATCTGGAACTTTGAGAAGCATCGGCAACAAAAACAGCAATAAGGAAACGATTATTTTTAAATTTTTAACAATGATGACCATGAAAAAATTATTGGTATTCAGCTATATAGTGGGAATGATGAGCTTTTCCCTGCAAGCTCAGGAAAATTGGGTGAAAAATGATGCCGAACTGGGTGACCGGGATAGGTATTTTGCTGCCTGCTGGTCTATGGGAGCGATAACAGTAAGCGATAATAAGCAAACCCTGATATCCGGAGATTATAGTCTTCGAAGCAATCAGGTCACGAATGAGTCAAGAACGGCTACCTGGTTAAAATCTCCCTGGATGATGATGGAGGCTGGCAAGATAAGTTTCAACACCCGACTCGATGGGAATGCCGGTGGGAATAGAAGCATTATCGTCCAGTACATAGCATTTGATCCAACGAATGAGTCGACCGGCGAAGGTGATGTCACTGAGATAGATGAATTTGAGTTTCCGAATCCTATAAACCGCCAAACGGAAGTGCATGAAGTGACTGTTTCAGTACCTGCTGCACTCCAGGGAAAAACAGTGAAAATTTATCTTAGTCTGGTTGGATCTGGTGGAAGTGCCCGAATAGGACTCGACGATCTGGCCATCCCAGGTACCTACGCTGCCGATCCTTCAGAGGGTTGTTTGCCAAAGAGCCAGATAGCTGATAAAGATAAAGATGGTATTGCAGATGAAGAAGATGCGTATCCGGAAGATCCCTACCGGGCATTCGATAATTTTTTACCTGCTACCGGGTTCGGCACCCTGATGTTTGAAGACTTATGGCCAGCCAGAGGGGACTATGACTTCAACGACCTGGTTGTGGACTATCGTTTAAACCGGGTTACGGATGCTAAGGGAGATGTCGTAGAAATCAAAATCGAACTGTCGCCACGGGCTGCAGGGGCAGGTTTCACCAACGGTTTTGGGATCGAGTTTGCAGGTTTATCACCGAAGAAAGTGATGCAGGTAACGGGAACCAAATCCAGTGCGGAAAGCATTCACAAAATAGACGAAAAAGGATTGGAAATGGACAATGAGTTTGCCACAATCATTCCTTTTGATAAGGTTTCCCTTGTCCTCACTCATCCCGGTGGCGGTGCATTGGGTATCAATACCGATCCGAAATTTAAGCTTCAAAAACCGGAGCTGCAGACAATTGTGATCACATTGAAAGAAGAAGGCCAAAGTACCGAAGAGGGGGCGACAAAATTGAATGAGCTGGGACTGGATAATTTCAATCCTTTCCTGATTGTCAATCAAAAAAGGGGAGTAGAGGTTCACTTGCCCGGAATGAAGCCCACCAGGCATGCAGACCAATCCATCTTCGGGACAAAGGAAGATGGAAGCAATGCCGGACCGGATAGCTATTACCGCAACAAAGAAAATGGATTGCCTTGGGGAATGAACGTACCGGTAAGTATTCCTTACATGATTAACAAGGCTCCGATCACCGAAGGATACGCCCGGTTTTTTGAATGGGTTGTTTCCGGAGGAGAATCCTACCCGGATTGGTACCTGGACAATGCCGGATTCCGAAACGAGAGGTTAATGCTGAACGCAAATATGCACGGAGACACGATCGTCAGAGGTGGAGGATCTAATAGAATCCCGTAACAAGGAGCTTTGCTCAGTGACAAAACAGCCCTGAAAGTTTAGTCTTAGATGGAATGCTGCTGATTTGGGGATAGCTCATCAGCAGGAATCTTAAATGGAAACTCAGGTAGCCGAAGGGCTACCTGAGTTTTAGTTGGCGGGATCGACACGAATGGATAAAGTGGTTATCTGTTTTGGATTTAGTAAGAAATCGCTACTTTAGCAGTACTTTGTTTATGTTGTTTTTTACGATGGGTAGATGGATGGTTTTTAATAGAATGGAATTATGGGAAATTTAATACTACAGAATATGCCTGCCTCGCATATACTTTTTAAACGAAGTGGCCTCATTCCGGCACTCATGCTTTTGTTTATGATTCAGGCAACTACGGCCGTTTTCGCTCAGGTAGTGACGGTCACGGAAACTGAAAATTTTATTCCGATGGAGCGGGTCACCTACCTTGTAGAGGGGCAGGAGCTTATTCAAACGGAACCTGAAGGAAACCAGAACCCCAGTCCGGAAAATGTTCCGGTGATCGTCAGTGGAATTCAAATAGAAGGGGGCAAGACGATTTATGCGACCACCCGAAATCCTTCTGTGGCCAACCCCAATCCAGCTATCGGGAGTAACGAAATCCGACCCACTGCCATACAGATTGTCCGATCGGACAACACCATTATCTCTCACAGAGACCAGGAATTTTTCAGCAACCTGGAAGCGGTCGTTTCGACACCTGACATCCGCTCCTATTGGGATATTAATGCACAGCCTTCCATTCCCAGGGGAGATCCCTTTGTTGACCTGATTTACTCCGATCCGGTAGTGACATCCGGGTTCCTGCTATACACCGAACGGGATGGGAATTCGCCGACCGATTTTATTGCTCTGGGTAGGAATGGAGAACCGATTGAAGGAGCAAATACCATTGAGGTCAGAGGCTACCAATGGAAGACGGGTATCCATCATGTGAGCAATGTGCCGGATCAATCGCAGGAAATGGTGCTGTTCTCTCCAGCCCTTTTTGAATCGGACGAGCCGATATTTGGTATTCGAATCATTGCCGTAAATGAGCCCGACGGCAAATTGGTTTTCTTCGTAAATGCCATTTCCGCTACCCCTGACCTGGCAGAGCGCGTAAACAGTGAACTTGGCGGAGAAGAGGTGCTGAATATTTTTGACAATGACGAACTAAATGGAGCGCCCCTTAATCCTATAGATGTCCAATTAACGATTTTGGAGGATTTTCCGGCGGGTACGGCGGTGTTAAATCCAGACGGGTCGGTGGATGTGCCTCCCAATACCCCTCCTGGAGCTTATACACTGACCTATGAAATTTCTGCAGGACAGGATTCCGATCAGGCAGAGGTCAGGATTGAAGTAATCGAATACAAGCCGGAGGCTTTTGATGATTCCGTGGAAGTACCGGATAGTTTTGCCAGGGATAGTGTTCTAAATGTGCTGGGTAACGACATGCTAAACGGCTTGCCCGCCCTCATTGAAAATGTTAACCTAAGTGAAATAAGTAATGATTCAGGCGGGTTTATCAGCCTTACAGCCGATGGGTCTATTGATATAGCGGAGGGAATTTCCTCAGGAGATTACCTTCTGGTTTACCAGATATGTGATGCCGCAGATCCGGGTAAATGCGATCAGGCATCCGTGGCGGTTACCGTGGCACCAACCCTGCTGACGGCGGTAGATGATGAGTACGGTAATGTAAATCTAAACCGTGGTGGGCTGATCGGAAACGTGCTGGACAATGACCTCCTGAATGGGGAAGCGGTGCCGGAGGATCGGGTAAGTGTCACCTTGCTGGATGCAGACGGCTTGTCCGGGGTTACCCTTTCGCCTACCGGGGAATTGGAATTTCCTGTTGGTCTTCCCAATGGTGATTATGAATTGCAGTATGAAATGCAGGAAGACATCAACCCCGGAAACCGGGATCAGGCGTTTATTCGGTTTTCGTTACTTGATATCCAATTGGAGGCAAATGATGATGAATATACCACCAACCAAAACCAAGAAATCAGCTTAGATGTACTGGCAAATGACTTTATCAATACCGGAGAGCTGCAGGTGGAAACATTGGAAATTATCGACGCACCGGTAAACGGAACGCTGCTGCCTAATGGAGATGGAACGTTTACCTACACGCCGACAGCTAATTTTTCCGGAACCGATAGCTTCACGTATGAAATATGCGAAAATACGGACAGGCAATTTTGTGATCAGGCCCTGGTAAGCATTATCGTCAGACCGATCGTGCTGGAGGTATCTAAAACGCCTAATCTGACAGATTTACCCATAGGAGGTATGGTCATTTATACCATTACACTTACCAATAATTCGGCATTTGACCTGGAAAATGTGCTGGTGGAAGAAGTCCTGCCGGATGGGCTGATGCTGCTTTCCTCCGATCCGGAGCCGACGGAAGGAAGCGAGTGGGTTATTGAAACAATACCTGCAGGCACTGAAGTCCGGATAGCGATCGAAGCGATGGGTATTGGGTTAGGCCAGCAGGTAAATATTGCGAACATTAGTATGGGGGATTACACTGATCTGGTGCAGGCGGTGCCGGTCACGGTATTGGCCAGACCCGTTGATATCCGCATAGAAAAGACCTCTTTCGGTATTGATTTGTATGAAGGAAACGAGTTTGAATACGAGATCCGGGTAAGTAATAACGGTACCGGTCCGGGAGAAAATATATTCCTTGAGGATCAACTTCCAGAAGGATTGGTTTACCTGGGTTTTTCCGGTGAGGCGGAAGTGAATGTATCCGGGAATACGCTCAGCTGGACCATTCCAAGCCTTGCGGCGGGAGAGGAGCAGGTTTTCAGGATTCGGGTTCAGGCGACTCAAACCGGCACTATCACGAATACCATCCGGGTACAGCTTCCTGAAGATCAGGAAAACATTTCTCCGGTTCAGGAGGATAGTGACACCAATCAGGTCAACCCATTCTTCATTCCAAATGTGATCACACCGGGAAATCCGGATGGTAAAAACGACCGATTTGAAATCCGTGGAGTCGAGCGCTTTGCCCAAAGCTCCCTGACCGTATTGAATAGAAATGGTGACCATGTATTTGCTTCAGAGGATTACCAAAACGATTGGGCTGCAGCCGGGCTTAATGCCGGATCCTATTTTTATGTATTGGTGATTACCGATAGTCAGGGGGAAAGCCAAACCTACAAAGGTTGGGTACAGGTAGTGAAATAGACAAGTTGTGAACAAGGGAGGGTTTAAATTTAATTCGATGAAAAATATTTTTAGCGTTTATGGGTACCTGGCATTGTTGCTGATCTTGACCGTTGGCCAGGCAAACGGGCAGCAGCTGCCCCAATTCAGTCAGTACATGTTTAACGGCCTGCATGTCAATCCGGCTTATGCAGGGTACAAGGGGGAACATTATATTCAATCCTCCTACCGGAACCAGTGGGCTGGATTGCCGGGAGCACCTACCACTTTCACGGTGACAGCGGACCTGAGTGCCAACGAGGGACTGATGGGGTTTGGAGCGAGTATTTTATCCGACCAACTCGGACCGGCAAAGACCAATGCCGCTTTGTTGACCTATGCCTATCGGATTCAGACCGGAGAGGCCTCTTTCTTAGGGTTTGGTATCAGTGGAGGCGTTTCTGAATATGCCATTGATGGCTCCCTTTTCGACCCGAACGATTTTGATGATCCGGAACTACCGGAGGGTAGAATCAATGTGTTCACTCCAAACCTGAATGCGGGAATCTTTTACCATAATCCCGGATTTTATGCGGGCTTTAGTGCCTACAACCTGATCGGTAAAAACGTCCTGGAAAACGAAGCAGTTGCCCTGGCCTACCATAACGTGCACTATTACCTGACGGCCGGAGGCCTGCTACCGCTTTCGACTGAGGTACAATTCAAACCCTCCTTTCTGGCCAGGCATGGGGGCAAGGGGCCTACTAACATGGATTTAAATGGTATGTTTTTATTTATGGACAGAATTTGGGCAGGAGCCTCCTACCGAACCAATGTGAAATTGGGTCAGGATGAGTTGCCCGGCGGCTTGTCTGCCCGAAACGCCGTAGCCTTGATTTTGGAATTGTTTGCCACCGAAAATTTGAGAGTAGGTTATGCGTACGATATACAAACGAACGCTCTCAGTGGGTTACGAAATAACTCGCATGAATTTTCAGTAGGGTACTATATTTCCC
>JAWLFL010000169.1:0-8467 GCA_041685605.1 Cyclobacterium sp. | reverse complement strand
TTTTAGCTCCAGTCAACCTTCGGTTGAAAACTTGGCTGCAGGTGTCTATGAGCTGACAGTCCTGGACCAAAACGGATGTCAAATTAATCGTACGTACAACTTGCAGGAGCCAGAAGCCCTGGAAATCATAGAATTAGCAGACCAAAAAATTGATGTAGCTTGTTTTGGACAGGAAACGGGACAATTGGGAGTAAGCCTGCTGCGAACTTCTCTGGCACCCTTTCACTACCGGCTACTGGACGAGGAAGGGTCTCTCATAAGGGAACTGGAAGACAGCAACGATACAAATTGGATAGTAGAAAATCTTCCAGCAGGAACTTACCGGGTTCAGGTAAGCGATGGAAACGACTGTTTAGAGGAGTTGGCAGATCTGGAAATTACGCAACCTGAAGCAGGCGTACAAATCGATTTTATTGATATATCGGATTATAATGGATTCAATATCAGTTGCTTTGGTGCTGGGGACGGATTTATAGATGTGACGGTTTCAGGCGGCTCGGGAAATTACGCCTTTTCCTGGACCGGACCCGATGGATTCAGTTCGGATGAAGCCAGAATCGAAGGTTTAGAACCGGGAACCTATCAGGTAACCCTGACGGATGACAATGGCTGCGCTATCCGTTCGGAAGCGTTGGAAATTCTTAGTCCGGAACCGCTGGAAATAAATCCGGAACTTTCCGAATTCAACGATTTTGAAATTAGTTGCTTCGAGGCAGCCGATGGATCCGTCCGCCTGGCAACAGCGGGAGGAACGGGTACCTATACGTATACCTGGACTGGTCCGAATGGTTTTTCTTCAGAGGCCTCCGAGATTTCCGGTCTTTCTCCCGGCACTTATGAGGTTCTGGTTCAGGATGAAAACGGGTGTGAAGTCCGACAATCGTTTGTGCTCAATCAGCCCGAAGCACTAACGGTAGACCTAATCGAGCAGGTGGATGTTTTATGTTTTGGAGAAGCTACCGGGTCCATCGATATTGCGGTAGGTGGCGGTGTGCCAAACTCCTATGTCTTTGAATGGAGACGGGATGGAGCGGTGATCGAATCAACATCCCAAAACCTGGATGCCATTCCGGCAGGAAGCTACTCGTTAACGGTGACCGATGCCAATGGATGTAGCGCGAGAATCCCTGAAATCAATATCTTACAACCGGATGCGGCCCTTGAGCTTACGCTCAATCAAACACCCATTTCCTGTTACAATGCCAATGATGCAAATCTCTCCGTGGATATCGAGGGAGGGGTTGAACCCTACCAGGTCAGTTGGAATATTGGTTCCACTCAAAGGGAGTTTACCGGTATCGGACCAGGCTTTTATCAGGTAACCGTCACCGATGCCAACGGCTGTACCCAAATCAGGGATACGGTCATTGAAGACCTTCCGGTTTATGATATAAGTCCTGAGGTCGTTCCGATTTCTTGTCACGGAGCGGCAGATGGAAGCATATTATTGAATCTGGAAGGAGGGGAAGCACCGGTACGGGCCGTTTGGGATCATGGCCCCGAACAGTCCTCTTTATATAATTTAGGGCCGGGTGAATACCGCGTGGTGGTGGAAGATGCCAAAGGGTGCAACATTGAGCGGACCTTCAACCTCGTGGAGCCGGATCTGCTGGTAGTCGTAGAGCAAATTCAGGATGCCCTTTCATGTGAGGATGGACAGAGTGGCTCCATTGACCTGATCGTTTCGGGAGGCACGCCACCCTACACGTACAATTGGAGCAACGGAGCTACTAGTCCCGGAATTTCGGGTTTGACTAATGGTACCTACTCGGTAGATATAACCGATCAATCCGGTTGTTTTGTAAGCCAGACCTTTCGGGTAAACCGACCCGCTCCCATTATTATCGATCTGGTATCTACCACCACAGCGAGCTGCGAACCACGGGAAATCAGGGAAACGTTCGACATCAACGTGGATGGTGGGGTGGCCCCTTATGACATTCAGTGGAGTAGCGGAGAGGTTTCTGCCGATGGGTATCGCATGGAAACCGACGAACCAGGAACGTATTTCGTCACCGTGACTGATGGCTACGGATGCGTTCAGTCCCGAAGTTTTGACGTAGACAATAGTCAAATTCTCGTAGATGGTGACTTTGCTTCCAGCTCCTTTCCGGTTTACGGTGAAAATCTGGTCAATTTTGACGTGCAGTTTATTAACAACAGCAGTGGAAACATCCACTCTTATTACTGGGATTTTGGGGATGGGAACAACAGCCTGGAAGCGGCTCCTTTGCATCGTTATCAGGAAGCAGGGATTTACCTAGTGGAATTGACTGCCTATGATGCCTGGGGTTGCGTTACTTCTACCACCTTTGAAATTGAAATTCTGGATTACTTCCTGGAAGTACCAAATGTTTTCAGTCCAAATGGGGATGGAATCAACGATACCTTCTTTCCAAAATTTCTCTATATAGAAACGCTGTCGTTTACCATTATGAATAAATGGGGAGAGATCTTATTTCATACCGAGGAGTTGGATTCCAAGGGATGGGACGGTACCTATCGTAGTCAAAAGGCCATTCCCGGGAATTACATTTATAAAATTAATTTTACCACCACCGATGGCAGAACGTTTTCTGATACCGGTGCATTGATGCTGTTGGAATGAAGTACATACGAAGCGCAGCCCTGATCGGCTGGTACCTATTAATGGTTTTTTCAGAGGCTCAGGGTCAGGATTTTCACTTTACCCAATTTTATGCCGCGCCCTTAAACCTGAGTCCGGCTTTTGCGGGTGCTATGGAAACCACCCGGGCAGGGGTTAATTACCGCAAGCAATGGCCAGGTTTTGGCTATGATTTTAATGCTGCGGGCTTTTATTACGACACCTACTTTACCGAATCCAACATTGGCATCGGTCTTTCTGCCTCCCAGTTTACCGAATCCTTTTTAAAAATTCGCTCCGCCGACTTATCCGGTTTTATTTCTTACCGACTAACATTGTATGAGGAGACTTTCTTGCGCTTTGGAGGGCAGTTTGGAGTGGTCAATAGAAGCTTGACGCTGCAAGAATTGGTTTTTGGGGATCAGATCGACCTGCTTACCCGCAGCGTCAACCCCTCTACCCTTGACAGGCTTCCCGGAGAGGACAGTAACTGGTACCCGGATATTTCCTTTGGGGCCCTGGTCCAGGGGACTGATTTCTGGTTTGGCGTTAGCAGTGCCCACGTCACCCAACCCAATGTTGGCTTTCTGGATGACGGTATTGGAAATAACCTACCGATTAAATGGGGGGTGCACGGCGGGTATGTCAAAAACCTGGACAACCGCATGTTTAAAACCTATCCCATCCGAAAGGTTTTCTCCGTTTCTTTTAATTATAAACGACAGGGCACTTTTCAGCAAATCGAAGTCATTCCGCAATTGCAAGTAGAAAATTTTATAGGAGGCCTGGGCTTTCGAAATATTACCCGATTCAATGAGCTGCCCGACCAAAATTCCATCAATGCCGTTTTGGGTTTCAGCCTGCTGGATGGCATTACCATGGCCTACAGCTACGATTACATGCTAAACCGCTTTAGCAGCCCCGCCCACGTGTCACATGAAATCTCCATCTATTTTACCGATTTAAAAAAGAAACGGATGATGCAAACCATACTCCCCTGTCCTCCCGGCAATGCCAACTGGCGGTACTAAAAATGAAGATCCGCAAAATCCAGGTATTGCATCCAGTCGTATTCCAGCAAACCATGGCCGCCCGACCGGACATGGTAACCAATATGCCCCATTTCCGGATGATTTACCGCTGGCGGGGAGGATACCGGCATACCTTCCAGGTCAAAAAGCCTGTAAACGGGACTGGCGGCTACACAGGATAAGAATTCGCCTTTGGGATCTGCCCAGCGATCTTCTACCCCACTCGCTACATAGACGGGTCTGGGAGCCATCAGGGCAAGCAACTGATGCTGATCAATTGGTAATTCCATTTCCCTTTCGTTGTATTGATTAAAGTTCTCCGCAAACCAATGTGGAAAAGACCGGTTAATCCTTGCCACGGTTTCCCCGTATTGTCTTCTGGAAAGTGCCGCTCCCCCGCAGCCGGAATTATTGGAAATGACCAGGGCAAAGCGGTCGTCCATGGCACCAGCCCATAAAGCCGCCTTACCGAGGCGACTGTGACCCAATACCGCCACTTTTTCCGAATTTAGCCAGGATTCGGTTTCCAGATAGTCCATTACCCGGGAAAGACCCCAGGCCCATCCGGCCACACTACCCCAGGATGCTGCGTCTCTGCTTTCCTCCGGAAAAAGGCCGTGCACGCCATTCTGAAAACCGTCGTCAAAATCCGGATCCAACTCCCCATAATACAGGCTGACCAGGCCATAGCCTCTCGCGACTATTTCCTCATAAGGCCAGTTTGAAATTCGTTTCCCCCTGCCAGCCTCGGAGGCTTTATTGTCACTACTCCCCATGGTTTCGTTGTTTCGAATCCAGGCAGTGGGAACGACAACCTGAGAATCAGTAGCAAGGGTATGGTTGCCATAGAAATTCAATCCCAGAAAAGCCGGTACCGACTTCCGGGTATTGGGGTAAAAAATAAGCAAATCCAATGGCAGGTTCTGACCGTTTCTTTTTAAGTGCAACCGTATCCCTTTCCGGGTAGCCTTTCCATCCATAAAATCCGGATTGACAAATAAGACCTCGGCTTCCAGTTCCCCATCCCATTCAGGCGACTTGCCATACACTTCTTTTTCAAATATTTTAAAAATTTCCTGCCTTCGGCTATTCCATTCCTCCGGACTGGTTACGGTATCACCATTGGCAAACAGCAAGGGATCAGGAAGCGAGTAAGAAGGCACTAGTCCCTCCTCATAGTTGGGCTCAAAATCCTGGGCTTGGATGGGTTGGAAAAAGATTCCACTACCTACTAGCAGACTAATGCAGAAATTTCTCATAAGGGCTATTCTTTGATACAAAAGTTATGAAAAAATTTTAATTTGGCAGGACTTATTTTTATAAATCCAGAAATGATAGGAATCATTTTTAAATGAAAGCGGGTTGGTGCAGGATAAGGCGCATAATAAGGACCATTCGTTCCCTCCTTTTCCACAGATAGCTTTATATTTGCGGTCGCAATAAACAAGCAGCGCAAGCATGAATGACTTTATAGAGGAATTAAAGTGGCGGGGGATGTTGCAGGACATGACCGCCGGTATTGAGGAACACTTAGAAAAAGGGCGGGCAACGGCCTATCTGGGCTTTGATCCAACAGCCGACTCCCTTCATATCGGCCACCTGGTGGGAGTCATGACCTTGCTGCATTTCCAAAGGGCAGGACACCAGCCGGTAGCACTGGTTGGCGGAGCTACCGGAATGATCGGTGATCCCTCGTTTAAATCGGCCGAACGGAACCTACTGGATAAAGAAACGCTGGATCGTAATATTGCCGGTATACAAAAGCAGCTGGGAAAATTCCTGGACTTTGGTTCAGAAAAGGCCAATAAGGCAGTCCTGGTCAATAATTACGACTGGATGGCTGACTTTTCTTTTCTGGAGTTTATCCGGGATGTTGGTAAATACGTTACGGTCAACTACATGATGGCCAAGGACTCTGTCAAACGCCGGCTGGAAGAGGGAAACGGCTTATCCTTCACCGAATTTACCTATCAACTCATACAAGGTTATGATTTTTACCATTTATGGAAATTTCAGAATTGCAGCATACAGCTGGGCGGGTCCGACCAATGGGGAAACATTATCACAGGAACCGAACTCATCCGAAAAAAAGGTGGTGGTGAGGCCTTTGCCCTTACGGTACCCCTGATTACCAAGGCAGATGGAAGCAAGTTTGGCAAAACAGAGGGTGGAAGCGTCTGGTTGGATCCGGAAAAAACTTCTCCCTATGCCTTTTATCAATTTTGGCTCAATGTATCCGATGAGGATGCATCGAAATACATCCGTATCTTCACCACACTCGACAGAAAAACCATCGAGGAACTCGAAAAAGAGCATCAGCTCGCCCCCCACCTTCGGCTGCTTCAAAAGGCCATCGCTAAAGAAATAACCATTCTTGTTCATGGTGAAGCTGACTATGAGATGGCGTTAAAAGCTTCCGGTATTCTTTTTGGGAAATCCTCCCTGGAAGATCTAGCAACTCTGGACGAACGGACATTTCTGCAGGTGTTTGAAGGCGTACCTGTGATGGAAATCAACCGAAATGAGTACGATCAGATCGAGAATATATTGGAACTACTTTGCAGGGATCAATCCATCTTTGCTTCCAAAGGCGAGGCCAGAAAGTTAATACAGGGAGGCGGGCTTTCCATCAATAAGGTGAAAATCACGGATCCACAGTCAAAAAACGAGGTTCCCCTGCTTCAGGACAACTACCTGCTGGTACAAAAAGGCAAAAAGAACTATTTTATCATTACCGTTCGTCATTAAATGAATCTTCCATAAAAAGTTTAGAGAGATAACTCCACCAAACCCAATCAACCAATATGGGTGTTTACGAAAGACAACAAAAGGAGAAAAAAATTCTGGAAGCAGCCATTCAACTAATTGGCGAAAAAGGAGTCCATGCCACAACAGTAGATGAGGTTGCGAAAAAAACAGGCATTAGTAAAGGCCTGGTTTATTTCTACTATAAGAGTAAAGAGGATCTGTACATGGCGATCACCAAAAAGGGCTTCGATGAACTCAAAGATTTATTCCATAAGACCTTTGGAAAACCAAAAGAAAAAACCGGCTTGGAAATCATGACGGATTTGGCAGAGAGCTACCTTTCCTATGCCAGGGAAAAAAAAGTGTTTCACGATGCCGTGCTTCAATTTTTAGGACTTCTTGAACAATACCGGGTGGATAAAGAAAGGATCAATCCCCTTATCCGGGATAGTCAGTATTTTGCCAAACTGGTTCAGAGTCATCATGACCTGGCCAAACTTGGCATCAAGGCGATTTCTACAGGCATTAAAGACGGAAGCATTAGACCGGATTTGCACGCAGAGAGCACATTTTACACCTTGTGGAGCATGATGATTGGATACTGCCGGATTTCCGGATCAATATCCCTGGAGCCGGGTGAAATTAAAATCAATACAGAAAGCTGGAAAAATGGTTTCAAAAGACTATTTTTTGAAATCCTGAAAGGAAGTAATACTCCTTCTGTAAGTCCCCCCGTGCAAGGAAAATTGTTTTAGGAGCTTCCCTTCTTACCAGAAACCCGGTCATTCGAATCTTAAAATAAGCACACAGGCAAAACTAAATCATAGGTTTAAACGATTAGGCACCTTTCTTGTTCTTACTTTGAAAAGCATGTTTAATCAAACCAAAATATTATGGATTTAGTAATAGGCGCTTTGTTTGTTTTTGCCATTGTTCTGGCACTTTATTTATTATTTAAGCGAATTTTTAATAAACGGAAGGACAAGGTCGACCAGACACAGGAATTGGCCTCTAAAGAGGTCATAGGCAAGGAAGTCTCCAATTTTGACTCCGATTCCAAACGGAAAGAAGAGCCATCAGATCACAAGGAGTAATCATTGGATCTGCCATCCCACAGGACGATCATGTGAAATGGTCAAAAAAAATTGATCGGCAAGCATGATAAAAGGCATAATAGTGGATTAAATTCATAAGAATAGTTTAAATTGACCATAAAATGTTAAACTTATTTTTCGACCAATAATATTATGGATTTAAGCACACTATTTTCCCTTCAAAACAAGGTAGCCATCATCACCGGTGCCAGTAGGGGTATTGGTTTTTCGATTGCTCATTATTTTGCCGCCGCCGGAGCCAAAGTCGTTATCAATAGCCGAAATCAGGAGCGACTGGATGAAGCAACGCGTCGATTAAGGGAAAAAGGATACGAAGTAACGGGCGTTGCCAATAATATCGGTTATCCGGAAGGCCGGCAAAACCTGATAAATCAGACCGTTGAAAAGTATGGTCAAATAGATATTCTTGTCAATAATGCAGCCACCAACCCGGTGTACGGGCCAATTGAAGAAACCGATCTTTCGTTGTTTGACAAAATATTGGATGTAAATCTGAAAGCACCGTTCGAACTTTCCAAACTCAGCCTACCTTTTTTGAGACAATCTTCAGCTGCTTCAATCATTAATGTGAGCTCGATTGCAGGTTTGTCTCCCGAAAAAGGACTGGGGCTGTACAGCGTTAGCAAATCTGCTTTGGTTTCCCTGACGAAGGCTTTTGCCAAAGAGTGGGGAGCGTACAATATACGTGTAAATGCCATTTGCCCCGGGCTAATCAAAACAAAGTTTAGTGAGGTTTTATGGTCCGATAAGGAAATTGAGAAAAAATTTCTTTCAGAGCTACCGTTAAAGCGAATTGGTGAGGAAGGGGAAATAGGCGCAATGGCATTGTTTCTGGCCTCACCGGCATCCAGTTATACAACAGGAAGTATTTTTACAGTAGATGGTGGTTTTAATGCCTAAAAACGGATTGGCTCCTCTTCTTCCGGGTTATCATCATCCAGTTCGATCGTCTGTATTTTAACTGCCTG
>JAWLFL010000168.1:3220-8486 GCA_041685605.1 Cyclobacterium sp. | reverse complement strand
ACCAGGCCCGCGACTTTGTCTATCAGCAAACCCGAAAGCAGCAATCCGGGAACATCCAGTTCCTGGTCCGTTGCGCCCGTGAGCTGCAGGTTGGTAGTGGAACCATCGGCAGCTCCCCCCCAGAGCAATATAAAATCTCCCTGAACCGGCAACTGATCCGGAAGATTTTTGGAAGCCGCTCCTTGCAGGTACAGGTTTTGGTAGTCAAAATCTTGCTGTGCGCTTGCCATGGATGCCTGCAAAAATTCCTGGGAAGCTCCTTCCGAAGCATAAAACACGTTCCCATCCAATACCACGTTTACCGCATCTATCTCCGGCTCCTGCCCGAGTAGCACCAGGTTAGCCCCTTCTTCCAGAATAAAGGAACTAGCTGGTTTGTTTTCGGACCTTCGGATCAATTGATTAAATTCTTTAGTCCCCCCGGAGATTAAGGTGGCACCGGAGGCAATCTGTAGTACGCCAAAATCTTCGATACCAAACAACTCGGTCGTCGTGAAAGAAAAAGTGGAAGTAGCTGGAGTTCCATCGGTATTCACCGTTTGGCGGACCGTTCCACTTTGGATCAAAAAACCACTGGCTTTAAACCCTGCATTAACCACCAATACCTCTCCCGGATCCGGGTTAAAAACCACCGAAAACCTACTTGCCAGGTTTTGCCCGCTCCAGGAGTCCCGATCCACTACGGTCCTGGAGGTGCCCTTGAAAACAATCTCGCCTGTTTCTGGATAAATCCAATCATCCCCCAGCCAGGCACTACCATAAAGTACATACTCCCCACCTGCATTAACGTCAAAGCTATGTAAAGCCCCATATACCTCCAGATCAAAGGCCTGCAAATTCAATTTTTTTCCTGCATCCACGGCTCCAAAAAGGTAAAGATTGCCTACTTCCTGGTTCTGGGTTAGCCTGACTTCATTTCCTTTAAGAATAAATACATCGTGGTTTCTATTGGGCGGAGCCCCTGCTGCTACCCAGGACACCCCATCAAAAACCTCCCAGATTCCGGCATCACTCCAGTCCCCAACGCCATCTTGGGGCAATTGGGTACGGTAGCTATTGGGTGTAAGGGCAATCTGTGCATTTGTCCAAAAAACACAGGAGAGCAGCAGGAAAATGGTGCCCACTGCCCGAATGCACTGTAGTTCGCGGTTGGTAATGTAAGGTTTCATTTTATAAAAAATATCCTGAATAAAAATGAATACGTACTAAAAATAAGGAATCATCCGCAAAAACCAAAGCATGTAATGCATATTTTTTTATAGGAATTTCATCTTTACTTAGGTAAATCCGACTTTTTTGGGAATTGCTTCTGCTAAGGATTTGAGTGGAGAACTACCCGAAAACAGAATTAATCCTGTAAATTTGCAGGGTCCGTTACGCTCTAATCTCCAGTCATCTCCCGATTCCATGGAACATCCCTTTCACCTTTCATTTGCCAGGCTCATTTTTTATGTAAGCTTGACCTTGTTTGTTGGACTTACCTCCATTCCTGATTCGGAGGCGCAGCGTTTCAAAATAAGCCTGCTCACCTGCGATCCCGGAGAGGAATTGTATTCCACTTTTGGGCATAGTGCCGTTCGGGTCAGGGACTTGGATTCTGACCGGGACCTGGTCTTTAATTATGGCACTTTTGACTTCAATACACCCTTTTTTTATGTCAAATTTATCCGTCGAACGCTGGATTATCAGTTATCGCTGACCACTACGGAAAACTTTCTCTACGAGTACGATTATTTTAAGCGAAATGTACGTGAACAGGAGCTGGCACTTTCAGCGCAACAAGCCAGGGATTTAGTAGCCTTTCTGCAAAACAATTACCGACCGGAGAACCGGAATTACCGGTATGATTTTTTCTTTGACAATTGCTCCACCAGAATCCGGGAAATGCTGGAAACCGTGCTGGGTTCCTCCCTTAAATGGAATCATCCCACTGATGCTCCTTCAAAATCCTTCCGGAATTTGATTGACGAATACGTCTACCCACTGCCCTGGTCGGACCTGGGAATAGATCTGGCCCTGGGTGCGGTCATCGACCGTACGGCCAATGAAGATGAAAAGCTCTTTTTACCCGACTACCTGGAAGCCGCTTTTCAACGGGCCACCATTATCGGGGACGGTCCGGAAAGAGCACTGGTTGCTGAAAACCACACCGTCTACGAATTCCCGGATACCGGAGGGCAACAATGGGATTTTTCCAGTCCTTATTTGGTCTTTTGGGGCCTGGCCCTCTTCGTGGGGCTGCTTACGTTTTTTGGATTCAGAAATAAAAGACTTTACTACGGCCTGGATATCGGGATTTTTACCATTTTGGGTTTGTTGGGACTGCTAGTGGTTTTTCTATGGTTTTTCACGGAGCATTCGCAGACGAAGTACAATTGGAATCTCCTTTGGGCCTTTCCCCTACACCTGATAGTAGCCTGGTACCTTTTGGTCAAACCACTTCATCCATTGGTGAAAAAGTTACTTCTGACAATCATGATCCTCACCGACCTGGCACTGGTCATATGGATACTGGGGTTTCAGTCTTTTCACCCCAGCATTCTGCCCCTGTTGCTGATCATTTTGCTAAGAACGAATTTTCTGTATTATAACCTAAAGGCGTTCATCGGTTTGGATAAAAGGAGGTAACTGCGAAAACTATTAACCACCTATCCGACGTTGTATTTAAATAAATTAAAATTATATGGATTTTAATATCATTTCGGATTACGTGCCCACCGGAGACCAGCCAACTGCCATTAAAAATCTGGTGAGCGGGGTAAATTCAGGAGAACCTGCCCAGGTACTTTTAGGGGTGACCGGCTCCGGTAAAACCTTTACCATTGCCAATGTAATCCAGGAAGTACAAAAACCTACACTGGTATTGAGCCATAACAAAACCCTGGCGGCCCAGCTTTACGGTGAATTCAAGCAATTTTTTCCGGACAATGCGGTGGAGTATTTTATCAGCTACTACGACTACTACCAGCCTGAGGCCTTCATTCCCACGAGCGGAACCTACATCGAGAAGGATTTGTCGATAAATGAAGAAATTGAAAAATTAAGGCTTTCCGCCACTTCTTCCCTGCTTTCGGGTAGAAGGGACGTAATCGTGGTGGCTTCCGTTTCCTGTATTTATGGTATCGGTAATCCGGAAGAGTTTGGAAAAAACGTGATCAAAATCCAGGAAGGAGACCGGATACCCAGAAATCAGTTTCTGTTTAAATTGGTAGAAGTCTTGTACAGTAGGACGACGGGTGAATTTACTCGGGGAACATTTCGGGTAAAGGGAGACACCGTAGATATATTTGTCGCTTATGGCGATTTTGCCTACCGGATTTTCTTTTGGGGAGACGAAATCGAAGCCATTCAGCGGGTGGATCCTGAAAGCGGAAAAAAAATCTCAGACGAACGCCTCATCACTATTTTTCCCGCTAATTTATTTGTCACGGGCAGAGATGTGATCGATACAGCGATTCATGAAATTCAGGATGACCTGGTATCTCAGATAAGTTTTTTTGAGGAAAACCGGAAATTGATGGAAGCAAAGCGGCTCAAGGAAAGGACTGAATTTGATTTGGAAATGATTCGGGAGCTGGGGTATTGTTCGGGGGTGGAAAATTACTCCCGCTATTTTGACCGCAGGCATCCGGGCACCCGCCCATTCTGCTTACTCGATTATTTTCCGGATGATTACCTGATGGTGATCGACGAGAGTCACGTCACCCTTCCACAGGTCCGGGCTATGTGGGGCGGTGACCGGTCCAGAAAGGTAAACCTGGTGGAATATGGCTTCCGATTGCCTTCCGCATTGGATAACCGGCCCCTGAAATTTGATGAATTTGAATCCCTGACCAATCAGACGATCTATGTCAGTGCCACTCCCGCCGATTATGAATTAACCAAATCCGAGGGAGTGGTAGTGGAACAAATTATCCGGCCTACCGGTCTGCTGGATCCCGTAATAGATGTCCGTCCCAGCGGCAATCAAATCGATGACCTGCTGGAGGAAATCGACCAGACGATCCGAAAAGGCTTCCGGGTGTTGGTAACCACGCTTACTAAACGGATGGCCGAAGAACTGGACAAGTACCTGGCCAAAATCGGCGTAAAATCAAGGTACATCCACTCGGAGGTAAAACCGCTGGACCGGGTGGAAATATTGCGAGAGCTACGGCTCGGGATATTTGATGTTTTGGTAGGCGTAAACCTGCTTCGGGAAGGACTGGACCTTCCGGAAGTGGCCCTGGTTGCCATTTTGGATGCGGACAAGGAAGGGTTCCTGCGAAATGAAAGGAGCCTGGTGCAGACCATCGGCCGCGCCGCCAGGAATTCCGAAGGCAGGGTCATCATGTATGCCGATAAGGTTACGGATAGCATGCAATCGGCGATCGACGAAACCAACCGCCGACGAGTCAAACAGAAAGCCTACAACGAAGCCCATGGGATCACGCCAACAACCGTCATCAAATCCAGAGATAGGATTATGGGGCAGACGAAGGTGGCCGACAGCAAACGAAATGCTAAAATCTATGTAGAAAACAATCCCGAAGAGGTCGACGTGGCAGCAGATCCGGTGATACAGTATTTAAGCCGGGAGAAATTGGAAAAACTCACCAAACAAACGCAGAAACGAATGGAGGCTGCCGCAAAGGAACTTAACTTTATGGAAGCCGCCCGTCTTCGGGACGAGTGGATGGGATTGCAGAAGCGACTTGAAACCCTGAATGGAGGTTCCTCATGAAAAACTCCGGGTTAATCATTTTTTCACTACTGATGCTATCCCTTGGAATAAACCGGGTGCAAGCTCAGCAGGCGGGCGGTAGTTTCCTGGTCAGTGCGGGATTGGATCTGGTTCGGTCCGACCTGAACCAGGCGATGGAAAGAGCCCAATTCGGTGGGGAGGTCAATTATTTCTACCTGCATCACGTTTCCTTTTCGGGAGGTTACGAATACAATTTAAACCGTCCCAATCAGGTTACCGGAGGAATTCGCTGGTATCCATTGGAACCGGTATTTATCAGAGCCAGAGCCCTGGTCGGCAACGAGGCCGATATGGGAGTCGGGCTGGGGTACACCCACAACTTTACCTACCGGATGCGACTGGAAAGTATGGTGGATTATTATATTCATGAAAGCACCCTGGGCGCAAGGGTGGCCATTGCAGTATTGATAAATTAACGGGAATGACGGTTCAGGATATTGGGAAAATAGCACAGAAAGGAGAAGGCCTGCGCGTGGAATTCAAGAAGAAAGCAGCCCATCCCGAAAAAATCGTCAAGGAAAT
>JAWLFL010000168.1:0-3120 GCA_041685605.1 Cyclobacterium sp. | reverse complement strand
GCCTCCAGAACCCTGGTAAAACTAGTATTGGCCAATGTAATTGACGTGATTCCACGGGAGTTGGAAGACCGGTATGTGCCTAAGCATTAGCCAGGTCATCCACCATGTCCCGGATGAAGTCGGGTTCGAAGCCCCTGAAAGCTAAAAAGCGGGCAACTTTTGCTTTCTTTTTGTATAAATCCGGCTCACCAGTCAACTTCCATTTCCTTTCCGCTAAAAATTTCAAGGTTTCCTGGTATTCCGATTCATCAATCGCATCCAGCGCCTCCCTTATCCGTTCATTGGATATTTCCCGCATTTTCAATTCCTGCCGGATGCGTACCTTGCCCCATTTTTTGAGACCGAATTTCCCCCGCACATAACTTTCCACGAAGCGGCTTTCATTAAGAAAATCATTATCCCGTAGTTTGGCGATGATTTTTTCCGTATCTGAGGAGGACAATCCCCATTCCTCCAGCTTATTCTGAACCTCCATAAGACAGCGTTCCTGGTAAGCACAATAAGAGGAGATTTTTTTTAGGCCCTGAGAAAAGCTTACTTTCTTTTTTGAGCCGGAAGCTGGATTTCCTTTTTCTGGAACTGACATTTTACGTATTTTTAGCTTTTGGTTTACCAACGGGATAATCCTGACCAAATATATAAATCTTAACTAATATATCATGCGAAAAAAAATTGTAGCAGGAAATTGGAAAATGAACTGTCTCCAGGAGGAAGGGCAAAAACTGACTTCGGAGATTGTGAATATGATAAAAGATGAACCGACAGCCGATGTCACCGTGGTATTAAACCCTCCTTATGTACACCTACATGCCGTCAGTAAACTGATTGCAGGTGTGGACCGGGTGCATTTAGGCGGTCAGAATTGTTCGGATCAGGCATCCGGAGCCTTTACAGGAGAAGTCTCTGCGGCCATGTTGGCCTCTTTTGGCGCTAGCTATGTCATCATTGGTCACAGCGAAAGAAGGCAGTATTTCAACGAGACCAATGAGTTGCTGACTGCAAAAACCCGGCAGGCACTGGATAACGGCTTGCAACCTATATTTTGTTGTGGCGAACCCCTGGAAATCCGGGAAGCCGGAACGCATGAAACCTATGTAAAGGACCAACTTACCGCAAGCCTTTTTAACTTCACGGAGGAGGAACTAAAAAAGACAGTTATTGCATACGAACCCATATGGGCGATCGGCACCGGCAAAACGGCTTCTTCAGAGCAAGCACAGGATATGCATGCCGCCATCCGAAGCCACCTGGCTGGAAAATACGGAGAGGCCACCGCCAATGAAATTTCCATTCTCTATGGCGGTAGCTGCAAGCCTGACAACGCCAGGGAAATATTCTCCAAGCCAGACGTTGACGGAGGTTTAATAGGAGGGGCTTCTCTGAAATCCAGAGACTTTGTCGCGATTGTTCAGTCCTTTTAATATCCGGCACTCGTTAACGCCCGGGCATCCTGTCCGGGTTCTTTTTAACTGGCTATTATTTAACCCTTTCATCAGTGGAGTATCAGGAATTTAATATCACTTGCACGTCGGAATATAAGGAGATTCTAATAGCCGAGTTGGCAGACATTGGCTTTGATTCCTTTCTGGAAACAGAAACGGGTTTTGATGCCTGTATTTTGTCAGGGACGCTGGATACTTCCCTTTGGGAAAACTTTCTTGCCCGGTACGAAAAGCCCGCACAGATTAAGGTAAACGAAAGGCGTTTACCTAAAACGAATTGGAATGAAGAATGGGAAAAAAATTACGATCCCATTAGCCTGACTGACAAGGTATATGTGAGAGCGACTTTTCATCCGAGTAGGAAAGATGAATTCATTCACGAAATCATCATTAACCCAAAGATGTCTTTTGGTACCGGACACCATGCTACCACCTTCCTTATGTTGGAATGGATGCTTTCCATGGGCCTTCAGGCTAAAAAAGTCATGGATGCTGGATCAGGAACGGGTATTCTGGCTATTATGGCTAAAAAACTGGGAGCCAAAGAGGTCGTCGCCTTTGATATAGACGAATGGAGCGTGGAAAATGGGAATGAAAATTTTGAACTAAATGGGCTAAACGGTTTGTACATGCAAAAAGGCAGCATTACCACAGTGAAAGCCCCCGGGCATTACAATTTGATATTGGCAAACATCAATAAAAACGTACTATTGGATGAAATAAAAAGCTACAGCACTAAACTAATTCCTGGCGGCCAACTCTTGTTGAGCGGCTTTTACGAAGGGGATAGCGAAGATATACGCATGGAGGCGGGCCTTTATCACCTGAAACCTGGCGGCCAGAAAACAAACCATCAATGGGCAGCCTTGCTTTTTACTAAAACCGATTGATTGTTGGTAAGGAGTTACCTGATCCTGGTATAATAAACTTTTAATTTAATGTTTTCTTTCGGCAGCTTGAATTCCCGAAGCGAGTGCTTGAAGGCATCCGAGGTTACCGGATTTCTTTCTGTGCTGGGAATGTTGGGGTACAAGAATAAATCCGTTCGCACCAAGCCGGAACGGTATATCGCATTTACGTAAGAAGTAATCTGATTGGCATACAACCGGTCTTCGGAATTAAATATCAACCCGGTTTGATTGTTGGTGGTCGGGACCACATTTCCTTCCGGATCCAGGCCTGTATGCCCCTGTCCTTCGGCTTGAATGGCTACTTTTTCTCCATCAAACCTACGGTAGATTTCATTATCTTCCGTGGCAAAATACATGACGAGGGGATTGTAGGGAGCTTTAAATTCAGGATACTCTTCAACTGGTCCTACCTCCAGCATGATCTGGTTGAACGTAATGTTTTCGAGGGTATCCAAAAACCCATGTAAAGTACTCATGTCCAGTTTGACCAAAAGCCCTAAACCGGCCTTCGAACCAACCCGTTCTCCAGGTACCTCATATGCTTCTCCTCTTTCTACTACAGAACTAATGGCCGAACCCTGCCGGTCATTTAAAATACCGTTGAAATGGCGGGATTGAATGGTATTGATTGGATACGCAGTGGACACGGTATCTCCATCGTAATGGTAATATAAGACCATGCCCGTTCCGCTTCCGGTAGCAAGGGAAAGCGATGTGTTTTGCCCGGGATCACCTGTGATGGCAATGCCGGGAAAATAATCCCGAAA
>JAWLFL010000024.1:0-32562 GCA_041685605.1 Cyclobacterium sp. | reverse complement strand
AGAATACTATCATAATATTATTTTGAATTAACTCCCTTTCACCCTACTAAAATGAAATTGGAATTCGACCGATGGTTTCAATCAAACGCCCAAAATACAGGTGATCTTTCCATCTCTCTCTAATAAGCGATCTATTTTCGTGCTTAATCAAAACGGTTTGCGTAAATTTATAGTCATCATAGCAAAAATTTCAACCAACTATGGAAGTGCTTTTATTCGGAATTTCAAAGGAGCTGATGGGGCAGCAGGTGTTATCTTTACCAGTTGAATCAAAAATTGCTAACGTATTGGAGTTAAAGCGATGGATTTTAAATCAATACCCGGCAATGGGTAATTTAAATAGCTTCGCCATTGCTGTGGATCAGGAATACGCTGATGATGAAACCCCTATCTCTGGAAATCAGGAAATTGCTTTAATTCCACCTGTTAGCGGCGGTTGATATGAAGAAAATAGTACTTGTCAACCAAATCAATCTCAACGAAGTGTATTCCTGGCTGCAAGACCCCGAAGCCGGAGGAATAAACCTGTTTATTGGAAATGTAAGAAACCATGCGCAGGGAAAAGCTGTTGTGAAATTGGAATTTGAAGGCTATAAGCCCATGGCCCTGCGGGAAATGGAAAAATTGGCTGCTGTAGCCATGGAGAAATGGCCCATTAAAAAGCTTTTGATGGTGCATGCCTTGGGAAGCAAACAAATTGGCGAACCGGTTGTCGTCATCGGTACGGCAACAGCCCATCGAAAGGATGCGTTCGAGGCTAGCCGGTTTTTGATAGATGAATTAAAAAACAAGGTTCCTATCTGGAAAAAGGAGTACTTTGCCGACCAGACGGTATGGGTAAACGCCCACCCATAGGATGCGTTATATATAAATGGAAATATAGAGTAGCATGCAGAAAGAATTGATAGATCGGTACGGCAGAAAATTGGATTACCTGAGGCTATCCGTTACAGACCGATGCAACTTCAGGTGTTATTACTGCATGCCCGAAGAAGGTATGGATTTTGTTCACCGAACAGAATTGCTTTCTTACGAAGAACTCGATTACCTGGCTTCGTTATTTATTCAATTAGGGGTAAAAAAAATCAGAATTACAGGAGGCGAACCCTTCGTTAGAAAAGGAATAATGGGTTTTTTAACCCAACTTTCCCAACAACCTGACCTTAAAGAAATCACCCTTACCAGTAACGGATCCATCACGAATACCCAAATCCAGGACCTGGCAACGCTGGGCATCCGTAAGATCAATATATCGCTCGATTCTCTCGATAAGCAACGCTTTTTTGAGATCACCCGAAGGGACCGGTTCGAAGAGGTATACCAATGCATTCTGAACCTGATGGATCAGGGATTTGTCGTCAAACTGAATTGCGTGGTCGATGGCAATAAAAACACGGAAGATATTATTCCGTTTGTCAAATTGACTGAAAACTACCCCTTGTCCGTACGTTTTCTGGAAGAAATGCCGTTTAACGGAACCGGGAAGTTTGTACCCCCTCGATGGAACCACATCGCTCTCCTGGAATACATCAAGGAATTTTTTCCGAATATGCGGAAGGTGTTGGATGAAAAAAACAGTACCTCTGTCAATTACCAGGTCCCCGGCTTTCTTGGCACCTTTGGGATCATCCCGGCCTTTAGCAGAACCTTTTGTGGTACCTGCAACCGGATCCGGCTTTCGGCCACCGGAGAATTGAGGACTTGTCTATACGGGCCACCGGTAACCAATCTTAGGGATGTCTTAAGAAGTGGGGCGAGCGATGTCGCCCTTATGGATGAAATAATTCAGGCGGTCGCCAAAAAAGAAAAAGATGGCTTTGAGGCCGAAGCCCAAAGTCAGAAAACCCCCAAAAAATCAATGTCCTTTTTAGGCGGGTAAGGTCTCCGATAGGGGCTTCTTATCTTAATAACCTACTACCAATGATTAGTGTAACCCAAGCCAGAGAAATTCTTTTCAGTAATCCCTTATCCTTACCGGAGGAGTTCATTCCCTTCCAGAAAAGCCTGAATCACACCCTTGCATCCGATGTATATGCAGACCGGGATGCGCCGCCGTTTCACCGGGTTACCATGGATGGAATTGCCATTCAGTCCGCAGTGCTACAAACAAAAAAGCAGTTCGAAATTGAAGGTATTCAGGCAGCCGGGCAGGAACAGATGACGCTGAAAAATGCCGAAAATTGTCTGGAAGTGATGACCGGAGCGGTCTTACCGAAAAATACAGATTGTGTGGTACCCTACGAAATGGTCCAAATCAACCAGGGTATCGCAGAAGTAAATGAATTGGAATATAAAAAATTCAAAAACGTCCACCTCCAGGGTACCGATGCAAAGAAAGGCGACCTGATTTTACGAAAAGATTCCTGGATCCATCCTGGAATTTTGAGTGTGCTGGCCTCTCTTGGGCAGGAAAAAGTAAAGGTCGTCCGGCCGCCGAAGGTACTTATATGTGCCACTGGTGATGAACTCGTGGGAGTGGATCAGCAGCCCCTACCCCACCAAATCCGCACATCAAACGTGTACATGCTAGCGGCCGCATTACAAAACCTGGGCATAGCGGCACAAACAGCCCACCTACCGGATCACAAGGAAGCGCTCCGCAGCGCAATCGAGAAAGCGTTGGAAAGCCATGCCATTTTGCTATTTTCCGGAGCAGTTTCGAAGGGCAAATTTGATTTTCTTCCCGAAGTATTAAACGAACTAGGCCTGGAAATTCTGATTCATGGAGTAAAGCAGAAACCAGGGAAGCCTTTTTTATTCGGAAGGAAAAATGAAAATTTCGTTTTTGGATTTCCCGGTAATCCCAGCTCCTCCTTGGTGTGTTTTCACAACTATTTTAAACCCTGGCTGTCTAAACAGTTAAGAAGACAAGAGCCACAAGCCTCCGGGATATTGGCGGAGGAGGTGATTTTTAAAAAACCGGTAACCTATCACCTGCTGGTGAGGACCGAAATCCAGGAAGGCAACATCATGGCCTACCCGATAAAAAACTCAGGATCCGGGGATTGGGTACACCTTTCGGAGGCGGATGCTTTTTTAAGTTTGCCGCCGGACAAGGAAACATTCAAAAAAAACGATGTTTATCCACTAAATTATTTCCATAAGGGCGGTTTCTAGAAAAATGAAAGAAATTAAATCCATAGTAGCCGCTCATGAATTGGCGGTCCAAAACGGCGAAGCATCCGCCCTGGCCACGGTCGTAAAAGTGGATGGTTCGTCTTACAGACGACCCGGAGCCAGGATGCTGGTTACCGAAAACGGACAACTAACCGGTGCCATTTCTGGGGGCTGCCTGGAAGGGGATGCCCTAAAAAAGGCTCAAATGGTCATTTTCAGTGAGAAGTCCATGTTGGTCACCTACGACACCACGGACGATGACGATGCGAAATTCGGGGTTGGGCTGGGATGCAATGGTATCATTCACATTCTCATTGAACCCATTCTACCGGAAGTGGAAAACAACCCCATTGCCCTTTTGAAACGCTGCCTGGAAGACAGAGAAGAAAAAGTAATCATTACCGTTTTTAATACCCAGGAAAAACGGTCTGTTCAGACGGGTACCTGTTTGCTGTTAAGTGAGACCATTTGTGCTCAAAATTCCAGTGCTGACCCGCTCAGCGATTCCTTACAATCCTTTGCCAGGGACAAAGCAGAAGAGGTATTGCGGAAAAAGCACTCGATCATTATACCAATTGACGTTCAATCGCCTTTGCAAGCTTTTGTAGAATTTATTCCAGCACCGATTAAATTGATGCTAATCGGTGCTGGAAACGATGTTATCCCATTGGCCCGTTTGGCCGATGTGATGGGATGGGAAATGGTGTTGGCGGACGGCAGATCGGAGTACGTGGACCCTATCCGCTTTCCGATGGTTTCTCAATACCTGGTAGGAACGCCTCAGGAGGTGCTTGCGCAATTAAACCCGGATCAGCGAACGGCCGTGGTTTTGATGACCCATAATTTCAATTATGATCTGGAAATCATGAAAGGGCTTTATCCCTTTTCCTTTCCCTATTTGGGGGTCTTGGGACCCAAGAAAAAGCTGGAGAAATTGATTGAAAACCTGGAAACAGCGGGAATTCACCTGGAAGAAAACCAACTTAAGCGCATTTATGGACCCATGGGGCTCCATATTGGGGCTGAAAGCCCGGAAGAAATCGCTCTATCTGTTATTTCTGAGATCATGACGGTACTCGCTGCCCAGCATCCTGCTCATTTAAGAGACCGGCCGGGGCCTATCCATATGGATGAAAAACAGTACCGGTAAATTCTGCAACTCCCTTTTTACTCAGAATACTATTTATAGTATTAGATGGAAACCTGAAATTGAAAAACCAGCATGCCTTTCCTGTCGGATGAGAAAATCCCTTCCTGAGACTCCAGAAACACCGGTCGACTCTGATAGTTTAGGGAAAGTTTTGTCTGATTTTCATTAATCAACCAATTGAACCCATATTCATAGGTGATTACCCGGTCTTGCAGCAAGTCAAATTTTGAAATCTGGCTGGTGACGAAGGGCTGCAATGTCCCCCAAGTGCCTAAAAGATCTTTTTTCATCAAATAACCTGCTTGTCCGTAAAAACTATTTCCAGTGCCCATCATAGGAAATGCATTTCCCGGACCATTAAAACCAGCCTGGGCGGTGGTTCCATTCGTTGGGTTCATGACACCCAGATTTCGAACGTAATTCTTGCCATAGTCATTGGAATGAAAGGCCCCATAAAGGGTAAGGGCTGTATTTTCGCTAGGATTGAGCGGTTTATCATAAAACACATCGACCGACAGCAAGGCCAGGTCCGTATAGACAGTCGGTCCGTCTAGTTGTTCCAGGTACCACATGGCCTTTTTTTGGTAAAGAAATCCCGCTCCAATATTAAAGACATGCTTTTTTCCCAGATAGGAGCCCGCATTATAGGGGGTAGTATTGGACTCCTGATCAAAAAACTGGTACATATAATACCCGTGTACTTGTAGTCCGGCAGGTGAACCCGCAAAAGTTGCCTCCAAACCCGGACTATCTCCCTGAACGGAAGACTGACTTACCGCCATGGGTTTGCTCAGTGCCATGCGGTAGTCCAGGCGATTTATTTTTCCTTTGGCATAAATGGAGTATTTTCTCAGAAACTGGTCGGTGGCATCGTTGGTGGTTTGCTGGTACAAGGGGGCATCCAATGATAAAATCGAGCCGACGGAAGGAGAAGAATACCTGGATACTCCATTCCAACCCGTAAGGCCGGTACCGATGGATAACTTGTCTTCCCAAAGGGCTAGTTCTCCCAGCGCATCGTGAAAAAACAAACCTTGTTTTCTTTCTCCCAAATAGGTTAAATTATTGGTTCCAAATTGAGTATAGAAAAACACTTTATCCGTCAATTGACCAAATAACTGGATTCGGGTCCTGCGTAGGCCAATATCGAAGGTTTGGTCTTCCAGGTAACCATCCACGGTAGTTCCAGGGTTATTCCAGGTATTGCGTACCCAAATTTGATTTAAAAAGGTTAATTTTACGTACTGACTCCCATCCTCATCTAAAGAATATTTCAATTCAGTTTGTTCCTTTTGCTGAGCGAAGAGGCTGAACGGAAAAATAAAGAAGATAATAAAATAAATACGTACAGGTAATCTGGGCATATTCGATAATGGATTATCGTTTAAAAACAGTTTTTATCATTGGTTTCCCAAAGAAGCTATACAAAGGTACATTTCTTAGGCAAATTGAATCTAACTCATTCTAGCTTTAAAATAAAATTTATATAAGTGGAAATTAGTTAAACGGCTCTTCCAATGTTGCTAAAAAACTTACCAGATCTCTGATTTCTCTTCGTGTCAGGTATTCTTTCATATCGGGCATACTGGACGGTGCATCCCTTCTTTCTACAATAGCTGATTTTTGGATAAGGGTATCTGGCTGGTTACCCATTTTTACGGTAATACTGGAATCATCTTCATCCACTTTGATACCGGCCAGGGTTTTTTCGGTTTCCAAGGTGAGGGTAACCACACCAAATCCGGGTGCCAACCGTTCACTGGGCGCGATTAACGCTTCCAACAGTTGCTTTCTATTTAATTTTTTTCCGATACCGTTAAGTTTAGGGCCCGCATTTCCACCAAAATCGTCGTAGGCATGGCATTTAATGCACTGCCCGGATGCATGCTGGAAAAATATTCGTCTCCCTTTGGATTCATCTCCCCCGTACATACTGCCGCTATAACTGGCCAACAGATCGTCTTCCGACATCTCGGATTTAATGTTTTCGTATCGGCTGAGCAAGGTACCTGCCTCCATACTTTCCATGGCTTCAAAGAATTCCAATTCTATGGAAGGGGGCAGCGTACCGTTTTCCAACTGGTCCAGCAATCGCTCCAAAACCGGCAGGGACACGTTTTCATTCAATTTCGGAAGGGTAGAAACGGCCGCTTGCTGCTCTTCTACCGTTCTTTTTTGAATTACCTCTTCCAGCAAGCTGGCCTTGGTTTCATCTTCTATATCCAACTGCGCAATTAAATCCAGGCCTGCGACCCGCACCCTTTTTTCCTGATCCGCCAAGGCTTGCTCAATGGCTTGATCAATAGGTGCCTGTTCCATTTTGGCCAAGGCTCTTATACTGGCCTCCCGCACCGCCACCACCGGGTCAGCCGATAAGCGCTGTATCAGAATTTCGGAGGACTGGCCGATCGCCAGGCTTCCTAATGCCTGCACGGCTGCCTCCCGGATAGTTGGAGAATCACTGATCGCCACTTCCATCAATGTTTGGGCGCTTGCGGCTTTGAGATCGGCAACGCTTCTTTGCACCTCTCCCCTGTACCAGCCATCTACCCGATCCAACACGGACGGGGATGCCCAGCTACTCACAGTAGCAATAGCTTCCGTGCGCATGGATTCCGGCGCATCAGCCCGGTTGATATACGTGAGTAGATTAGAAAGTGCTTCATCGGTTCCCCATCGGAGATTGGCATTAATGGCTCTTCTAAGCAAGGGTTCTGAATCGAAATTTCCATTTACCAGCAGCCGCCCGAGAGCGGGTAGTGCCGCTGGAATGGAGAAATCATCGTTTATCGCCCGGGCCGCTTCGGCCACTATGTATTCACTCTCATCCCTCAAAAATTCGGTAATTCCTTCGTGCCGAAGCCTACGAAGTGCCAGTACGGCTCCCAAACGGACGGCATCGGAAGGATGGTCAGCAAGGGAAATCAAAAACGCAGGATTAGACACCCTGGCCAGTGCCAGACTGGCAGCATGCCGGATGTACACATCCTCATCGTCATTTTCAGCTAATAAGTTGACCAATGCTTCTTTGCCTGCTTCGTATCCAATTCTACCAATCGCTTCCGCTGCAAAAAAACGAACCCGGGCGTGCTCGTCCGTTAAAAGGGGAACGAGGTTCTCTCCTGCTGGCTCATACCGCACATCTCCCAACCATTTGGCTGCCTGAGACCGGATTTCATCCTCAGTATCCGATAGAAACGGCAACAGCAACTTTGCGGTTTCAGCATCTTTTCGGGCAAATTGTGAAATCCCCCATATAGAATGAACCCTGGCCAACTGATCAGTACCATTCGTCAACTTCTCCTGAAATACCTGTAAACCGGATTCCCCGCGTTTGGCCAGTTCAAATTGTGCCTTTTGACGTACGCGCTGGTCTTCGTATTCTAATAATCCAGCTAGTTCTTCCAATGCCAATTCCCTATAGTCCGCAGCCAGGTAGGATGCCGTCATTTTCATGGGATCTGCGGAGGCGGTCTGGTCGGTTAACTTCCAGATTCTGCCATACCCTTTATTTACCCAACCATCAATCCAGTCCGCAAAATACAAGGAACCATCCGGACCAAAATCCATTCCGGTGGCTAAAATTCCTCCTACCAACTGCTCGGTTTCGCCCATTTCAAATCCTGCGCCCTTGGGTTTCAGGCTGAATGCATGAATACCAGACCTGGCGGGATTTCCAGCAAACTCTGCTACGAAAAATTTATTTTTCCACTGTTGCCCTAGTGCCGTACCCGGATTAAAAACCATTCCCGTAGGACCATCGATGTAGTTAGCAATGGTAGGAATAAAATAAGCTGCCTGCTCATCCGATCTGGGCAAATGCATATCTTCATCCATCCAAACTTTATACTCGTTATTCTTTAGGTCCCGATATTTTCCAAATTGCCAGTTGATCCGCCATCCCGTATCCGAACCTTCTACCAGGTAAACGATTCGTTCCTGTTCTCCGCGGTGATCCCCGTCATTGTCTACACTGATCAGATTTCCGTATTCGTCAAAGTCAAACTCATGCGTATTTCGTACGCCATAAGCAAAAATTTCAAAGTCCGTTCCATCCGGATTTGCCCTTGCAATTACCCCGCAATTGGGATAAACATGCTCATTCCCTTCTTTGTCTACCCCATTAAACCCAATGTCTCCTATACCCCAGTAAATCTTGCCTTCCGGACCCACTTTTAACCCAGACATATTGTGTCCGCCAAAGCCTATGTGAACACCAAAACCATGCACCAAAGATTCCTTCTCGTCCATGACACCGTCTCCATTGGTATCCTGTAATTTCCACAGATCCGGCGCAACCCCTACGAATAATTCCTCCTCGTGGTACAAGACCGCACCCGCTACATCTGAGATTTCCTCATTAAAATCACTTACTATCAATTGCGACCGATCGGCTCTTCCATCAGCATCCGTATCCTCCAATCGAAAAACGTTTTCCTTCTCTACTGTCAGGTCCATCCAATCGTGTGAGCCATCTTGATTGATATCCGGTAACCATTCGTTTTCGGCAGTGTTTTCAGGGGCCAACTCCCTGTGAAGAAAGTCCCTTCTATCCTCAACATGCTGCATTTTGAGGGAAGAAATCTCCCAGTCCTGGTGGCTACGAATATCAAATTCCGAAATTTTTCTTCGATTGGTCTTGGTGTAATATACACGGCCCAAATCATCCATCTGCATGGAAATGGGATCCGCTACCAGTGAATCAACAGCCCAAATATCTAAATTCAAGTCGGCGTGCGTTTCGGGCTTCACCAAATTCAATACCGCCTCTGCTTGTTGATTTACTTCCTCCGGAGTCAGTTCAATCGATACCGGCTTTTGCGTTTTTTCCGAACAGCGAAAAATTAACAAAGTAAGTGCAATCAGAAAAAATACGTTTATAATACGGCTGATTCTATTTGACAACTGAATTTCCTTTAACATGTGATAATAACCAATTTTATTCCCTTCTTGTTACTCCGTTCATTTATTGAATCCGATCGGGTATCCCCACTTACCATTCATCGGTCAGGGTGACCAAAAAACTGACCAAATCGCGAATCTCACGCTTTGTTAGCAATCCTTTCATATCAGGCATCGAGGACAACGCATCTGTCCGTTCCTCAATTCCACTTTTAGGTACCGATTTTTCAGGATCATTTCCGATTTTAAGGTTGACCACTTCTTCATTTTCAGAGACCAAAATTCCGGAAACCGTTTCGCCCTCACTTAGCTTAAGTGTCACTACCCCGTATCCGGGAGCCACTCGTTTACCCGGGTTGATCAAGGCCTCCAACAGTTCTTCCCGATTCAGCACCTTCGCTATACCATTCAAACGGGGACCTGCCATGCCGCCATAATCGTTATATGCATGACAACGCATACATTGCGCATTTTGGTGTTGAAAAAAGATTCTTCCTCCTGCACGCTCATCTCCTCCATACAAGCTTCCTGCGTAAGACGCCAATAATTCGTCCGTACTTAATGAAGACTGAATCGTTGCAAACTTTTCCAATAACCGCTCATTTCCAAGTGTTTCCAGCCCTTCTTCCAATTCCAAAACCAGTCCCGGATGCAGGTTTCCATTTTCCCATCGATCAAGTAAATCTTCCATTACAGGTATCGCATGTGCGTCTTCTACATCTGCCAAGGTGAGCAGGGCCGCTTGTTTTTCTTCAATTTCCTGGTTATCAATAACCTCCTTCAATAAACTTGCCAGTAATTCTCCATCGAATTCCATCTGCCCCATTATATCGAGCCCCGCTATCCGGACGATTTTTGCCGGATCCTGAGTGGCACGCTCCAGCGCGCGATCCATTTCATCCCATTCCAAAACAGCCAATGCCCGCAAGGCAGCTTCCCGTACTTCTTCGTTACTGTCATTTTGAAGTTTTGCAAACAAAAGATCGGCAGTTTGGGATAAGGCTAACCTGCCAGCTGCCTGAACGGCCGCCAAACGAAGATTACTGTTTCGGTGAGTTAGCATTTGCTGGATTACATCGGATGCCTGAGCCTTCAAATGGGACAAATCCCTGCTCATTTCTCCCCGATACCGGCCATCCACCCGATCCAATAGGGACGGAGACGCCCAGGTAGAAAGGGCATCAATGGCTTCCTTTCGCATCGCCTCGGGTGCCCCTTCTCTGGGAATATAGTTCAATAGATTACTAAGGGCCGATTCAGAGCCAACTCTTAGGTTGGCGTTAATAGCCCTTCGAATAAGTGGCTCGGAACTAAGGTCCGTTCGCTGTAACACATTCCCAAGCGAAGGCAAGGCTTCCTCAATGGAAAAATCATCGTTGATGGCGCGGGCTGCTTCCGCTACAATGTATTCATCTTCATCTTCTAAAAACACCTCAATGGAAGGTGACTGCATTCTCCTGAGGGCGACTACTGCGGCGATCCGAACTGCTCGGGAGGAGTGCTCGTGCAAGTTCTGAACCGCTTCCTGATCTCCAATTCTAGCCAGCGCCAGACTTCCGGCATGCCTTAAATACACATCTTCGTCATTATTTACTTCAAGCATGCTGATAAGTGGTTGCACGGCGGCATGGTGACGAATCCTACCCAGGGCTTCGGCAGCGAAGAAACGAGCCCGTGGATAGCTGTCTTTAAGCAAGGGAATCAAGGCATCTCCCGCATCTTCAAATCGCATATCCCCTATCCAGCGAGCGGCCTGAGCCCTGATTTCCGAATCACTATCATCAAGATAATTCATCAGGAGTTCGCCCGAGCGTTCCTTATCTCCTGCCCTACCCATCTGGGCAATTCCCCATATGGCATGAACCCGTGCCAGTTGATTAGCTTCCTGATTCAGTTGGTTTTCAAACACCTTCCAACCGCTATCTCCCCGGGTGACCAGTTCAAATTGAACCTTTTGCCGAATGCGTTTGTCTGCATGGCCTAATAAAGATTCTAATTCCGAGAGATCCTTGGCTTTGAAATCAGCCCGCATCAGGTTTTCCGTTTCTTTTCTTGCCGGATCATTTTTCCCCGACAAATCGTCTAGTTTCCAAACCCTACCGTAATCCTTTGTGCCCCAACCATCAATCCAGTCGGAGAAATACAAGGCACCATCCGGTCCGAAATCCATCCCGGTAGCCAGTATCCCCCCCATGATTTTTTCGGTCTCTTTCAGGGCAAATCCTGCACCTTCGGGTTCCAGCTTAAAGGCATGAATACCGGAACGAGCCGGATTACCGACAAATTCGGCTACGAAAAACGTGTTTTTCCACTTGTCTCCCAAAGCGGTACCTGGGTTATATACCATACCGGTAGGGCCATTGACGTAATTGGTTATGGGGGGAATGAAATAAGCGGCTTGCTCCTCGTGCCTGGGCAAGTACATCCCTTCGTCCATCCAAACCTTATAAGAGTTATTTTTGGGGTCCCGGTATTTTCCAAACTGCCAGTTTATCCTCCAACCGGTATCCGAGCCGTCGACCAGATAGACAAGGCGCTCACTTTCTCCTCGGTGGTCCCCATCATTGTCCACGCTGATCAGATTGCCATAATCATCAAAAACAAATTCGTGGGTGTTCCGTACCCCCATGGCAAAAATTTCAAAATCACTGCCATCCGGATTGGAGCGGGCGATAACTCCCCGATTCGGATACTTGTGCTGGTTTCCATCCTGATCCACTCCGTTAAAGCCGATATCGCCTATTCCCCAGTAAACCCTGCCATCAGGACCCATTTCTGCTCCTGACATCCCATGTCCACCAAAACCAATATGCACTCCAAAACCGTGAGCGATGGATTCTTTTTCTTCGACCAAACCCGTTCGCTCGTCTAGTTGCATGCGCCACATATCCGGTCCTGCTCCTACAAGAAGGTCGTCTCCGTATTTCATGACCGCACCGGCTACATCCGTTACCTCTTCATTTAATCCCTCAAACACCAATTGGTATTGATCGGCCAGGCCGTCTCCGTCTGTATCTTCAAGGCGGTAAATATGCTCTTTTTCTACGGTCATGTCCCGCCAATCGCGGATTCCGTCGCCGTTGACATCCCTCAGCCACTCGTTCTTTTCACTATTCTGCTCCGAAAGTTCCGCTCTGAGAAATGCCCTTTTGTCTTCAATCGATTGGAGCCCGATGGATCGGATTTCCCAGTCCTGGTGTCCCCGGATATCAAACTCGGAGCTTTTTTGGCGGTTTGTCCGGCTGTAATACAACGCTCCCTCATCATCAAAATCAATGGAAATGGGGTCAAACACCAAGGAATCCGATGCCCAAAGTGAAATTTCCAGGCCTTCTTCCAACTCGGGTTGGACCAGGTTCTCAAGTTCAACCGCCATTTGGGTAGCGGATTCACTGCTAATACGCTTGATCCTTAACTCTTCCTGGGGTGGATTGCAGGAATAAAAAAAAGTTAATCCGAAAATGATTGCAAAAGGCAAAACGTTCGAAGTAATAGCAGGTTTTAGGTTTATGGATACCATCTAATTTAGTGTGTCATTTGCTTTTTTTCCATCATTGGGAAAGCCAAATCTGGATTAAAATTTGCCCGGTAATATAGGGAAAAGTTAACGAGTGAAAAACGAATATTTTATAAACATAGCTTTCACATCTTTTTTTTAGTTATCGCTCTTTTTAATGGTAAGGCTCAAATGCGATGGATCCCGTAATTTCAATTCGCAATTATTCAGCGACCGGAAATTATGATAGGCTGTTTTCCAGATGTGGCCCTTTTTTTCCAATTTCAGATCGGGCTGTTTGTCCAGTCCACCCGAATACCATTCTCCATATTCGTGATCTATCAGGTATTGCTGTATGTAATCCCATTGTTTCCTGAATTTTTCAAAATAGTGCTGGGGATCATCCGGATACAAATCCGCCATGATGAGCAAGGTATTCAGTCCTTCAGCCTGCGCCCACCAGTTTTTCGTATCCTTAACCGTTTCGGGAGTTTCCCTTCCGGGGAAATAATATCCCCCATCAAAAAAGCCACCCCTGGCCTCGTCCCAACCAAAGGTCAGGGCATGGTCTACCATTTTCTTTCCGGTTTCCCAGGTTTTATAATCGTTTTCCAAACCCAAAACATGAGAAGCTTCCATCATCAGGTAGGCTGTCTCCACATCGTGGCCGTACGAAACGTGGTCGATGGCATGGTGCTTTTCAATGGCCTCCCTACCTTGATCCCTGAAACTTACCGGAGTCCAATCTGCTTCCAGAAAAAGCTGCAGGTAACCCTGCTCCTGGACAATGGTGTCCCTGATCAGCTTCAAAAGTGCTTCCGTACGTTTTTTCACCAGTGGATCTTCCCAAACCTGATACAATTCGGTAAATGCCTCTAATAAATGAATGGAACTATTTTGATCTTTATACCCGATGGTGGAGGTGGAAGGGGTTTCTGCTGAGCGCACAAGGGGCGTACCATCGCGGGAAAGGTTTTGAAAATACCCCCCATGCACCGGATCATAACTGTGATCTTCCAACCAGTAAAAAGCTTTCTTTACCAGGCTCAAGGCTTCCGGATCTCCTGTTTCCTTATAGTAGGCTGCCAACCCATAGATACCAAAAGCGTTACCATAAGCTGTCTTCTCACCGGCACTGCCTTCGGGCAATGCCCCTTCCCGGGTCAGCAGGGTGTGGAAGCCTCCGTATTCAGCATCCCAAAATTTGTCCCGGAGAAATTCAAAGCCCATTTTTGCTCCTGCCTCGTAATGCTCCACTTCGGGAAACCTTTCCCTGATTTTTGATAAGGTCCAGAGATGCCTTGCCTGGGAGACAATCATTTTATGCTGATTTTCAGAAAGTGAAAAATCATATTCAAAACTACTCAAATAGCCTCCAAATTTGGTGTCATAGGCCTTGGGATACCAATGATTAATCATTTCCTGATTTATGGAATAGGCCATCTCGTCAGCGATTGTCTGACGAACAGCCTCTTGAGCGGAAGCACTCAAAGGAGCTAACAGAAGGAGTGCTACCAGGAATGGAGCTAGTTGGATCATTATTTTGGGGTTATAGGATAAATTATATTCTCTCAGCAAGCCGGGATCGCTTTTTAACGGCTCATTTGTTTCGGCGCCGTTTCCAGATCCGGTACAATACAATAACGAAAATAGGTAATAAAATTACAGGCCAATAATCAAAAAAGGGAAGGCCTTCCTCACTGGCATTATTCTGGGAAAATACCAGCGAAGGAACAGTCAATAGAATTGGCAAAAATAAACGTGTCATTCGCATAAATCTAATAAAGTTTGTTGTTTCAATAGCTAATCAATCCCATGTCCCAATTACCACCAGTGGGTTAGTCAACTATATTTTCGATTATGTTTTGAAATTTAAATAAAAAAATGGTTTTGCGCTTTATTTTAGTAAACTTTTAAAAGACATTACTGTAAAATCCCTAAAAAAGTGCTTTTTTTGCACTACCATCATTGAATGGCTCGCTTAACCACAACCACTTGCAACCGCTGGAATTGGAATTGTTTTGAAGTAATCAATTAACCACCAATATGATTTTAGGAATTTTAAAAGAACCGTCACCGGAAACCAGGATATCCCTGCATCCGGAGGCAGTGAAGGTACTCACGGGATCGGGTAATCAGGTCCTGATTGAAAAAGGAGCAGGAGCATCTTCCTTCCTTTCGGATGAGGTTTTCAAGGACGCAGGTGCCAAGGTAAAATCCAGAGCAGAAGTGCTGGATGCCGCTGAAATGATTTTCCAAATCAACCCGCTTGAATCGGAAGATCAAAAAAAGTTATCCAAAGGAAAGTACCTTATTGGAGTCTACCAGCCGCTGGTAGCCAGGGACCTCATGAAAACATTGGCAGAAACGGGAGTTACGCTCTTTAGTATGGATTCCATTCCGCGAATTACCCGGGCGCAAAGCATGGATGTATTGTCTTCCATGAGTACCGTATCAGGCTACAAGGCCGTTCTATTGGCTGCTGCCAATTTACCCCGGTTTTTCCCCATGTTGATGACAGCAGCCGGAACCATCGCTCCGGCCAAAGTGCTGGTCATCGGAGCTGGTGTGGCCGGTCTTCAGGCCATCGCTACTGCCAAAAGGTTAGGAGCAGTGGTCGAAGCCTTTGATACGCGACCCTCTGTAAAAGAGCAAGTGGAGAGCCTCGGAGGTAAGTTTGTAGAGGTTCCGGGAGCCGTGGAGGACAAAGGAGCGGGCGGATATGCGGTGGAGCAATCCGAAGAATACAAACAGAAGCAGTCTGAGATGCTGGAAAAATCCATTGTTAAATCAGATGTGGTCATTACGACTGCACTGATCCCCGGCAAAAAAGCACCTATTTTAATTACAAAAAGCATGTTGGAAAAGATGAAAGCGGGTGCCGTAGTGGTAGATCTGGCGGCTGTCAATGGCGGTAATTGTGAAGGAACGGAAAACAACAAAACCGTCACCCTAAGTGGTGTCACCATCATTGGAAACTCGGTATTGCCGTCCACCATGCCAGAAGATGCCAGCAAAATGTACAGCAAAAACGTGCAAAATTTACTGAAGTTGTTGCTGAAAGAAGACCAGATAAACCTCAACTTTGAAGACGCGATTATCAAGGGAACCTGCATCACACACGATGGTGAAGTTATTTATGAACCTTTATTAAAGTAAAATGGAAGCGATCATAGACTATATTTCTGTTAATCAACAAGAGTTTTACATATTCATTCTAGCCATATTTGTGGGAATAGAGGTGATTTCCAAAGTCCCTACGGTGCTACACACCCCACTAATGTCCGGGTCGAATGCGCTCTCCGGGGTGGTTATTGTGGGATCCATTATTGTCCTGGGAAAAACCGACCCTGCTAACTACCTGGGATTGGTGCTGGGATTTTTAGCGGTGTTGCTTGCCACGCTGAATGTGGTCGGAGGCTTTGCCGTCACCAATCGCATGTTAGAAATGTTTAAAAAGAAACCCGGTAAAAAATAATAATTATGATTTTACAACTAATCGATATATGCTATCTGGTAGCGGTGGTGCTTTTTATTCTGGGAATAAAGCTGATGAGTCATCCCGAGTCAGCCAGAAAAGGCAACAGCATTGCACTGGCAGGAATGATTTTGGCTATCGTGGCCTCTTTTCTTACCCCTGGTCTGGATAATATTGCGCTAATTCTTATTGCCATCGCTTTGGGTACGGTAGGTGGTTTGTATTCTGCCAAAACCGTACAAATGACAGCCATGCCTCAACTGGTCTCTTTCTTCAACGGCATGGGAGGTGCCGCTGCTGCTTTGATTGGCCTGGTAGAATATGGCGATCTACCCGTCAATGACACGGGAAAAGGAGCCGTATTGATGGCCAGCCTTATCATCGGTTCCGTCTCTTTTTCAGGATCCATGATTGCGATGGGAAAACTCCAGGGAATAATCAAAGACATCCGGATCAACAAAATTCTAGCATTCATTGTACTTGGGTTTTCCATCGCCCTGGCCGTTTATGTGCTAAACGCCGGTGAAGCCCAGCCCTTGCTAGTGTATGGTCTGGTGTTGCTGGCCTTGATTTATGGCTTGTTATTCGTCTACCCAATCGGGGGTGCAGATATGCCGGTAGTAATTTCTTTGCTCAACTCCCTAACGGGCGTGACCGCAGCGACTACTGGTTTATTGTATGACAACAAAGTGATGCTTATGGGAGGTATTCTGGTTGGATCCGCCGGTTTGCTGCTGACCTTACTCATGGCGAAGGCTATGAATCGTTCTGTAAGTAACATTCTCTTTACTTCCTTCGGATCCGCTTCAGGTGTAAGCGCAGCAGGAGCGGACGGAGATCAGGTGGCCAAGGAGATCAATACCTATGACAGTGCCATCCTATTGGCCTACGCCAAACGCGTGGTAGTGGTACCCGGTTACGGACTGGCTGTCGCTCAGGCGCAACATGCGGTACATGATTTGGAAAAAATTCTGGAAGAGAAAGGCGTAGAAGTTACCTATGGGATTCACCCTGTAGCTGGGCGGATGCCCGGGCATATGAACGTATTGCTCGCTGAATCGGATGTTTCTTATGACAAGCTGATCGAAATGGAAGACATGAACGAACAGTTGCCCAACACGGACGTGGTGATGGTTATCGGTGCGAATGACGTGGTGAACCCAGCCGCCAACGACGATCCCTCCAGTCCGATATATGGCATGCCAATCCTGGAAGTGAATAGAGCCACCAATGTGATTGTCATTAAGCGAAGCATGAGTTCCGGCTATGCCGGTATCCAAAATGCCCTCTTTTTTGACCCGAAAACCAGAATGCTTTTCGGTGATGCAAAGAAGGTCCTTAATGGGCTGGTTAGCGAAGTGAAAAACATGTAAGATCCATAAAAAAGCCGTCCCTTCCGGGCGGCTTTTTTCTTTCCCTTATAAAGCGGAATTGGATTCAACGCTAGTTCCAATTCGAGGACTAGGTTTCTCCCAGCGAAAAAATCTGTTCCATAAGTACCCATTTCTCACCCGGAGCGGCCCAGGGAAGGGATTTTTGAAGGCTTCCCATTTTCGCCTCCCATTCCTTTACATTTTTGTTTGCCGCATCCATACGGGCTTTCTTTTCAAAGGAAAAGTCATCCGCTACCTCCATTATCATAAATAGTCGGTTACCGGTCAGGTAGATCTCCATGACTTGTATACCTGCGTCCCGAATACTTTCCTCAATGACCGGAGGAACCTGTTGATGACTTGCCTTGTACCGGGCAATGGCCTCGGGGTTATCCTCCAGATCTAATGCCAAACAATAGCGTCTCATATGATTCCGTGTTAAAGTCTGTAAATGCGCTGGGCATTTTCATACCAAACGTTATTTTGAAGGCTTTCCGGTTTCCCCAGCAAATAGGAATCCAAAATTCCGCAAACCTCCTGGTAGGAAGCCGCTAGCGTACAAACCGGCCAATCAGACCCGAACAACAACCGGTCCTCTCCAAACGCATCCATTACCACATCCAGGTAGGGATAGAAGTCGGATTTCTCCCAGTTTTGCCAATCCGCTTCCGTCACCATCCCGGAAACTTTGCAGGAAACCTGGGGATACCGGGCTAGTTCCATGATCTTATCTTTCCAGCCGCCTAGTTCTTGCTTCTGAATGGAGGGCTTTGCCAGGTGGTCCAATACAAACCTTCCCTTTGGAAAATTTCTTACCGTTTGAATGACACCGTCCAGCTGATGCGGTAATACCAGCAGGTCGTAACTGTATCCAGCCTCGAAGATTTTTGCCAATCCCCGCTGAAAAGCGGGTTTTAAGATAAAATTCGGATCGGTCTCATCCTGCAGCAGGTGCCGAAAGCCTTTCAATTTGGAAAAGGGCTGATAGGCATGTAATCGATCTGTCAACTGGTCAGAAGTCAAATCGATCCAGCCGACCACGCCTAAGATAAAGGGGAATTTTTCTGCCAGATCTAATAGAAACTGGGTTTCCGCTTCGTCAGGGGCTGCCTGAACTGCAACGGTACCGACTACCTGATTCGCCTCTATAAGGGAGTGCAACTGATCGGGAAGAAAGTCGTTCGCTAACACCTCTAACCCCTCCCCTATCCAGGGATACCGTTTGGGATCGTAATGCCAGAAATGTTGATGGGAATCGATTTTTTCCATAGTTTACATGTTTAATTAGGGGTGGCGATATACCATTGCATTAATATTCATACCGGCTCCTACCGAAGCAAATAATGCATACTCTCCGGAAACAAACCGATGGTTTTCCATTTCACCTTTGGCCACCAAATCGTATAAGATGGGCACCGTAGCCACAGAATTGTTCCCAAATTTCTGAATGCTCATTGGCATGAGTTCGGCGGGTATCTCTGTCTGCTGGTACAACTGAAATAAACGCTCCAGAATATTGTGGTCCATTTTGGCGTTGGCCTGGTGAATCAGCACCTTTTTGATCTTTTCAAGTGGAACGCCTGAGCGATCAATACAGGCCTTTAATGTAGGAGGAACGGTTTTGATAGCGTACTCGTATAATTTTCTCCCATTCATTTTTAAGAATAAGGTGTCTTCCGGATAATCCGGCTTATAAGAGGGCCCCATGCTGAGCAAATGGGCATGATCCATGGTATCTGACCGGGTTAAATGGGATAGAATCCCCGTCTTTTCCGGCGTTTCAGAAGCCTCTAGAATGACCGCACCCGCACCATCTGAAAAAATCATGCTATCCATATCGTGCGGGTCGGATATTCGGGAAAGATTTTCGGCACCAATTACCATGACCCGTTTGGCATCTCCGGATTGAAGGTAATAATGGGCCTGTATCATCCCCTGCAGCCACCCGGGACAACCAAAGGGTAAATCGTAAGCAACGGTGTAAGGATTAGCAATGCCAAGCTTGTGCTTGACCCTGGCCGCAATGGTGGGGCAGGTATCGATACGGATATTATCGCTTCGAATATCTCCAAAATTATGAGCCACAATGATGTAATCCAACGATTCACCATCAATGGAGGAGGACTCAAGCGCCATTTTCGCCGCAAGATAGCCCATATCGGAAGTCATCAGATGATCTTCGAGATACCTTCTCTCCCTGATTTCCGTAATTTTCTGAAGGGTGGCTACAATGTCCGGATTCGGTTTTACCAGCCTTTCGCCATTGGCGTCGTAAAACTCCCGAGACAAAAAATTTTCATTATGAACGGTAATAGCTGGCAAATAACTCCCGGATCCTTTGATAATACTACTAATCATGTGCTATTGTATCAGTGAACAATTCAGGTGGAAAATAAATGTTCAAAAGTAATGATTTTTCCGGTAGTAGAAATAGAAATAAAAAAACGATTTGGTATCATCAAAACTACAGAGTCGCAATGACTTCAAAAAATGGCATTATCCTTTTGTACAGGGGGAAACAAAAAAAGGATGATATTGATCATCCTTTTCTAACTGATTAGAGATTGGGTTGAGGAGTAGTCCTCAGATAGGGTTTGATTTCTTTGTGTCCTTTTGGGAATTTGGCTGGGATGTCTTCATTTTTGATGGCCGGAGCAATGACCACATCCTCGCCATGCTTCCAGTTGGCGGGGGTCGCCACACTGTGATTGGCCGTGAGTTGCAAGGAGTCGATCACACGAAGCAATTCGTCAAAATTTCTACCCGTACTGGCGGGATAAGTGATAATCAATTTGATTTTCTTATCATTCCCGATGATAAAAACCGAACGAACCGTGAAATTCTCGTTGGAATTTGGGTGGATCATGTCGTACAGCTCAGATACCTTTTTATCTTCGTCGGCAATGATGGGAAAATTTACCGTTGTCTGCTGCGTTTCGTTGATATCATTTATCCAGGATTTATGACTTTCGACACCATCTACACTTAATGCCAGCATTTTGACATTCCTTTTGTCAAATTCATCTTTTAACTTAGCCGCTGCACCAAGTTCAGTCGTGCAAACTGGCGTGTAGTCAGCTGGGTGGGAAAAAAGAATCCCCCAACTGTCGCCCAAATACTCATGAAAATTGATTTTACCTACCGAGGAATCTGCGGTAAAATCCGGTGCAATATCTCCTAATCGTAATGACATAATTATATAAATTTAAATTATTCTATAGGTTTAGTAGGGAAACGGTAGCTGATGAAAAAAAGTTTGTTGAATCATATCTTTTTTAAAGAAATTCAAATTTAATCGCTAATTTTCAAAGGATTGACGGTTCTTCACCGAATAATTTTTTGGTGGGTTTTGGTTTATTATTGAAAGGCCCTATATTTGCAACACCTTTCAGGAAAGAGTTAATTCTTTGATAAAATGGTCCGTTCGTCTAGGGGTTAGGACGCATCCCTTTCACGGATGAAACACGGGTTCGATTCCCGTACGGACTACAAATGTATTAATAGTTCTTTTCTTTTAAAGGGTCCGTTCGTCTAGGGGTTAGGACGCATCCCTTTCACGGATGAAACACGGGTTCGATTCCCGTACGGACTACAACAAATAGGGTTTATCTGTCCTAGACAGGTGAATGTTATTTGTGGTTGTTAGTGGTTAAAGTGAATAAAAAAACCTGGTCTCTTGACCAGGTTTTTTTTGTTTAATTTAAAATCTACCGATGTCGTTTTTTTACCTCCCCCTGTGTCCCCCTCCTTGAAGAAGGAGGGGGATGGGGACGATTCAGTTTGAAAATCAGATGAACGGCAAAGTTTTCAAAATCCGTAATCCCAAAACGTACCCTTACTCCCCCTCCTGAAAACAGGAGGGGGCTGGGGGGTGGTCAATTTCGTGCTGAAATTTTGCTCCTTTAATCGGGCTGAGAGACGGCAAGGCTAATAAATTCCGTAAACCCTAACGTACCATTTCTCCCCCTCCTGAAAACAGGAGGGGGCTGGGGGGTGGTCAGATCATCGATTCACAATCAACCTAACCTGCACGGTGTCGCCGCCTCTGGAAATCAACCGAATCAGATAAACGCCCTGCTCCAACCGGCCTACCGGCAGTGCATATTCCGTTTGGGCATTATCCCGCACGTTCAGCAACATTACTTGTTGTCCGCTCAAGGTATAAATTCCGATCCAGTCTAATGGCATACCACCTTCCATGCTAACAAATGCCTCGGAAGTTGCTGGATTCGGATACAGTTTTACCGTCGGTAAGCTTGACGATTCGGGATAATAGGATTCCATCTCTTTATCGGAACCGGTATGAACGATTAGTCTCGATGTACTGCCTTGAATGGCCTCTTTTGCGTCAATCCGCTCAATAACGATACCCGAGATATTGGCATTGTTTTCAGAGGCGATGAGATTCAGATCAAGTGTGCCATCCGCCACTTCCACATTTTCGAAGACGAGTTCAGTGGGCAGATTGTTACTTTCAACGAAGATATCAAAATCATCCTTTACTAGCTGTCCTTCAAGTAGGATATCAAAAACACGGTTACCTGGGCCAGCCTCAGGACCCGCCTTTCCGTACCAAAGCTCATAATGATACGTATGCACCCGGTAGGTACCATTATCTACCGGTATGGTATAAGCCAAATTTTTGCTAAACCGCTCTGTTTGGAAAAGTTGGATACTGGAAGCAGAAGTGCTTTTAAAGGTATTATTACTGGAGTAGTAGTCCGGATAGTTCTCATCCCCAATAAAATCCCGGTGTTCATAGGTGACCGAAGTAGTGGTGCCTGTGTTCAGACTCAAGGACCAGGAAGGTGCTTCTTCCCAAACATCAATGCTGATCTGTTCCGAACTGCTGTTCCCATTTCCATCCGTAACCGTCAGTTGAGCCTGATAGGTTCCGGCAACAGTGTATTCATGTACGGGATTCGCTTCCTGACTGCTGGCTCCATCTCCAAAATCCCAGGAGTAAACCAGCGCGGTCTCCCCACTGGAACTGGATCCGTTGAAAGCTACTTCCAATGGAGCAACGCCTTCGGTATCGCTCGCAAGAATAACCGCCTGAGGAGGAAGGGCTCCTTCTGAAAGCGATCGAATAGAGAATCCAGTAATGGAGGCGTTATTTTCCAGGGCCACCAGATTGATGGTTAGGACCCCATCCCGTACTTCGATGGCTTCGAATGTTAGCTCGGTAGGCTGATTGTTGTATTCCGCAAACAAATCCAAATTCTCTTTCACAGTTTCCCCTTCCAAAAGGATCGAATATACCCGCTGTCCGGCGGTTGCTTCAGGGCCATTATTACCAAACCACAATTCATTATGATAGGTCTTTACCTCATAGAACCCATTTTCGACAGGAATATCATAGGAAAAGTTTCTCCCAAATCTTTCCGTTAGAAACAGCGTTGGATCGCCAGCACTACTATTGCTAAAAGTGGAAGAACTGGAATAGGTTACCCCCGAGCTTTCTTCACCCAGAAAATCTTTGTTCAGGTAGGATACCGAATTGTTCGTCCCGGTGTTAACGCTTAGGGCGAAATCCGGTTGGGTTTGAACTTCATTTACCTGTATGGTCACTTCCGACATATCCTGGTTACCTCCTTCGTCTGTAACCGTTAGACTTGCTGTATACGTCCCTGCATTATTGTAAGTATAAACAGGATCCGGCTCGTTGGAAACCTGACCGTCACCAAAATCCCAGGCGTATTGCAAGGGTTCCTGCCCAAGAGAATTACTTCCGGTAAACGATACCGTTAGCGGTGCCGTACCCGTTTGATCACTTGCATCCAGAAGGGCAACCGGCATGGTGTCCCCGCCTTCTTCCGCGATGATGGAAAATCCTGAAATCGAGGCATTGTTGGTGGAAGCGGCCAGGCGAATATTCAACACACCGTCAGTAACCACCACATTTTCGTGGGTTAGTGTGACCGGTTGGTCTTCATTCGCTACAAAAAGATCAAAATTTTGCCTGACTACCTCTCCTTCCAAAAGGATATCGTAAACCCGTTGCCCCGTACTACTTGCGGGTCCTTTTTGACCAAACCACAGCTCGTTGTGATACGTCTTAACCGTGTACACGCCATCGGAAACCGGGACGCTATACTCGAAATCACCTCCATACCGTTCGGTAAGAAACAGCGTAGGATCGCCGGCAGCACTATAACTATGCGTATTGGAATTAGAAAAACTGATTTCAGCATTATTTTCTCCCAGAAATTCGTCCCCATTGTAGCTGGTGGCATTATTGGTGCCCCCATTCACATGCAAGGAAAAAACATTTGGGTTTAAAACCGATACAGTTGCTTGGTCGGTTGCCTGATCCTCAGATCCATTGTACACCGTCAAGCTCACCTGGTATTCACCTGGCATTTCGAAAACATGTGTAGGATTTTGTTCTGCTGAGAAGTTTCCATCTCCAAAATCCCAAAAGAACGTAAAATCGGAGGGTTTGCTGATGTCATTTGAGAAATCCACTTCCAATGGTGCGCCCCCAGACAAGACGGAGGCCTTGATAGATGCGAGCGGAACCGTACCCAACTCGCCCTGATTTACGATAGAAAAACCGGAAATGGAAGCATTATTACTAGAAGCAATCAAATCCAGATGAAGAACGCCGTCGTTGACTTCTATATTCTCAAAAACCAGCGCAATTGGTTGATTACCGCTTTCTACAAATAAATCCAGGTCATCTTTTACAACCGTACCTTCCAATGCAATATCGTAAACCCGCTTCCCTTCTTCCGCAATACCACCGCCTGGCTGACCAAACCAGGTTTCGGAATGGTGCGTGGTCACGGTATAGATTCCATTTGGAACAGGAATTTCATAGGTAAGATGCGTTGAAAAACGCTCGGTTTTATAAAGGTCTTCGGTTGTCAAACTTGAATTGCTGTGAACAGACCCACCATTGTGGATGCTGGTAAGGTTCAAATCTCCCAGATAGGTATTCCCCTCAAACTGAATATCGTCCGAAGTACCAGAATTGTAATACAGGGAAACCTCCTCAAATTCACCATCCCCTAGAAGTCGCACAATGGTTTGACTTCCCTTTCCCCAATCGATAACCAGGCTTGCTTCTCCTTCGAAAGCATCCCCTTCGTAATCCAACAATAGGGTAATTTTGTGACCAGGCTCCCAGAATTCGTTTTCCACAGTTTCTCCTTCCAACACTAGAAAATCTGCCGCATTTGGACCCGAAAGGCTGATAGAGCGGATCCACAAGCCGGTGTTTCCGTTTCCTAGTGCTACCTCGATTTCTTTTGGCTGGCCCTTTTTAAATTGAACCAAATCAGGCACAACTAACTCGCTCTTGACCAACTTATCGCCTGCCGGTTGATCGAAACCAAAATACTCCATATTCTTTTGATTTCCGCCGCCTTTTGAGGGAGACCCACCCAACACGTACAATCCTTTTCCTGACACAATACCCTGCGTCCCGTGCCTGGCAAAATTAAGCGTACTCAACGTTTGCCAGGTTTGGCTAAGTGGGTCAAACATTTCCGTCGTATTCAATGCCACGGAGCTCGTATCCACTTCACCGCCCGCAACGATCAATTTATCTAGGTAGTTATTGACAATCGCGCCCGCTCTTGGAGTAGGAAGGTTTTGTCCTTCAGGAAGGGTACTCCAGGTTTGCGTATTAAAGTCGTATACATCCACTTCCGGCAATACAGGCGCAAACGTTCCTTCGGCTCCACCGGATTGCCTTCCGGATGCCAGGTATAATCGACTTCCAATAACCGTCGCGAAAAAGTGATCGCGGGCTCTGGGAGCATCTTCCAAGACGGTCCACTCGCCGGTTTTTGGATCAAAGGAGTCAAAATAAGGCACGTAGCCCCCGTCATGACCATCCGTATTTCCTCCCACAATGTAAAATATTCCTCTATGCTCCACCACACCGGCTGATCCTCTTCTCCTGCTCGCTGGAATTTCCGCTCCCTGCATCCACTCCTCAGCTAACGGATCAAACATCCAGATATGGGTGGCGGGTAATTCATTAGGAAAGTCATTCGTTTGAAAGGCTCCCATTATCCATATTAGCCCTTCATAGGTAATTGCCTGGAAATGATTAAAGCTGTGTGGATTGATATCCGGCAGAGAACGCCATTTGTCCTTAGCGTAGTCGTAAATATCAATGGTTTTGGCACTTTCTCTTCCCCCCATCAGGTAAAACTTATCACCGGCCTGCACAAAACTATTTTCATGCCTGCCCGTGTAGGAAGTATTTTCATTTTTTACATGCCATTCCTGATCGACCAGGTCTGGGCTGATGGTCCATGTGAAATTAAACGATTCGGCATCCGAATGAATTTCATCCTCGTCATCGACGGTGATGGTCACCCGGTATGGACTATTTGCCAGCGCACCGTCCTCAATTTTTCCATATATGGTTCCATTGGTGGGTTCCAGGTACACTCCCGGAGGCAAGCCTTCTGCCGTATAGTTAAGGTTTCCGTTCCCACCCGAAGCTTCCACAAACATGCTTCCATCCAACTCGTGACCGGAGTAATTGATCAAATCTTCAATTGCCGTATATTCAATGGGGATTTGAATTGGTTTTCCCAAAATTTCAATACCATTCACAAGCGGGTTTTCCTTTTGTTTCAGGAAGGAAATGTTTAGCTCTCCATCAGCAACAGATACTTCATACTGTTTCATACCACCAATTAGGTGACCAAATGCTTCTACCAGATCAAAGGAAGATGCTACCGTTTCTCCTTCAATTTGAATATCAAAATATCGTTTTAATAAGGTAGAGGTACCTTCAAAACCATTTCCCATGTACAAATTGACCAGGTAATCTCCATTTGGTAATGGTATGCTGTAATCCATGGTAGACTCTGTAGCATACCTTTCCTTGTTAAAGAGCTGTTCGTATCGGGAATCAGATATATACTCAGGAATCGATTCGTGTCTCTGGTCTGCGCTAAAAGAGTTCGTAGCGCTTCTACCTCCGGAGACAGAAAACAAATCGGTTTGCTCCGGCCCCGTGACACTATTGGCCAGCCAGTTAGGGGAATCGTCTTCTCCATTGAGCAAGCTGCCTCCTGCATTGATTCGTAACAAAATCTCAAAATCCTGTTCTATGGTAACGGTAAACGATTGTTCCATATAGTACCCGTTGGTATCAGTAGCTCGAACGGTAAGAATGGCTGTCACTTCATCACTCGGAGTCATTACACGGAGAAGGTTGTCTTCAATCTGAGTACCGACCACGGGATTGGTATTTCCGGAAACAGAATAGGTCAGGTTGTTGACACCATCATTATCATCAAAATATTCGTCCAGATTGACCATCACATCCGGATCGCCAATCAGTCGATTCACATCGCGCAAGGTCCGGATAGTGTAGGGTATTTCACCGCTGACATTGAAATAATTCCACACGCCTATGAAGCTATCTCCAGTATCGTGAGAGGATCCGTAAATACCAATCGCCAATGGTTTAGACAAATTCTGAATGGCTTGTAAAACAGCTCCATTGGCATCCATCGTACCGAGGGAAATGGCAGGATCGTTGTTATAGGCATATCGAGGCACTACCGTTCCTTCCATCGGATTTACCACAAAAGACAATTCGATGAGGGTATTGGCATCGGCACGTTGATCAACAGGAATTTCCAGGAATAGGGATTCGGCTGACACCACATCGTTGAGCTCCTGAACAGCACGGATTCCTTCTTTGGTAAAAACCAATTTAATAAAATTGCTTTGCGTACCATCTCCTATCTGAATGCCTACCTCCCCATCTCCGGAATAATCATACAGTTGTCCGGGAGAAGACAGGCCAATAAGGCCGGAGGAAATAACATAATTACCGGTTTCGGTTCCGACATTTACCCCCAGTTGAAACCCTTTTTCTTGATTATTAGCTGTTCCGTTTGCGGTGCCTCCGGTCATGGAAACCTGGATGGCACCAGCCGTTCCTCCGTAAATATCGGGAGGACCAGGACTATCATTTCCTTTATCAAGCCATTCCAGCCAGTTTGGGTTATCATTTCCATTATTTATCAATCCGGTCAACCCTAGTCCCAGGTAACCAAACTCTTCGCCAGAAGCATCTGACTGGTTCGTAAATAACTGGTTTTCCAGCGGCAAATCGGTAGGATAGCCAATCTGAAACGGGTCATCGGCATCCAAGATACCATCTCCATCATCGTCCAAATCATTCAAGTTGGAAACGCCGTCTTTATCATAATCATCCGGAGCCGAACCTCCGGAGCAATAATCGGTTCCATTATCCAATTCATCTTGGTTGGTATAGCCATCGTGATCATAATCAGCATTGGGATCAAATGCGGGATCATCCACAGCAATACAAAAAACATCATCAGCCGGGGTAAGCACCATAATTCTATTGTCAAAAGTAGCCACCCAAATGGTTCCCGGGAAAATTTCGGCATCTCCATTCGTGGCGATACCAAGGGCATTTCCTCCATTCAGGTTCCATTTGCTGAATTCAATATCCTTTAATGACCCGTCTCCATTTAAATGAATTAAGTGAAGGGTGCCTCCATTTTTTCCTACCACCAGGGATCCTTTAAGGGCACTGTCAAAATTAGTACCCTTGTACTCGGCGATGCCGTTGGAATTGTTCGGAAAAACGGTAACGATAGTGGGTTGCGGTCCATTGGTATTGGCCAGGGTAGGTGCTATAAAATCCGCTTCGGCCGCATTGGCAAGGCTTGGGGGTACCGGAGGCCAGTTAGCAGGAAGGCTATTGGCTGCATATTCATCAAAGCCAGTCTGACCCGGTGCTACTGGCTCCAGAATTTGGGTTCTGAATTTGTCTGTGGGCGTAAATGCCGGAGTAACATCCGAATAATCATTATTATCCCCAATAAACTTTGTGTATAATCCCGCACCTCCCGGTTCGAATGGGAACGGGGCTCCAGCTTGGTAAGGCTGCCCTGGGTTCGCTCTTATGGGTGCGGGATGTCCTCCATAATAACTACCCGGAGTGTACGTATCCAGGTCCGAAGTAACCAACAATAAATGATCCTGATTGTCTACAAATTCCCCGTCAGCAGACGGGTTTAACGGGCTGGCGCCAGGTTCTCCCGGATCGTAATCATTACTTACAAGCGAGGCATTCCCCTCGTTAATGGGTAAGCCGCCCCAGTTGATATTGGCGCCGTTGTCGGTTACAAAAAGTTTTCGGTCCTCGGTTACTACTAAATCATACGAATTCCGATATCCTGGTGAATATATCTGCACCGGTCCATTTAATGTAACCGTTCCCATATTCAACCCGTCATTTCCGCCAAATGGGTCATTGACATCTATTCCATCATAATCAGGATCATTCGGATCATAAACCCCATTTACATTTTCCCGGCTTGGATCATCCAAGGTAGGAATATCGTATTTAAATGATCGACCTGAATGCGTATCCGTTTTGGTAGGTAAGGCTTCGAGAGCATCAAGATCTATACTTAAAATGGCCGCCGAAAGCGCAAACTCTGAAATATAGGTGAAGTTTTTCGATGGAGCTCCGGCATTGGTCAATCCACCACTTGCTACCAACAAATACGGCTTGCCATTGATAGTGGTAAATTCCAGACCGTTGGTAGAGTGATTTTCTTCCGACCGGGGCAAGCCACGAACCAAATCCGTTACCTCCCAGGTTTCTCCTGTCCAGCTCAGACGGGTAATGACTCCTGAGTTCGTATCCAGCATCTTATCTCCGCTGGGTCCTCCCCATTTCGGATCACTGGAGCTCACATAGATGACGGGGTTTTGGGCTGTACCCACCACCGTTAAGCCCGTAATTTGCCGGTTTCCCCGATTGTCATAGGCCAGCAGCCCATTATCATCGTAATTTGGAATATCTTTTACTCCTAATATAATTTCTTCTCCAACCACCTGGTATTCGTTGGGGCCTCCTTTTTCAATAGTGTAAATTTTAATTTCCCCTTTCAACTGAGCCACGTAAAGCCTTTCATCCGGCCCGAATTGTAGGGAAGTACCCAGATTAATGTTTTGAAAGCCGTTAAAATCCAGCGAAGTCTGATTGAAACTGGCGTTTTGAGAATAAACATAACTCTTAGGGGATAAACCTATCAAAAGAATGAATAAAAAAAATAAAATAGGATTTAATTTTGCTGTTCCCATGATCAACGGAATATTAAATTGATAAACTGTTTTATTATAAATTTTAAAAGTATTATGCTGTTTTACCTTTACAATATTAGACATTTAATCTATTAATGTCAATGTTAAAAAACGTTTTATTTTATTTAAAATACATTTTTATTGTTTTGATAGTTCAAGATATTTTTATCAAACCCAAAAAGCCGGTAAATTTATTTAATTGGCTATTTTTGTGATTTCCAATGAAAGAACAAAAAAATTACTTTATTTTAGTTTTGGTCCTTGGTGCATTAAGCACCATTAGCCCTTTTTCGGTAGACATGTACCTACCTGCCTTCCCTGCCATCGCCAAAAACCTCCATACAAGTATTTCTAACGTTCAGCTTTCCCTCACCAGTTATCTGATTGGTATCGCCATTGGACAACTATTTTACGGCCCGTTACTGGATAAATTTGGCCGAAAAAAGCCCTTATACGCCGGTCTGTGGATTTATGTGATTGCTTCGGTTGGTTGTGCCCTCACCACTTCTGTAAATTCGCTCATTGCGATGAGGTTTGTTCAAGCCATCGGTGGCTGTGTCGGCATGGTAGCCGCCCAAGCCTTGGTGCGAGACTTATTTCCAGTAAATAAGATCGCGCAGGCGCTTGCCATGCTTACCCTGGTGATCGCCGTATCGCCCATGATTGCCCCTACGTTGGGAGGATATTTGACTGCCCATTTCAATTGGCACTGGATGTTCATTTTGTTGGCAGCCATCTGCACCGCAATAATTCTGGCCTGCAAATGGCAATTGCCGGACGGCGCTGATCCAGACCCGGGTCTTTCGTTAAGACCGGGAAGTGTGTTAAGTAAGTACCTGGAAGTGTTACGAAACAAACAATTTTTGACGTATATCCTGGTGGGAGGAATCGCCGGGGCGGCTCCCTTTGCTTACATTGCAGGATCTTCGGATGTTTTTATCAACATTTATGGCTTGACAGCTACCCAATACGGATGGCTCTTTGCCTTTTTGTCGGTAGCCATGATCGGTGCCACCCAGTTAAATCACGTGTTGTTGAATCATTTCAGCAACCGAACGATCGTCATTACCGCCCTTAGTTATCAATTAATTGTTGGCTTGGTCATTATCACCGGAGTGGGCACCGATGCCTTTAACGTCTGGGTGTTGATAGGAATGATGTTTATTTTTCTCACCGGCCATGGATTGAGTGTACCAAATGCGGCTGCTATTTCGCTGGCTCCCTTTGAAAAGAACGCTGGAAGCGCCTCTGCCATGATGGGTTTTATGCGGATGGCATTTGGGGGAATAATTTCCGCGCTGGTAAGCATTTTTCACAACGGAACAGCCATGCCCATGATCCTGCTTATGGCAGGGTGTATCCTGTTGGCAGGACTGGTTTTGATCCATTACTACCATACCACCGGGGAGTTATATGCGCTTCGAAAAAAGAATTCGGCCCTTTCTCCCAGGTGAGCAGGAAAATAGGTGATGCTCAATTATTTTTCTAACTTTGCGCTTTGTTAAAATTCTCAGAAAGTACATACAATGATTTCAGTTGATAATTTATCCTTAAAGTTTGGTAAAAGGACCCTTTTCGAAGACGTAAACTTGAAATTTACGCCCGGAAACTGCTACGGTGTCATCGGTGCCAACGGAGCTGGAAAATCCACTTTTCTAAAAATTCTGACCGGAGAAATCGACAGCACTTCGGGTATCGTAAACATCACTCCCGGCCAACGGATGGCGGTGCTTTCTCAAGATCACTTTGCCTTTCAGGAAGAGGAGGTTTTGCGCACGGTAATCAGGGGACATCAAAAACTTTTTGACATCATGACTGAAAAGGATGCCATCTACATGAAGGAGGATTTTACGGAAGAAGATGGAAACAAGGCCGCTTTATTGGAAGCAGATTTTGCTGAGATGGATGGATGGAATGCAGAAAGCGATGCTGCTGCCCTATTGTCCGGGCTGGGTGTGAGTGAGGAATACCACGGCAAGTTGATGAAAGACCTTTCCGGAGACCTAAAAGTGAGGGTATTGCTGGCCCAGGCCTTGTTTGGCAATCCGGATATTCTGATTCTCGATGAACCTACCAATGATCTGGATGCCGAAACCATCGGCTGGCTGGAAGATTTCTTAATCAACTTCAAAAATCTCGTAATAGTGGTCTCCCATGACCGGCACTTTTTAGACCAGGTGGCTACGCACATCGTAGATATTGACTTTGGGAAAATCAACATTTACTCCGGAAACTATTCGTTTTGGTATGAATCTTCTCAGCTGGCCGCCAAACAAAAGACCGATCAAAACAAGAAGGCGGAAGAGAAACGGAAAGAACTGCAGTCTTTTATTGAGCGGTTCTCGGCAAATGTGTCTAAATCCAAACAGGCAACTGCACGAAAGAAAATGCTGGAGAAACTGAACGTGGACGAAATCAAACCCTCCACCCGAAAATACCCCGGTATCATCTTCAAACCGGAACGAGAAGCCGGAGACCAATTGTTGCTGACCGATCAGTTAGAATTAAAAAACGAGGAAAAAATCTTTTTTACGGATGTCAATCTGATGGTCGACAAAGGCGACAAAGTTGCCTTCCTTTCGCGGACCAAACAGGCGGTTACCAAGTTTTTCCAAACAATCATGGAAGAAATTCCCGTTCAATCCGGAAGTTTCAAATGGGGAGTCACCATCAATAAAGCCTACATGCCCAACGATAATTCTGCCTTTTTCGATTCGGATTTAAAGCTGATTGATTGGTTGAGCCAATACAGCGAAAATCAGGAAGAAGCCTATGTAAGAACGTTCCTGGGAAGAATGCTATTTACAGGCGAGGAGTCCCTGAAAAAGGCTTCTGTATTATCGGGTGGAGAAAAAGTGAGGTGCATGGTATCTCGGATGATGTTACAAAACCCAAACTTCCTGGTCTTGGATGAGCCTACCAATCACCTGGACCTGGA
>JAWLFL010000167.1:0-8534 GCA_041685605.1 Cyclobacterium sp. | reverse complement strand
AAAGGTAGGCAGGGGAGATTATGAAAATTTGCAGCCCAATCAGGAGGGTTGGGCGTACCTTTATGCCCGGGAACAGGTATTATTGGCCGAATTTCCTGCAATTGCCCATTGTCCGGTTCAGGTTTTTCATATCGGATCGGGCAGTATCGGAGCCCTGCCCGGAGAAATTTTCGCTGAAACAGGCCTGAAAATAAAGAAGGAAATGAACGGAAAACCCTATTTCACGGTCTGCCTGGCCAATGGAAACCTGGGGTATGTGCCTCCCGTGCATGAGCTGGAAAGGGGAGGCTATGAGACCTGGCGGTGTAGGATCAGTAACCTGGATGGGCAGGCGGAAAAGATCATGCGTGAAAAAGTGTTGGAATTGACTCAGCTAGGTAATCCGTAGCATTCCCTCCTGGAAAACAGGCATCCTGTCTGGAATGAATTTAAAGCTGATCCAGAGATAGAATAAAGTAGACCATGGTTTGGGCATCTTCCATTTTTAGCTTTGGGTGAGGGCTCATAACTGGATTCCCCCAGGATCCGAAGCCTCCTGAAATGATTTTCCTGGCGAGCAGGTCCACATAGGCAGGTTGAACCGGGTACCTTTTGGCGATATCTTTAAATGCAGGTCCCTTGGCTTTGGTATCGATTCGGTGGCAGTCTGCGCATCCCGAATAAGCGATCAATACTTCTCCTTTTGATACCAGTTCATCCGGTATGGGTTCACTTTTCCCCTCGATTTTTCGGATATAGTCTTTTTTCGGGGAATCGTTTTCTTTTTCGGCAGGAAGACCCTTCTTACACCCTGTCAATAGAACCAAACCCAACAACATGATTTGATAAATGCCTGTACATTTCCTGGTGACCATACACAAAAGTATTAAAAAAGATAAAATAGTCTTAATTTATTTTCTCAAAATTTGACCTAACCATTATTTTTTTCAGTAAAGTATTGGCTGGAATAAATCAATAGATATTGACGATGGAACGGTGAAACTTATTAAATTTGGTTCTACCGAAAACCAATACCCATGGAAAAAGCAATACTAACCCTATCACTCCTTTTTATGATCACCTTTGCCCAGGGACAAACCGGGATGCAAGATCAGATAAACCAAACGGCACTTGGTCTGGAGCAACAAGTTATTGAATGGAGACGGGATTTTCATGAGCACCCGGAGTTGGGCAATGAAGAAACCCGGACGGCGGGTATTGTTGCCGCGCACCTCCGCGATTTGGGCATGGAGGTCGCCGAAGGAGTGGCGGTGACGGGCGTTATTGGGGTGTTAAAAGGTGGTAAGCCTGGTCCTACGGTAGCCATCAGGGCGGATATGGATGCGTTGCCGGTGACGGAACGAAACGACCTGCCCTTTAAATCCATGGTTCGGACCACTTACAATAGCCAGGAAACAGGGGTGATGCATGCCTGTGGCCATGATTCCCATGTAGCCATTCTGATGGGGGTGGCAGAGGTGTTGGCAGGAATGCAGGAGGAATTGAAGGGGAGTATCAAATTTATATTCCAGCCGGCAGAGGAAGGATTGGAAGACAAGTCGGTGGACAGCTGGGGAGCCAAACAGATGGTAGAAGAAGGAGTGATGGAAGATGTGGATGCCGTTTTTGGATTACATATCAATTCTCAAACCCCGGCAGGTGTCATCAAATACAAACCCGGCCCTGCCATGGCTGCTGTGGATAACCTGGAAATTCTGGTTAAAGGACGACAAGCGCACGGTGCCTATCCCTGGTCCTCAGTGGACCCGATAGTCACGGCTTCCCAAATTGTGATGGGATTGCAGACCATTGTAAGCCGAAATGTAAAAATCATCGAAATTCCTGCGATTGTGACTATAGGAGCGATTCACGGTGGAGTCCGGCATAATATTATTCCGGAGGAAGTAGAAATGATTGGGACGATCCGGACCTATAGCGAACCCCAACAGACGCTTATCCATAGACGGATTCGGGAGATCGCAGCCAATATTGCAGCCAGTGCAGGTGCTGAAGCTGAAATCAGTATAAAAAAAATGTATCCGGTGACACACAATGATCCGGCGCTTACCGAACAAATGAGACCTACCCTGGAAAAGGTTGCCGGTAGTGCAAATGTATGGGTTCATGACCCGGTCACGGGTGCCGAGGATTTTAGTTTTTTCCAAAAGGAAAAGCCTGGGCTGTTTATTTTTCTGGGCGGCATGCCCCCTGAGGGAGATCCGGAAGCGGCTCCTTCGCATCATACGCCTGATTTTTACTTGGATGAAAGTGGATTTGTATTGGGAGTCAAAGTGTTAAGCCAATTGGCGGTGGATTACATGGAAATGAACTAACCTCCTGCTTTCAAAGGTGTTGGCGGATTTTTTGAGTCAGTCTTTCCCATCCGCAGTCTGGTTTGTATTTATTCAACTAGAAATGGAGGAGTATCGGGTTCCCAGAAAGGGAAGATCTGATGGAACCTCCAACCATGCTTTTTTGCCGGGAAATTCCGCTGCGGTAGTATTTTTGCGTTGGTCCCTGAGCATCGAAATTAATTTTTCCACGAACGAGGGCGGTCCGTTTTTCACCCGAACGATTCCTGAGTTTGTCAAAAAAATTCCAGTGGTTGAACAGACCTTCATCTAACTTGGTCGGGCCAGGCTCTATACAGGCATAGATCGGCAGATTAAGGATCGTGAGTGGTGAAAGGAGTTAATATTTACGGTTCATTGCCATGTTTCCCGGGCTATGTTTCCTTTTGGGGTCCAGATTACAGCCCTTTATTCCCTAAGCGGCGAAAATTTTACCATGAAGCCTTCTTTGAAACTTACTATTGCTATTTTTCGCCAAATAATAGATGTAAAACATTTTGATCTTCTTTAATAAAATTTTATTTTTAAGGTAACGTACACGTAACGAATAGCCTTAAACCTAATTTAACTTTTTGTTCATCCTTTAACACGCTACATTATGAAACAACATTACGCATTGCTGAGCAATCGGGGGAAACGGTTGTCAGACTCCTGTAAATGGAGGAAACCCTCCATACCTTTAAAAATCCTGGTATTTTCCCTGATTACAACGATTTTTTGTTGGTTTCCGGGCAATTTTGCCAATGCCCAACAGGGGACGCAGATCACCGGGCAGGTTTTTGATAATTCTTCCAAAGAAAGCTTGCCGGGGGTCAACATTCTGATCAAAGGGACTTCTACGGGGACAGTCACCGATATCGATGGTTCCTACTCCATCCGGGTTCCAAATGAAGATGTCGAATTGGTCTATTCCTTTGTGGGATATTTAACCCAGGAAATAAGGGTAGGCAACCGAACGACTATTAATGTGGACCTGGTTGCGGACCAGGCGCAGTTGGAGGAAGTGGTGGTAGTAGGATATGGAACGGTCAAGAAAAGCGACCTTACCGGATCAGTGGTCCGGGTAGATCCTGAGAGCTTTAAAAATCAAAGTAACGTTCAGCTTACGGACATGCTGGCAGGAACCGTTGCGGGGTTTAATGCCAACCAGGGGACCTCCGCCGCAGGTGGCAGTTCGCTAGAAGTAAGGGGGCCCACTTCGCTAAGTGCGGGCACCGAACCGCTGGTCGTCCTGGATGGGGTGATTTTCAACGGAAGCCTTCGGGACATCAATCCAAATGACATTGAATCGGTGGATATCCTTAAAGATGCCAGTTCGGCAGCGGTTTTTGGTGCAAGGGCCGCTTCGGGGGTTATTCTGGTGACGACCACCAGAGGCAAAACCGGGGCACCAACCATTAATTTCACCACCAAGTTGGGGGTGGCCGGACCGACCAATGATGATTTTGCAGTGCGCGGTCCGCAGGGCTACCTTGATTTCCGAAGAGATTATTTCCGGACCCTGGGGCAGGCGCAGCCGGATTACCATTGGTTTAATCCCGAAGAGTTGCCCGAGGGAGTTACCCTGGAGCAGTGGAGAGCCTCTAATAACAATCCCAATCCGGATAATACCCGAGAATGGCTGTCTCGGTTGAATTTTTTTCCGGATGAAGTGGAGGCCTATCTGGCTGGAGAAACCATCGATTGGAGAGATAAAGTAATGAAGCCTGGCATGCGGCAGGAATATGACCTAAGCGTAGGTGGCGGAACGGAAAAAATCAAGTACTATTGGTCGCTGGGATACCTGGACAATGAAGGGATTATTGTGGGAGATAAATTTTCCACGATCCGTTCCAGAATCAACTTTGATTTCGAGGTAACCGATTGGATGAAAGTAGGGTTGAATTCCCAGTTTTCTTCCCGGGATGAAAGCGTGGTACAGGCCAATCTGACAGGGATGTACCAAACCGGCCCTTATGCCCAAATGTATGAGGAAGATGGATCTATAAAATGGTTTCCCCATGGATATATCGGAGGGCAAAACCCGCTGATCAATTACCTGGGACAGGACCGGTTTCACAAACGCAATAATTTTTTCAACACCTTGTTTACCGAGTTCAAACTTCCATTTGGGATTACCTTCAGATCCTCCTACCAGCCCAGGATTGAAAGCGTTAGGGATTATAATTATTGGTCGCCGGAGACCATTACCGGTGGACAGACGTATTCCGGGGGCAGGGCAACCCGGTTTGAATCCAATACCTATGAGTGGATGGTGGACAACCTGTTGAAATGGAATAGAGAATTCGGAATCCACAATTTTGATGTCACTATCTTGTACAATCTGGAAAAAAACAGGATATACGGTTCCAGCATGGCCAATCAGACCTTTCTTCCAAGTGCGATTTTGGGTTATCACGGGATGCAGTTTGGTGGGGATCCGACGATTGAAACGGATGACATTACCTATACGGGGGAAGGTTTAATGGGAAGAGTAAATTACACCTTGATGGAGAAATATTTGTTTACAGGTTCCATACGTAGGGATGGTTTTAGTGCTTTTGGCCGGGAAAATCCCCGCGCCATATTCCCGGCATTGGCATTTGCATGGCAGATTTCAGATGAAACGTTTTACAACTCAAGTCTGATCGATCAACTTAAAATGAGGTTGTCATGGGGAGTAAATGGAAACAGGGATATAGGTCCCTATTCTTCATTTGCCCAAATGGGAAGCAACCAATACTATAATGGATCTCAGGTACAGATGGGGATTTTCACATCCACACTCTCTAATCCAGGCCTTTCATGGGAAGAAACAGAATCCTATAACTTGGGCTTTGACATCGGCATCTTGGCGAACCGTATTAATCTGACGTTGGATTACTACGACATGAGTACGGTAAACCTATTGGTGGACCGCTCGCTACCCCGGGTTACTGGTTTTGAAAACGTGACTACCAATATCGGCGAGTTGGCCAATAGGGGCTTTGAAGCCACGGTGGGAGCGGTAGCCGTCAACCGGCCCAACTTTAACTGGAGGACCAATATTAATTATTCCATGAACCGGAATGAAATCATTTCCCTGTTTGGGGATACCGGGGAATATACGCTACAGGGGCAAACCATCACCGGGGAAATACCCGATTTCGAAAATGAATGGTTTATAGGTCAGCCCATCGATGTGGTTTGGGATTATAATATTTTGGGTACCTGGCAGGTAGAAGAAGCCCAACAAGCTGCTGAGTTTAACCTTAGTCCCGGAGATATCAAAGCAGAGGATGTGGATGAAAATGGCGTGTACGAGGCTTTACAGGATAAAAAATTCATTGGATTCAGCCAGCCAAGGCACCGGATTGGTTTCAGGAACGATATTACCTTTCTCAGGAATTTCACTGCTTCGGTGTTTATCCGGGCAGATCTGGGGCATTTAAGGGCTTTTCCTCCCTCTGTAGCCGGGTGGTCAACCTTCGACCGGAGAAGTACCGCCAATTACCCCTACTGGACACCGGACAACCGCACCAACGATTATCCACGGCTAAGTGTGAACGATTCTCCATTTGGTGGCGGGGTGATGCCTTATAAATCTTCTTCTTTTATAAGAATTCAGGACCTTTCGCTTTCTTATAATTTGCCCACTGCCATGTCCCAAAGGTACAAAATGCAGAATTTAAGGGTCTTTGGGTCTGTCAGAAACCTATACACTTTTTCCAGTTGGCCCGGTTGGGACCCCGAATCAGGACTCACGCCAATGCCTAGAATTGTTACTGTTGGTTTCAATTTAACACTTTAAAATTGCCAAAAAGATGAAACGATATATAAACGGATTGCTTTTGTTTGCGCTGCTGTTTTCTGTAACTGCAGCCTGTAATGAAGATTTTCTTGAGCCGCAACCCTTGTCGTTCTTTACCACGGAGAACGTATTCGTAGACCGCGCGGGTTTTGAAGCGCTTTTGGTGACCATGCGAAAAGACCTTACGCGGGAACAAACGGCGCAAAAAAACTTCATGGCCCACCAATGGGCAGCCTCTGAAGCAGGCGTGCCCTGGCTCCAAATGGATTTTACTGCCCTGACCCCGAATTCGGACAGGTACCAACAATTTGTCACTCAGATCAATGATATTTTTGAAATGGTAAAGAATGCCAATGTTGCCATTACCAGAATTGATGACCTGGAATGGACAGACCAGGAGGATCGAAACGAAGTGCTGGCCGAAGCCTTTTGGCACCGGTCTTATTGGTATTATAGGCTAATTGGCAATTATGGCGATTTGCCCTTTTTGAAGGAAGAAGTAAGGGGAGTGCGATTGGATTTTCAGAGCCACAGCAGATGGGCCATCCTGGATCAGATCCAATCGGATATGGAATTTGCTGTACAGCACCTGCCTGTTTCCGCTGCACCCGGTATTCCGACAAAAGGTGCGGGGGATCACTTACTGTCTAAGATCTACCTGGCCAATATGGAATTTGATCAGGCCATTGCTGCGGCCAGCAGAGTGATCGACGGACCCTATGCCCTGATGACCGAACGTTTCGGGGTGGAAGCGGATGACCCTGCCAAAAACGTGATATGGGATCTTCACCGGCATGCCAACAAAAATAGTGGGCAGAATACGGAAACCATATTGGCTTTTGTGGATAGATGGGAAGCACCGCCAACCGCCAGAACGCCTGGCTTGTTTACCATGAGAGTGTATAATTGTTCTTGGTGGCACTCCTCGATCGGAAAGGATAAAGACGGTAATCGTGGAACCATTGATAGTGGTCCGCTCTATGATTCACTGGGAAGGGGTAATCCCGACGTTGCCCTGAGTGACTGGCACAGTTACGAGATTTGGGAAGAGGCCGGTTTTGACTATACCACTACCCCCGATTTGCGACGGGCGGACATCAACTGGTTTGATAGAGAGGAATTGTATTACAACAATCCCGCTTCCTCCCAATACATGGAACCTTTCGACCCAGAAAATATGGATATTCCCTCCGAATATTGGGCCAGGGTGTACCCTTCCCCCTTTTACAAAACCTATTCGCCAAATGCGCCGGATCAAACCAGTGTTCCGATGGGAAGTAATGGAGATTGGTACATCTATCGGTTGGCAGAAACCTACCTTATTAGAGCCGAAGCCTATTATTGGAAGGGAGATCCTGCAAGTGCTGCAGCAGACCTCAATACCGTTCGGCAGCGGGCTAACGCTCCCGCAATCGGCACCAGCGACGTGACCATCGATTTCATTTTTGACGAAAGGGCAAGGGAGTTGTTTGCCGAAGAACCCCGGCAAAATGAATTGAACCGCGTGTCTTACATTATGGCCGCAAGAAACGAAGGAGGGTACAGCTTGGAAACCCTTCATGAGAACAATTGGTATTTCGATCGCGTGAGGAATCTGAATAACTTCTACGACCGGGCAGATGAAATCATCCTTTTGGGTCAGCGGCCCAGAATCATGCCGTACCATTTTCAGTGGCCCATAGATGACGACATGGTCAATTCCAACACCTTGGGAAGGATCAATCAGAACCTGGGGTATACCGGGTCTGCCAACAATGTCCCTCCGCTGGAAGTGATCGAATAAAAAAACGAGGCAACCGAAAGAATAGCCCCCGCTGTACCCTGCCCGTTTGATAGGGCGGGCAGTGGGGGATTTATTGGGGCTTGACTCGCTGAATTCCTTTGCCCTGCTATTTGGGGGCGTCATCCAGGACCATTTCAGCGATCGGAAAGGTAAAAAAGGCTGGCCAACGGAAAGAGCCCCGACCGCTGGGTGAAGGTAATCGGCCTTTGCAGGCACGGTGGGCCATACGCATGGTTCAAAAAAAACGAATCGGGGAGCCATTTTCCATACGGTATCACTCCCGGATTCCAGCCTGGTAGAAAGGAAACGAGCTGCTATCCATCGGAACAGGAGAAGAGGCGGAGGGCAGATTATTCCATCCGGTTTAAGCGGCAATTTGTCAGACAAACAAACGATACCAGAAACCATAGAGCCTTTTCGGTCAATAAACCCAATGACAAACGAATACTACACCATGATGAAAACAATTACTCAGCTAATATCCCGCGGCCTTATCTGGATCCTCCCTTTTTTGGGAATCAACCAGGCTGCCTTTTCTCAACAGCCTTCTTCCGGCTGGAAAGCGGCCGTGTCGACTGTAGCCATTACTCCGCAGGAATCCATGTGGATGGCGGGTTATGCTGCGCGGGACCACCCCTCGGAAGGAGTACGG
>JAWLFL010000023.1:0-32955 GCA_041685605.1 Cyclobacterium sp. | reverse complement strand
AGGGCCAGTTTTGGATAGTCAATTTCCCGGACCTCTACTTCTCCGGGTTTTACGTAAGCTACTCCGTGATTTTTACACATGTTAATTTGGGTTTAGGTGGCCGTTTTGTTTTTCTCTCCATCTACACTCCATATTCCGGATCCCACAGCGGCAATGTAAAGGAAAATGAAGCAATACAATACTGCTTTTTCGCCTCCGTTGAGTAAGGGATTCCATCCCTGAGGGGCATGCGCCATAAAAAAGGCCACCGCCATCTGGCCACTGCAGATAAACGCGGCAATACTACCAATCAGCCCTATCATGATAAGAATTCCTCCTACCAATTCCACAACACCGGCAAATCCCATCATGGAGAATAATTCTTTGGGTTCTTCCCCTCCCGGCCAACCGATTAATTTTTGGGATCCATGCATGGCAAAACTAAATCCTGCCACGATTCTTAAAATAGCATACAGTTGGGGAGCAAATTTTCCAAGATACTTTTCCATAGGTTATATTGTTTATTTTGTTGATGAATGAAACAATTTAATAAATAACCTGCAAAAACCAATCATAAAATAGGTATTTACTGATAAGAAAGAGAAATCACATTTATTGAAATCAAATCTGACACCGATAATCGTTGATCTTCCTCATTTTTGTGTTTTGTTTCGCCAAATGACTAACTTTAGGCCAAAACCAAGCCCATTTTGAGACAGCTATTTTTTTTATTCGCCTTAAGTACCCTGGTATCGCAAGGATATGCTCAGCATGCTACTATAGAAGGAACCCAAAAAGCCTACCAGAAACTGACCTTATCCTGGGAAGGTCCCCAAGGAAACGAAGCAGCCCAAACGTTCTTAAACTTTCGCCTGGAGGTGGAATTCACCGATCCTACAGGAAAGTCCATCGTAGTGCCTGGGTATTTTGCAGGTGACGGCAGGGCAGGGGAAAGCAGTGCCACACAGGGGAACATCTGGAGAGCGCATTTATTACCCCTTATCCCCGGGGATTGGCAGTATCAGGCTCGATTTTATCAGGCGGATGGCGCAGCCATTGCTTCCACTATTCACGAAGAATGGGAGACTTCCTTTCACGGCGATGCCGGGGAATTTCAGGTAATGCCTCCAGATGGTGATGCTCCCGGATTTTTATCCAGGGGGAAACTTGCGTATACCGGAGGCCATTTTTTACAGTTTACCAATGGCGATTATTTTCTAAAAATGGGAGCCAATTCTCCGGAGGTATTTTTGGAATATTCCGGATTTGATGGGACCGATTCAGATAGAGACTATTCCGCCCATCTGAAGGACTGGAAAGAAACCGATCCGGTCTGGCAGGGAGGAAAAGGAAAAGGAATGCTGGGGGTCGTAAATTACCTGCAAAATCATGGGATTAACGCCCACTATTTCCTGTTAATGAATGCTTATGGCGATGGGAAAAAGGCCTATCCCTGGAAAGGGCCGGATGCATACTATGAATATGACCTTTCCAAACTGGATCAATGGCAACAGGTCTTCGATCACATGATGGCATCAGGGCTAATGACTCAATTTGTCCTCTCCGAGCAGGAAAACCAATCTTATTTTGAGGCCAAGGAAGGGGGCGTTTTTGCTGACAGCCGAAAGGTGTATTACCGGGAGATGGCAGCCAGGTTTGGTTACCTTAATGCTGTTACCTGGAATATAGGAGAGGAAAGTGGCTGGGGCAAGGAGTCCACCGAAGAGGGGAAGGCGAATAGTACGGAGCAACGAAAGGACTTTGCTGCCTATTTAGAGGATCTTTTACCTGCTAATGAATTAATAGTCGTTCATAATGGACCTTCCAATACCGACGCTATTTTTGATGGGTTGTTGGGAGATTCTCCCTTTACTGGCATTAGCTATCAGGGTAATTTTGAGGATTCCTTTTATGGCTACGAGCGAATCCGGCACTGGAGGGAGCAATCTGCCCGCCATGGACAACCTTGGGTAGTCACCTACGACGAGCCTTATACAAATCCCGAATTTCCGGATCTGGACACCTGGAGAAAAAACGCGCTATGGGCCGCTCTGATGGCGGGAGGTGCAGGCGTTGAAATCTATTTTGGCAGCGGAAAAGACCTCACGATTCAAGATTACCGCCTATATGAAAAGTACTGGAAGACCATGGATCGGGCCAAGTCTTTCTTTCTTAAAAATAACCTTCCCTTTGAGCAACTGAAACCAATGAATCCATCCGAAACGACCGGCTGGGGACTTGCACTGGATTCAGAGGAGTTGGTTATCTATTTGCCAGAGGGCGGGAAAGGTCAAGTGATTTTGCCTGCTGGAACCTATCGTATTCATTGGTATGATCCGAGGATGGGAGAGATGTATACTACCGGACAGGCTGTAGAGGTGGCAGAAAAAGAAAGGGTATGGCTTGGGGCGGCTCCCCATGACGCAGAAAAAGACTGGGTTGTTTGGATAAGCAAAGACTAATGGCGGGAAAAGGAACAAAGAAGAATAAATATTCGAAATTAGGCACTTTTGGAGGGGTTTTTACCCCTTCTTTGCTTACGATATTAGGAGTCATCATGTACCTCCGGTTTGGATGGGTGGTGGGAAATGTGGGGCTAATCGGCACCTTGCTGATTGTAACCCTATCTACCTCCATTACCTTTCTTACCTCCCTGTCCATCGCCGCAGTGGCTACCAATGCTCCTGTAAAAGGCGGAGGGGCTTATTTTCTGATCAGCAGATCCTTGGGAGCAGAAATTGGAGGGGCCGTGGGAATCCCCCTTTATTTGGCACAAGCCTTTTCGGTTTCTCTTTACATCATTGGATTCTCGGAAAGTTTGACGGCGGTATTTCCAGTGCTGGAACCCCGATGGATCAGTCTGGTGACCACGCTTCTCTTAGGGTTCCTGGCATTGTTTTCTACCAAGGCTACGATCAAAGTTCAATACATCATTTTAGCGCTGATAGCCCTTTCATTGTTATCCCTTGTCTTAGGCAGGCCATTGGAAGATTCCCATATCGAATTATGGGGTGTACCCGCTTCCCAATCGGTGAGTTTCTGGCAAGTTTTTGCCATATTTTTCCCGGCGGTCACCGGGATAATGACGGGCGTAAACATGTCTGGAGACCTGAAAGACCCGGCTAAATCCATCCCTAAGGGTACTTTCCTGGCAGTAGGTGTGGGCTTTGTGATTTACATGATCCTGCCGATAATCCTGGCTTCCAGAGTTGATGCCGCTACCCTGGTAGCCGAACCCCTGATCATGCAGCAGATCGCTGTTTGGGGCGGGGCCATTCTTCTGGGGGTGTGGGGAGCTACTTTGTCCAGTGCTACCGGAAGCCTATTGGGTGCTCCCCGGGTATTGCAAGCACTGGCAAATGACAATATTTTACCCTCCTGGGCAGGTTTCTTTACTAAGGTGGTAGGAAAAGAGAAAATACCACGAGCGGCCACCCTGTTTACAATCGGAATAACCCTGGTGACCGTGTACTTTGGTAATCTGAATCTGATCGCCCCGATTTTGACCATGTTCTTCCTGACCACCTATGCGGTATTGAATGTCACCGCCGGGGTGGAAACCTTTCTGAAAAGCCCATCCTTTCGACCCAAATTCAAGGTGCACTGGCTTTTTTCTTTATTGGGAGCCCTGGGCTGTGCGGCCGTGATGTTTCTGATCAATTCTCTCGCTACCATCGCCGCATTTCTGGTGATCGGCATTATTTTTATATGGCTGAAACGAAGGAAAATAAGGAGAACCTGGGGAGGTCTGGGCAGCGGCATTCTTTCTTCCATCATTCGTTATGCCTTGCTAAGATTGGAAAAGGAAGTAGATGCCAAAAGCTGGCGCCCCAATATCCTGGTTTTGTCCGGTTCTCCCACTAAACGCTGGCGACTAATTGAATTAGCCAATGATATTACCAACGGCAATTCGCTGTTCACGGTCAGCACCATTCTTTCCGAATCGAATGTGCCTCAGGAAAAGGTCAAAGATTACGAAAGCCAGATCATGGACTTTCTGGCCAATAAAAACGTACAGGCCTTGGTTCGCGTGCTGCGGGCCCCGGATCCCTTCACAGGTGCCACTCAATTGGTTAATGCGTATGGCCTGGGGCAGCTGGTTCCCAATACGGTCCTATTGGGCGACACCCGGGAAAATGCTCATTTAAAGCCTTATTCCGAAATGATTAGGCATTTTTATAAATCCCGGAAAAACGTCATTATCGTGCAGGATGAGAATAATAAAGGGTTCAGGAAAAAGCAGGTAATTGATATCTGGTGGGGCGGGCTGAAAAAAAATGGGAGCCTGATGATCATTTTGGCGTACTTGTTGAAAAACAGCCGGGAATGGCAGCAGGCCCAGGTAAATGTCAAAATGGTGGTCCCCAACTCTGAAGCCTCTGTTGGTGCCCGGAAGAATTTGGAAGCCATTTTTTCAAGCATGCGTACCGGTTTCGGGTACCAGATATTGGAGTCGAAGGGAAGGGATTTTTGGGAGATTTTAAATAAAGAATCCGCCGAAAGCGATCTGGTGCTAATAGGCTTGGCGGTTCCCGAGCTGGAAGGTGATTTTGAGGTTTATTACAATGCGCTAAAGGAAAAAACCAAGGCCTTGCCTACCAAGGTGTATGTGTTGGCGGCACAGGAGGTGGAATTTGATAAGGTGTTGCACTAGTGAGCGATTGGGTCGGCAGACCGGCAACATCCACAGGCTTGGTCCGCTAACTTTTTTCCTTGTTGTATGCCTAACACACCTAGTTTTAGGAAAGGGTGTCATCTCCCAGCGATGGGTGCAGCCCATCGATATAGGGAACCTCAAATTGCTGAGCTCTGTAGGGGCGGGATATGTTCCTGCACACCGGCGTGGGGATTGACAGAAAATTTTTCGCCTACAGGGCTTGGGATCTGTTCATCCATTGTGTCACAGGGCTGCACCCTGTGCTGCGGTATTTCGCGCTTTCAGCGCTAGGTTTTTTTGGTGTTTCGCCACTTTGTTGCTGGTTTTGAATCTGCCATTTGACGGATCCATTCGCCGGAACCCTGTGTTTGGGATATTTCCCGGTCCTTTTACCCTATTTTGTAAGTAATTTTTCATTTTTGGACCAAATAAGGCGCAACTAGCAATTTTGGTATAATAAATGTGCGTTAACTAGAACGAAGTCAGGTTACTATTTTGGCCTGTCAGTACGCTTCTCCCATTTTACAACGATACCCCTAAAAAAATGAACACTGGATTTGAACGGATAAAAGAATTGCTAGGTAAGGATGAGGAATATTATTTAGCTCACCAGAGCAAGACCTTTGATAAAAAATTGTTGCACCTTCCTTCGGGTGATTTTGTAGATGAAATCTTTGTAAACAGCAACCGGAGCCCACAGGTGCTGCGGAATTTGGCTGGCCTTTTTAATCATGGAAGATTGGCAGGCAGTGGTTACCTTTCCATTCTTCCCGTCGACCAGGGCATCGAACATTCCGCAGGAAGTGCATTCGCTCCAAACCCGGTGTATTTTGATCCCGAAAATATCATCCGGCTTGCCATGGAGGCCGGTTGCAATGGCGTAGCCACGACCATGGGCACGCTAGGGGTGATCGCAAGAAAATACGCCCATAAAATTCCCTTTGTTGCTAAAATAAACCATAATGAACTGCTGACATACCCTAATAAACACGAGCAAATCATGTTTGGCTCGGTAGCGGATGCCTGGAATCTGGGGGCAGCAGCCGTGGGAGCCACCATTTATTTCGGATCGGAGGGCTCTAACAGGCAAATCATTGAGGTATCGGAAGCCTTTGAAAAAGCCCATGAACTGGGCATGGCTACCATATTGTGGTGCTATACCCGCAACAGTGGTTTCGAAAAGGACGGTAAAAATCACGAGACCGCAGCAGACCTTACCGGGCAGGCCAACCATTTGGGGGTTACCTTGCAGGCGGATATTATCAAGCAAAAACTCCCTACCCACAACGGGGGGTTTACAAGTATCAATTTTGGAAAATCCCATCCCGATATGTATGATAAACTGAGCAGTAGCCACCCGATCGATCTGTGTCGCTATCAGGTAGCTAATTGTTACATGGGAAGAATTGGCCTTATCAATTCTGGCGGAGCTTCCTCTGGGGAAGATGATCTGAAGGAGGCGGTTAAAACAGCAGTCGTTAACAAGCGAGCTGGCGGCATGGGCCTGATTATGGGGAGAAAGGCGTTTCAGCGCCCCATGGATAAAGGAGTGGAATTGCTGAACACCATTCAGGATGTGTATTTAACCAATGAAATAGACGTTGCCTGATATTATTCCGGCAATTTTTGATGTGCTGTAAAGATTTTCGTCAAAAACATTGTTCATACTGGTATTTTAAAATAAATTTATTTTTGCCTAAAACCTTACCCAACCCATAAAAATCATGTCAAAAAAGGTGCAACCCACTATTCAGGCGATCATTCTGGACATGGATGGTGTGATTACAGACAGTGCCCGGCTCCATGCTAACGCCTGGAAGCAGATGTTTGACGAATACCTGGAAAAGGTGACGGGTAAGCATTTTGACCCTTTGGATATAGGGAAGGATTATAAACGCTACATCGATGGGGTCTCCAGGCTCGATGGGGTTCGCTCCTTTCTTGAATCCCGCCAATTAGGGCTTCCGGAAGGTACTTCCGAAGACGGCCCTGAAAAGGAATCCATAGCCGGTTTGGGTAAACGTAAAAATAATATTTTTTTAGAGTTAATGAAGAAAGAGGGGGTGGACGTATTTCCGGATACATTGGAAATGGTAAAGCAATGGAAAAAGAAAGGCATAAAATTGGCAGTTATTTCGGCGAGTCAAAATTGTCGGCGGATTTTGGAAGCGGCCGATATGCTGCATTGGTTCGATGTCCGGATAGATGGAGAAATCGCCAGGGAGCAGAAGATTCCAGGCAAACCGGCACCGGACGTGTTTATTAAGGCCATGGAGGGTCTAAATGCTGATTTGGATCGTACCCTAATTATAGAAGATGCCATTGCCGGGATCCAAGCAGGTAAAAAAGGTGGCTTTTCGGCGGTAGTTGGGATAGCTAGAAATGGAGAGGATGAAGTGCTACGCGAGGCGGGGGCAGACATAGTGGTACATAAACTTACGGAATTGAAGATATAATGGAGACACAAAAAAAACCTCGGGAAACGACGAAGCTCCCCCATGCACTGGAAAGCTTCCAGGATATTGTTACTGAAATCGGGGGGAAGCGACCGGTGTTATTTTTTGATTACGACGGCACGCTTACCCCCATCGTGGAGGACCCCGACGCGGCTGAATTAGCCGCAACCAGCAAGAAAATCATTCAGCAGCTGTCTGATCAATTCACCCTTGCCATCATCAGTGGGCGGGGCTTAGCGGATTTAAAATCAAAAGTCGGGCTTCAGGGATTGATTTATGCAGGGAGCCATGGTTTTGAGATTTCCGGTCCTAATGGGCTGGAAATGCAATTTGAGCCAGGGAAGGAAGTGTTACCCATTTTGGACAAGGTTGAAAGCAAGTTGAAAAAGCGGATTGAAACGATCGATGGCTGCGAGGTGGAAAGGAAGAAATATGCCATCGCGGTTCATTACCGTCGGGTGAAAGCAGATCGGGTAGCGGAGGTTGAAAATGCAGTGGAAGAAGTTCTGGATGGGGAGCAGCGACTTAAAATCGGGAAGGGTAAAAAGATTCTGGAACTCAAGCCGGACCTGGATTGGCATAAGGGGCACGCATTAAAATGGCTGCTCGATGAATTGGATTTAGCAGCCGCCCAAAACCACCCTATTTTCATTGGAGACGATATCACGGACGAAGACGCGCTGGAAGCCTTAAGCGGTACTGGTATTTTGGTAGGCTCCCACGGGCAAAAAACCTATGCCGATTACCGGTTAAAAGATACCAGAGAGGTATATGTGTTACTAGAGGAGTTGGGAAATTGGGATAAAGGTAATCCCTAATCTGAAAGGCAAAGAAGTCTGGGGATCGTTATTGAAAAAAACAGAACAGAAATGAAGGATAATTTTAGCATCGTTTACGAGGGGTGGAAGCCCGAAAAGCAAAAACTAAGAGAAGCCTTATGCACCTTAGGCAATGGATACCTCGCGACTCGGGGGGCGGCCGAGGAAAGCAGAAGTGATGATTTTAATTACCCGGGCACCTATCTCGCAGGAGGTTTTAACAGAGCCAGGACCGAGGTGTCCGGTAAAATGATTGAAAACGAAGATTTTGTCAACTTCCCAAACTGGCTTTGTCTTAGCTTCAGACCGGAAGGTGGGCCCTGGCTCAACCTTCACAGCCACAAGATACTGGCTTATCGGCAGACGCTCGACATGAAGTGTGGGAATTTGATCCGTGAATTTCGCGTAGAAGATAAAGAGGGGAGGGTAACAGCTATTACCAGTAAGCGGATCGTGAGCATGCGAGACAAGCATATGGCAGGGATCCATTGGGCAATTACTCCGGAAAACTGGAGTGGCATCGTAGAATTCCGTTCCGGGCTGGATGGAAATGTAATCAATGACAACGTGGCTCGATACCGGGAATTGGAGAGCCAGCACCTAAAGCCCATGGAGACCGAAAAGATCGGGGATAATGCCATTTCTTTATTGGTGCGTACCCGGCAATCCAGGATAAACATGGCCCAGGCAGCCAGAACCTCCCTTTTTCAGGGCGAACGTGAAATGAGCCCTGTGACGACCACCAACCAGCGGGAAGGGTACATTGAACAAGTGTTGCGAGTTGAGTTGGAGGAAGGGAAAACCTATACCCTGGAAAAGGTGGTGGGTATTTATACCAGCAGGGATCGGGCCATCAGTGAGCCCGGGGTAGAGGCAAAAAAGTCGATCAAACGAGCGGGTCGTTTTGAAGAGATTTGTATTCGCCATGAGGAGGCACTAAGGACATTGTGGAATAGAGCCGATATCGGGATTATCAATGGCGATAGAAATCAACAATTGCTCCGTCTGCATATTTTCCATCTGCTCCAAACCGTATCTACCAATATCATCGGCATGGATGTGGGCGTGCCATCCAGAGGACTTCACGGAGAGGGGTACCGGGGACATATCTTTTGGGATGAGTTGTATATCTTTCCCTTTTTAAATCTTCGGTTTCCGGATCTAACCAGGAGTTTGCTTATGTACCGGTATTACCGCATTGAGGAGGCCAGGTTTGCGGCCAAGGAAGATGGAAAAAAAGGAACCATGTACCCCTGGCAAAGCGGTAGCAATGGCAGGGAAGAAACTCAGGTGGTTCATTTGAATCCCCAGTCTGGAAACTGGATAGCTGATAATACCCACCTGCAGCGGCATATCAATTCAGCCATTGCATACAATATTTGGAACTATTACCTGACGACAGAAGATCAACAATTTCTCTCCTATTTCGGAGCGGAAATGTTTTTGAGCATCGCCCAGTTTTGGGAAAGTATGACCAGCTATAACAAGGAAAAGGACCGGTATGAGATTCACGGAGTCGTGGGCCCGGACGAATACCACACCTCCTATCCAGACTCCGATCAAGTTGGGCTAAGTAACAATGCCTATACCAATGTAATGGCGGCATGGGTTATGCAAAAGGCACTTCATATCGTGGGAATTATTGAGAAAAGCAGGCGTAGAGAGCTGATGAAGGAGCTCCACATCAAGGAGAAAGACCTGGAATTGTGGAAGGATATCAGCACAAAGATGTACGTTCCCTTCATCGAAGAAGGTATCATTGCCCAGTTCGAGGGGTACGAAAAGCTGGACGAATTTCCCTGGGAAGAATATCGAAAAAAATACGAAGATATTCACCGGTTGGACCGGGTATTAGAAAATGAAGGAGATAGCCCGAATCGGTATAAGGCCAGCAAGCAGGCCGATGTGTTGATGCTTTTTTACCTGTTTACCAAAACAGAAATTCAGCGTATTTTTAAACAGCTCGGGATTGAATATTCGGAGGAGATGGTTTCGAAAAACATCGCTTATTACAGAGAGCGGACCTCCCATGGATCCACCTTGAGTCGGGTGGTGTTTTCCTGGATCTTATTAAAATACGATCAGCAACAGTCCTGGGATAATTTTGAGACGGTACTAATCAGTGATTTTGAGGATATCCAGGGCGGTACTACTCCGGAGGGCATTCATTTAGGAGCCATGGCGGGATCCCTGGACCTGGTCCAAAGGGCCTTTCTTGGCCTGGAAGTAGGAGAAGAAGCTTTGTGGATAGACCCCCCGATATTGGATGATCTTAAGAAGATTTCTTTGCGGGTTCAATACCGGCGCCACTGGATTGCCTTTTCACTAGACGATAAAAAATTAATCATAACCTTCGAAACCGGATGGAAAAACGAAGTCAAAATAGGTGTTCAAGGCAAAAGCTATACGTTTAAACTTGGCGAAGTAAGGGAATTTTACCTTGACGAATAATTTTAATCGAACCACTACCCACTACTAATAGCAAGCGTTACAGAATATGGCAAAGTCTACAGCACCTGGTGGTAAGGAAAAAGATTTCTATCTTCAAACGGTCGAGGAAGTACTGGATGCGTTTGAGGTAGACCCTGAAATGGGTCTGTCAGATAAGGAAGTAGAAGCAAGAAGAAAAAAATTTGGGCCAAACATCCTGGAAGAACAGGAGAAGGAAAGCATTTGGCAAATTTTCATTTCTCAAGTGAATAACCCTGTCATTTACCTCCTCTCCGCAGCGGCATTACTTGCCTTTATTTTTGGTGACCTGGCAGAGGGAGTTGCTATTCTGGTAGTACTGCTGGTCAATACATTCATTGGCTTCTGGATGGAGTTTAAGGCACAAAAGTCCATGGAAGCCTTGAAGGATATGGACAAGACCACCGCCCAGGTGCTGAGAAATGGACGAAAAACATCGATCGATGCAGAAAGTATAGTCCCTGGAGATATCGTTTTGCTGGAATCAGGAGACCTTGTGCCAGCCGATGGGAGGCTGGTTGCGGCCAATGAACTGGGGCTGGATGAATCTCCCCTTACGGGTGAGTCCGTACCTGTAAGTAAGATCCCGGAAAAGGCTAAAGAAGAGAAACCGGTAGCTGACCGAAGTAATATTTTGTATAAAGGAACCGCCGTCACCACCGGAACCGGTAAAGTCGTTATTTATGGTACCGGAATGCATACCGAATTGGGAAATATCTCCGCTCTTGTCGGGGATCAAGAAAAAGACAGCACGCCGCTTAATCAAAAATTAAACCGGTTGACGAAGAATCTGATCTACGTAACCATTGGGCTGGCAGTGGCTTTTCTGATTGTCGGTTGGTTAACTGGAAAGGAAATTTACGAGCTCGTCCAGACTTCCATTGCCTGGACCATTGCAGCCATTCCGGAGGGGCTTCCCATCGTGGCAAGTATAGCCCTGGCTCGGGGTATGCTGAAATTGGCAAAAAAGAACGTAATCGTAAAAAAACTGGAAGCAGTAGAAACGTTGGGTGAAACGACGCTTATTTTTACAGACAAAACGGGAACGCTCACTAAAAACCAACTTACTGTCAATACCTTTGTTTTTCCACAAGAGAAGCGATTGGATTTTGACTGGTCAGAAGACGGTCAAGTTAACCTCAGTGGTTCGGAGGAATCCGACGAAGATGAGAATTTTCAACAGGCATTTAAAGTGGCCGTATTGGCCAACGATGCCAATTTATTGGCGGAGAATACTGAATCCAGTGATGATTCGAACGAATCCTCCCAAGGTAGTGGGGTCGGCACCATTACTGACAACGAGCATGGGGAATCGTCAGATCAGCGGGATCGTGGAGCCGGTGAGGGTGACCCCCTTGAAATAGCACTACTCCATTTTTCCAAAAAATTTGATTCAACTCGATTCGAAAAACTGCGAAAGTTGGAAAGGGAATTACACGATCCGTTTGATTCCGAATCCATGGTGATGGGAGCGGTTTACAAAGAGGAGGATTCGCATTATGTGGCCGGGAAAGGGGCTGCGCAAGCCCTTTTGGAACGATCGCAAAAGATTTTGATCGAGGGAGAGGTGAAATCCTTGTCCGAAGAAGATAAAGATTTTTGGTATCAAAAAAACGATGAGCTGGCTGATGAGGGATTAAGGGTGTTGGCCTTTGCCTACAGGAAGTCAGACCAGTTACCGGAAGGAAAAGCTGCAGAAGATTTTTTACAGGAAATGATTTTTATCGGCTTGGTCGGATTTATCGATCCGCCCCGAATCGAGGTAGCAAAGGCCATGGACACTTGCAAAGAAGCAGGTATCCGGGTGGTAATGGTTACGGGCGACCATCCCGGAACTGCCAGAAACGTGGGGGAGCAGGTGCATCTAATTGATGATGTAGACAAGAAGGAATTGTTGACCATGTCAGGGAAGAACCTTAGTAAGAAATTGGAAGAAGCTGAAAGTAATGAGCTTGCAGCGATTCGCATTTTTTCAAGGGTGGATCCTTCTCAAAAATTAAACTTAATAAAGTATTTTCAGAATCAGGGGGAGATAGTAGGCATGACCGGGGACGGAATCAATGACGCTCCCGCATTGAAAAAGGCTAATATAGGTATCGCCATGGGCAAAAGAGGCACCCAGGTGGCCCAGGAGGTGTCGGATATGGTGCTAAAAGACGATGCTTTCGGATCCATCGTAAAGGCGATAGAGCAGGGGCGCGTTATTTTTGGCAACATCAGGAAATTTATCATGTACCAGTTGTCTTATCACCTTAGTGAAATTCTGATTATTGCCCTGGTCAGTTTCAGCCTTTTTACCTTACCGCTCCTGCCCTTGCAGTTGCTTTTCCTCAATCTGTTGTCGGATGTATTTCCGGCTTTGGCATTAGGCGTGGGTGAAGGTAATGCAGGAGTGATGAAACTTCCCCCCAAAGATCCTCAGGAACCGCTATTGACCCGTGCAAACTGGGTTCAAATTGCCTTGTACGGCTTGATACTGACGCTTTGCATCTCGGGAGCTTATTTCTTTGCCCATTTTGTATGGGAGCAGCCTGCAGAAATCACGAATAACGTGGCCTTTTTCAGTCTAGCCTTCGCTCAATTATTGCACGTTTTTAATATGAGAGAAGGAGATGAAAATGTGTTTAATAATCAGGTCACCCGGAATAAGTACATCTGGATGGCTCTTGGATTGTGCGTAGGTTTGTTGGCATTGGCCTTTTTCATTCCTCAGGTCAGCAAAATTCTTTCTTTTCAGGAAATGGAGGGAAGGCTATGGGGACTTATTGCGGTGACCAGCTTTTCGCCATTGATCATCATCCAGATTATCAAACAATTCAAAAAATAAATCGCATTAAACCCTACGCATCAATAATCAAGTCCCTTTACAAAAATTTTTGAGCTGAGTCCAGGATTTGATTACCGAAAAATGCGTAGCGGTTCAATTTTTATTCTTACTTATTTTTGGCATTCATCCAAAAGGCAAGTCCGGAGATGGTGATGATTCCAAATAAAACGAGCGCAACATTAACGTCTCGCTGCGTTTTCTGTGCTTTTTTAAGGTAAGTAGATCCAATGCCCTTTGAAGCAATGAAATCTTCAATTTTTTCAAGGCGTTCTTCTAATTCTCCTTTTGCTTTCTTAGTAATATCCATAGTAGTTTCGATTTTTATTTTACTTAATTCATATCTATAACTGAGTTAGGAAAAAAATAGTTCTGATTTCAACAGGCTAATCTGGCTTTCAGACTTAAAACCGAACAGATTCGTTTCCGAACCATTTAAATCGCAAGGTGACGATTTTTATAATCCAATAGCCTGGATTGGCATAAAGATTGTTTTATTGATACCAAATATCAAATAAGTTTAACATAGTAAATTAAGTTGGTATTATGTTCTTTAAAAAAGTAAAAAAAATGATAGATCTAAGAGAAATCAGATTGATACCGATTGCTTTTCTGGGACTATTCGTCGGTGCGATTTCCGGTTGTGAGGTGGACGACGACGATGTGGTACCCCTACCGGAGATTTCCTATGTGGGATTGTATCACGCTTCTCCAGACGCGCCCTCACTTGATATATTGATGGAAAACGGGCGTATCAATTATTATCCTTTGAGGTATGCAGATTACACGAATTACCTCAATTTCTACGCTGGAGAACGAAACATGCGGGTAAGTCCGGTAAACGCATCCAATGTAGTGGTGGATACCACCTTTACCTTCGAAACAGGAGCGGCTTATTCCATATTTTATGTGAATGAATACGATGACATGCAGGCAATGCTGGTAGAGGATGAAGAAGTGTCCATTTCTCCGGGAGAGGCTTCTGTGCGTTTTGTTCACCTGTCCCCGGATTCTCCGGAAGTAAATGTGATAAGGACTATGGAAGGTGACATGACTACGCTGGCCGAAGGGAATGCGTATTTAGATGCGACGGATTTTATTACTGTTGATAGCGGGCTACAGTCTTTTCAAGTCACCTTGATGGACGGTGGAGCCGAAGTGCTATCCATTCCAGATTTAAATTTACGGTCTGGTGGGGTATACACCATCGTAGCCAGAGGTTACAACACGCCGCCTGCTGGGAATAATAATAATCTCAGTGCCGATGTGTTGATTAATAATTAAAATTTGAAGAATTGGTTTTCATGATTCAAAGACCCGATGAAGGTAGCTAGCCTGCATGGGGTTTTTCTATTTAATTTATGATGGCATAGATATCTTAAAAGTAAGACGATGAATGACAGGGAAAACTACACTCGATTTTTTAAAGATTTGACGAATAGGGATACGGCAGCAGTGGGGGGTAAAAATGCATCACTTGGCGAGATGATCAGTCAATTGGGTCCGAAAGGCATCCGCATTCCATCAGGTTTTGCAACTACCTCCGATGCCTATTGGTATTTTATGGACCATAACGGGCTCAGGGAAAAGGTAGCTGGCACATTAGAAGAATTGGATAAAAAAAATTTTAAAAACCTTAAATCAATAGGAGAAAAACTTAGGGGTTTCATTTTAGCTGCCAAGTTTCCAGAAGATTTGGAAAATAGCATCAAGGTAGCATACCATCAACTTGAAGAACAGGAAGAAAGCCTGACCAGTGTTGCGGTGAGGAGCAGTGCCACTGCGGAAGATCTTCCTGATGCATCCTTTGCCGGACAGCACGATTCATTTCTGAATATTCAGGGAGCGGAAAATACCCTTGATGCCTGCAAGAAATGTTATGCTTCTTTATTTACAGAGAGGGCCATTCGTTACCGGGAACATAATGGTTTTGACCATCTTAGTGTGGCTTTATCTGCGGGAGTTCAAAAGATGGTTCGTGCAGATAAGGCTGCTGCCGGTGTTGGTTTCACCATTTTGCCCGACACAGGATATGAAAAAGTGATCTTTCTTACTGGTAGTTGGGGCTTGGGTGACAATGTGGTGCAGGGGGCCGTCAACGCAGATGAATTCATGGTGTTCAAACCGGCATTGAAAAAAGGAATGCGCGCTATCATTTCCAAGAAATTAGGTAGCAAAGAACAAACCATGGTTTACGCCAAAGATGGTAAAAAGGGTACGACGGTTAACCGTAAAACTCCATTAAAAGACCGGAATAAATTTGTCCTTACGGATGAAGAAGTTACAAAATTGGCTGTCTGGTCACTTGAGATCGAAAATCACTACGGAAGAGCCATGGACATTGAATGGGCGAAAGATGGCGAAAGTGGGGAGTTGTTTATCGTTCAGGCCAGACCCGAAACCGTACACTCCGGGGAGGAAAAAACAAAAATAAAAGAATACAGGCTGAAGGGTGAAGGAAAGGTACTCAGCACCGGAACAGCTATAGGAGAAAAAGTCACGAAAGGGGTGAGCCGGATCCTCGATTCCCCCGATGAATCGGATAAACTTCAGGAAGGAGATGTATTGGTAACCAACATCACCAATCCGGATTGGGACAATGTGATGAAAAAAGCTTCTGCCATCGTTACCAACAGTGGGGGCCGTACCAGCCATGCCGCCATTGTGGCCAGAGAATTGGGTGCCGTGGCAGTGGTGGGCACTGAAAATGCCACTGATACTATTAAAGACGGGCAGGAAATAACGGTCTCAAGCGCAGAAGGAAATACCGGCAAAGTCTATGATGGATTTATTGAATGGGAGGAGGAGGAGATTGATTTTCAAGAATATGCAGAACCAAGTACGGAGGTGATGTTGATTCTTGCAGACCCGGGGCTTGCTTTCAGTTATAGTAATTACCCGGTAAAGGGGGTAGGACTGATGCGATTGGAATTTGTAATAAATAATAGCATACAAATCCACCCCCTGGCACTTTTACATTTTAGCGAACTCAAAAACAAGCAAGCAAAAAAGAAAATTGAAGCGTTGACGAGCACCTATTCCGAAAAACGCTTATTTTTTGTGGATAAACTGGCTGAAGGAGTGGCTACCATAGCCGCAGCATTTTTTCCCAGGGAGGTAATTGTTAGAATGAGTGATTTTAAATCCAATGAATATGCCAACCTGATCGGCGGGGAAGAATTCGAGCCTGATGAAGAAAATCCAATGCTGGGGTTTAGGGGTGCCTCCAGGTACTACAGTGATGCGTACAGAGAGGCATTCGGTATGGAGTGCGAAGCCATGAAAGTGGTGAGGGATGATATGGGCTTGACGAATGTAAAGTTAATGGTCCCCTTTTGCAGAACCTTGGAAGAAGGAGAGAAAGTCATCAATCTTATGGGGGATTTTGGTTTAAAGCAAGGATGGAATGGTCTGGAAATCTATGTGATGTGTGAAATACCCGCAAATGTATTGCAGGCCGAAGAATATGCAGCCATTTTTGACGGCTTTTCAATCGGTTCAAATGATCTTACTCAGCTTACCCTGGGACTTGACAGGGATTCTTCCCTTGTGAGCCATTTGTTTGATGAACAAAACGATGCCTCAAAACAAATGATCAGTATGGCGATTGACAAGGCCAAAAAGAAAGGAAAGAAAATTGGACTTTGTGGTCAGGCTCCCAGTGATTTTCCCGAATTCGCTCAATTTCTGGTCGAAAAAGGAATTGATAGTATTTCCTTCAATCCGGATGCGGTGGCCAAAGGAATAAAAAATATTTTAGCTGCCGAGGGCAAATGATTGGCAAGGAGCGATAAATTCATAAAATCAGACTGATGGAAATTGACCAACATCATCCCTTCCATACCTTAGAAAAAGAAGAAGTAATCGAAAAGATGAAATCGGAGGAAAAAGGACTTTCTTCCGAAGAAGCAAGGCAGCGCCTGGACCAATTCGGTGAAAATAAATTACCGGACAAAGGGGGCATAAATCCGTTTCTCTTATTTATCAAACAATTCAAGGATTTCCTTATCCTCATACTTTTTATAGCAGCGGGGATTGCATTTTGGGCCGATCAAATGGCTGATGTGTATATTATTTTAGCAGTCATCCTGTTTAATGCCATCATGGGTTTTACCCAGGAATATAAAGCGGAGAAGGCCGTCCAGGCCATAAAAAGCCTCGAACAAAAATCCGCCTTTGTCATCCGGGATGGACAGGAAGAAAAAATTCCCGCCGAAAAAGTGGTGCCTGGAGACCTGATGGTTTTAAAGGAGGGGAATACCGTTGCTGCCGATGGCCGGTTGCTGGAAGTGAAAGAGCTGAGGACAGCGGAAGCTTCACTGACTGGAGAATCCATGCCGATAGATAAAGAAACAGTGCCTGCGGAAGAGGGCGCACCTATAGGCGATAGGGTCAATATGGTGTGGAAAAGCACCAACGTAGTGAAGGGAAGAGGAAAGGCTGTGGTCACCGCCACCGGAACCCATACCGAAATCGGTAAAATTGCTCAATCCATGGATCAAATGGAAATGCAGGATTCCAACTTTCGGAAGAAAACGAGTTTATTGGGCAAACAAATGGCAGGTATTGCCATTATTACGTCCGCTGTTGTCTTCTCCCTGGGATATTGGTTTAGGGACTATGAATTTCAGGAAACCTTACTGGTAACCATAGCGGTTCTGGTGTCCATAATTCCAGAAGGATTGCCAGCCGTAATTTCCATTGTCCTGGCCATTGGGGCAAACCGGATGGCCAAACAAAATGTCATCATCCGTGAATTTACAGCTACAGAAATGATGGGATCCGTATCCACCATCCTTACCGACAAGACCGGAACCTTGACCCAAAGTATCCTAGTCGTCAAGCAATTATTTTCCGGTAGTGGCGATGAAGTAGGTGTTTCCGGTACGGGTTATGAATCAAAGGGAGATTTTAAGGTCAATGACGATGATTTGGATCTCGAAAACAGCCCGGTGGAAAAAAAACTCTTTGCCATAGCAGCATATTGTAATGATGCCAGACTAAAAGAGGAGGGTAGGCAGCGACAGGATGGTCAAGGTGAAAAAGAAAGTGAGGAGGGATCGGAATGTAATGAAGCTGAGCAGGCGGAAGGAGATCCCAATGAAGTGGCCATGTTGGTGGTAGGTACCAAAGCAAAAATCAAATCCATGTCCCCTTTCGATCAATACAAAAAACGGGATGACCTGGCATTTAATTCAGAAAAGAAATTCAGGGCATCCCTGGTGGATACGGAGGATGGCCCGGAAATATTTGTAATAGGAGCTCCGGAACGTTTATTGGAATTGAGCGCGGAGTACCTTACTTCAGATGGCACCAAACCACTGGATGATGATAAGAGAAAGGAAATCCAGGAAAAAATGGATGAATACGCCAAGGATGCCATGCGGGTACTTGCCTTGGGATATAAAAAAGCCAAAGGTAAAAACGAAATAGTGGCAGACGATGTGGGAAATTTGACCTGGGTAGGGATAACAGGCATCATTGATCCTCCCAGAGACGGCGTTCGGGAGTCTATTCAAGAATGCAGGACAGCAGGGATACGGGTAATTATGGTAACCGGAGACCATAAAATAACGGCTGCTGCCATCGCCAGGGAGGTGGGGATATTAGATGAAGAAACCGAGGATACTGCTTTGACGACACAGGAATTGAATGTGGAGGATGATCAATTTGATGAATACCTGCAAAACGTAAATGTCTTTGCCAGGATGAACCCCGATACCAAACTCAGGATTGCGGAAAGACTTCAGGCAAAGGATACGCTGATCGCCATGACCGGGGACGGCGTCAATGATGCTCCTGCACTTAAGCGTGCAGATGTGGGAATCTCCATGGGAATCAGGGGTACCGATGTGGCCAGAGATGCTTCGGAGATTGTTTTGCAGGATGACAATTTTAAAAGCATCGTAAGTGCCATCCGGGAAGGTAGGATTGTCTTTAACAATGTTCGGATCACAAGTTATTTTCTTCTGACCACCAACTTTGCTTTTGGTTTGGCTTTTATCATCAGCATGGCATTGGGTTTTCCTTTGTTGTTAACGGCTGTTCAGGTGCTGTACGTTAATCTGGTCACAGCAGGGATTGTAGATGTGGCATTGGCCACCGAACCCGGGCATGGGGATATCATGAAACAAGCCCCGGTGAAGAAGAGCGAAAAAATTCTAAAAGGGGATATTGTTCCTTTCCTCTTTTTGGTTTCAGCGGTAATTGTGGCGCTGACCCTCCTCTCTTTTCAATTTTACCTTCCTGAGGGAGAGCAAATGGCCAGAACGGCTGCTTTTGTTGCCGTTTCAATGACACAGATTTTCAATGTATTCAACTTGCGGTCTCTCCGGTTATCCGTTTTTGAAATAGGGTTATTTACCAATCGATGGGTGAATTTTGCTTTCCTGGCTGCGGTAGTACTCCAGTTGTTGGTGATAAAAGTTCCCTTCTTAAGGGAGCTGATGGGATTTGAAAATTTACCTTGGGTAGATCTTTTGTTGACTACCATTGCTTCTGCTGCCATCGTTGTGGCCGGGGAATTGTATAAATATGTAAGATTCAAGAAAAATTAAAATAATATGAAAGCTACTGTATATAGTATATCTCCTTATGAAAAGCCCTACTTTGACACCAAAGGAGAAAAGGGAGGTATTTTATTTTTTCTCCATAAGGAACCACTCACGGAAGGGTCCATCTCCCTGGCAGAAGGCAGTGATGCCATTGTTGTTTTTGCCAATGACCAGGTCACAGCCGGGGTTTTGGACAAACTGCATGAGTCAGGTGTCAAATTTATAGCTACCCGGTCCATGGGTATGGACCATATTGATTTGGAAAAAGCCAAAGCACTGGGTATTAAGGTTGCCAATGTGCCACATTATTCTCCACATAGTGTTGCCGAACACAGTGTTGCACTGATGCTGGCACTCAATCGCAGGCTGAACCAGGCCAACCAAAAAGTCAGGAATCATGATTTTGAACTGGATGGCCTTGTAGGCTTTGACATGCATGGCAAAACGGTTGGTTTCCTGGGGGCAGGTGAAATCGGAGAAGTAAGCGTTAAAATTTTATCTGGATTTGGCTGCAAAATTCTGATTTATGACCTGGAAGAGAATAAGGAATTGATAGATAAATACCAGGTAAAATATGAAAGTATTGAAGAGGTTTGTAAAAAATCGGACATCATTTCCATCCATGCACCGCTCACCAAGGAAACGAAACACCTTATCGATAAGGAAAAAATTAACTGGATGAAGAAAGGAGTGATGCTGATCAATACGGCGAGGGGAGCCATTTGTGAAACAGAAGCCTTGATAGATGGGCTCAAGGAAGGGAAGACCGGGTATTTGGGAATGGATGTCTATGAACATGAAAAAGGCCTGTTTTTTGAGGACCATAGTAATGATGTCGTTCAGGATGATTTATTTATACGCCTTTTGGGATTCAAAAATGTATTGATTACCGCTCATCAGGCATTTCTTACCCATGAGGCAATAAAAGAAAACATGGAGACGACCATTCAAAATCTTAACGATTGGGCGAAAGGAAAGAAAGCCATGCATGAGCAATAAGAGCCCTTTTTCCTACTTAAATCGGAGGTAATCGTAAAATAGATAGGTATGAATACTACATGGAGGCAAATGGTAGATGACCAACTGAAAAAAAGAGGTATCAATGATCCGCTGGTAATCAAAGCCATGTCGGAGGTGGATCGGAAAGATTTTGTTCCAATAAAATACCAACGTATGGCCTATGAAGACCGGCCGTTACCGATTGGCAATAACCAAACCATCAGCCAACCCTACATGGTAGCCTATATGGCCCAGGCCCTGGGTCTTCAGGAAGATGATGTCCTATTGGAAATTGGTACGGGATGTGGGTACAATGCAGCCATTTTATCTCAAATAGTCACTCATGTTTATAGCCTGGAAATCATTGAGGGGCTGGTCCCCTTTGCCGAGAAAAATTTAAGCCGGGCGGGAATCAATAATGTTTCCATCCGTTGCGGGGATGGCAAGGAAGGTTGGGCTGATAAAGGACCGTTTGATGCGGTCATGCTGACAGCAGCAGCGGATGAAATTCCAAAAACACTGAAAGCGCAATTAAAACCTGGCGGCAGGTTGATTGCACCGGTGGGAAAAATCTCCCAGCGACTTATCCTACTGGAAAAAACCGGTCAGGACCAGTTTCGGGAAGAAGAGCGTATCCCTGTACAGTTTGTGCCCATGACGGGAGGATCAAATTGAAGTAAATTAAATCTATAAAATCTGTAAAGTCGGAAACCATCATGGAGGCGGCAGCACTTTTTATGGGGAGCGCAACTCACTTAGCCAAACCGTAGCTTGAAAATGGTATTTGTCGCTCATTAGTAAATGTGGAGAGGATCTGCCAGCACTGAGGATAACCAGGATAAATTTACGGTACCCAATTTAGCCCATGCCTTAGAAGAACAAAAAATAAAACCCCATCCCCAATGAAAACAAGGTAAGGAAGCCAATGCCGACGACAGCTAAAACCTGCATGGCCCGGCCTGGCCGTTGACTTGCTAACAGTTGCTCACTGAAAACCAGCCGGTAATTAAGAAAGGCAATGAGGGGTGCTATCAAAAAGGAGATGGTGGTGGCCAGGTTAATCAGCTCGGTAAAGGAGGTCATAAAAAAGCGGATGGTGCCAAATCCACCCAAGCCGATCAGACTGATCCAAAAAAGGTATTGTCGCCTGCTTTCGGGTTTGTTTCGCAATACCGCTACCGCTCTTACCGTGGACCGGGCATAGCCGTCCATCACGCCGATACAGGTTCCAAGCATGATGGTAAATCCGGCTGCTGCGATGATAGGAAAAGTCCAGTCCCCTAAATTGCTGGCGTACAGACGTACCACTCCCGATGCAAAGCCAACGTTATTGTTGGGCAATGTTTGATCGGTTCCGAAGAGTAGGAAAGCTCCCAAAACAACGAAGCACAGGGAGAGCCCAGCAGAGATCCAGTAGCCCAGGTTAAATTCAAAAGCCGTTTCGTTTACGCTTGGCTGGTAGCCACTTTGCTTTATTCTTTCGGTGGTCCACAGGCTGTTCCAGGTGGAGGAGTCGATGGCAGAAGGCATCCAACCCATTAGACCGATTATAAATGGGAGGGTTGCCGGACGGACCAGTGTTTGCAACGGCTGCCAAACCAAGGGCGCTTCCGGACCCCTGAACAGGGCTATAAAAAATGCCAGCAGGGTGCTGAGCAACATAAAGGTCCCGATGACTTTGATCCCTGCATCCAACACGGCATATCTACCCAGTGCCAGAAAGGAAAAGGTAAACGCAAATAAAGCCAGGGACGGGAGGTAATAGTAAGCGGCGGGCAATTCAATCCCAAAGAGAAATTGTAAAAAGCCTGCGGCCACAAAAGTGACGGCAGCGTTTACAAAGAACATGGAAAGCAAATTAATACCCAAATACAACTTAAGGTACGCTGAATGGAGCAACTGATACCCATCGATCAACGAACGGCCGGTAGCGGAGGCGTAGCGGGAGCCAAATTCAAAAAAAGGCCATTTAAATAGGTTAGCGGCAAGTATGAACACCAGCAGTCCAAAACCATATTCGGCCCCCGCCCGGGTACTCTGCACCAAATGCGATACCCCGATAGCGGTGCTCGCAAATAGAATGCCCGGTCCCAGGGTTTTGAAAAAGGTGCCTCTGTTCAAATGCCTAGTCGTTTTGTTTCCAGGATACGCCTAGTTTGTCACCCAGGGCTTTGAGATCTTCAATGACAGGCTCTAGTAGTGGGATTCCATGTTGCCTGCGTTCGGCCGCTAACTCCCTCTCCGGATCCCCGGGAATCAATACCCTTTGCTGTCCTTTCACCGGTTCCGCTTCCCTGAAGCGTCCGATCCATTGGTCCATGTGTTTTTTAAATTCATCTGCAGGTCGGAATGCATCGACGCGCATGGCACCGAAGAAATGCCCCAAGCCTTCCCCTACGGGATCGGGATGTGGATCCAGAAAAGCGACAAATGGAGGAACCCAGGGGCCATAATTGGCTCCGGAAAGCACAGCGGAGAAAATATCTACTACCGATCCCAGCCCATATCCCTTATGGGAGCCATGTTCCCGATCGCCACCCAGCGGCAATAAAGCACCGCCATCTTTGACCCCGAGTGGACTTGTGGTAGGATTCCCATCCCGATCCTGTATCCAGCCCAGCGGAGCATCCTGTTTTTTTCGGTGCAAAATTTCAAGTTTCCCGTTGGCAGCGGTGGTCGTGGCCATATCCAAAACGAAAGGAGGTTGATCCTTTGCCGGAATAGCCACCGATATGGGGTTGGTGCCCAGCATCCGTTCCCTGGAAAAAGTAGGGCTAACCAATGGGCTGGCGTTGGTAAGGGAAATACCAATCATATCGTGCTTTAACGCTTCCATGGCATGAATACCAGCGATGCCATAATGGTTGGAATTCTTGACGGAGACCCAACCGGTTCCGGCTGTTTTAGCCTTGTCTATAGCTACCTGCATCGCAAAGGGGGCGACTACCAGTCCCAGTCCGCCATCTCCATCTACTACCGCCGTGCTGGGGGTTTCATGGACGATGTGTATCTTAGGAACGGCATTGATCCGGTTGGCTTCCCATAATCGCACGTATCCTGACAGTCGGGCTACCCCGTGAGAATCAACGCCTCTTAGGTCTGCAGACAAAAGCACGCGTGCAGCTGTAGCCGCATCTTTTTCCGGACAGCCAATTTTCAGCAAGATTTTTTGGGTGAAATTTTCTAAATAATCAAAATTAAAATTCATGCCTGCTAAGAATAGGGGTTACTTTTCGGGTACAAAAATGCAAAAAGTAATACGATCTGAGAAATATTGATTCTTTTTATTCCAGGCTGTTTATCGTTACCCCCTGATTACGATAAACCCGTTCCATTATTTCAGCCAGGGCGCCCTCTTTTAAGGAGTAGGTGGAGCAAAGCAAGTCACCACTATCGAGTTGACGAATAATATAGCGAATCAGGCAGGAGGCTACTACGATCATGTCCACTCGCATGGGAATCATTCCGGGAATCTGTAAGCGTTCTTCTTTGTTGAGATGGACCAGTCGGTCTGAGATCTCATAAAAAGCTTCCAAGGGCAGCAGGTGCTTATGGGTGGCCCTGTCTTTAGCGACCTCTTTGGAGGCAAGAAATATATCGGTAAGGGTATCAAAGGTACCAGAGGCACCCACCAATTGCTTTGGCTGATATTGCCTGAGGGCAGCTTTGAGTGGCTTCAGGTGTTCTGAAAGGTATTCGGCCAGGTTGGTTTGATCCTCCTGAGACATGGGATCCTGGTGATGAAAGCGGTCCAGCATGCGCTGTCCACCGATTTCAAAACTCCCTTTCCAGTGAATTTTATGCCTGTTTCCAATGATAAATTCCACCGATCCGCCTCCTATGTCTATCATCAGGGCATTGGCATCGTCCAGACATCCGCTCATTCGTATCCCTTTGTAAATCAATTCGGCTTCCCTGGCACCGTCAATTACCTGAACAGTGAAACCCGTTTGCTGTTGGATTTGCTGTACAAAGTCTTCGCCATTTTCTGCATTCCGAACGGCGCTGGTAGCAAAGGCAAATACATGGTCAATATGCTCCCCATGGATCAAATGCTTAAAATGATCCAGGGTATGAAGTGCTCGCTTTTGGGCATCGGGAAGAATGAGGTTTTGATTGATTCCTCCCTGTCCTATTTTTACAGGAACCTTTTCCTTGTAAAGGGTTTCAAATCCCTTTTCATCCAACGCCACCATTAGCAAATGGAAGGTATTGGTACCCATGTCAATGACGGCGGCCTTCTTTTTCATGAACCTGATTTTCAAAAGTTTCTGCGAATATATAAAGTTTATCTAAAAACCTTCCCTCCCAGCGTTTTATATTCAAAAAAATGGTAAAGAAAGCCTGTTTTTTGTTTTAGAGCCAAATCGCTGCAAAAGAGTAAACAACGGACAAGGCAGCCTTTCCTCACCGATAGGGGATAATGATACCACTTGTAAATGACGATCCTTCCTGTCTGCCGATCAAGGAATTAAATGCAAATATACCGGAGGAGGAATGGATCGATGAATTCCGGGCAGGTGACGACAAAACCGCTGAGTCCCCGATTTGATTGTCCGTTCTGAATAATATTTCATTCCTAAAACCAGATTATTCAGGTACTGGTTTTTTTCAACCCCATCTTATACGTAATTTTATCCCTTTGGTATCCGGAACTCCGGATCTTGCAAATGCAATCATTCAATTGCTATTGAAAAAAACACTATGAAGACAAACGAAAAATTTCTTTATGAATACCTCAATAATGCATCTCCAACGGGTTTTGAGGCACCTGGCCAACAAATTTGGTTGGATTATATCCGGCCTTTTGTAGACGATTATTTCACAGATGCCTACGGTACCGCTGTGGGGGTGATCAATCCAAAGGCTGAATTTAAAGTGGTCATTGAAGCGCATGCGGATGAAATTAGTTGGTTTGTGAATTACATTACGCCCGAAGGGTACATCTATGTCATCCGAAACGGAGGATCGGACCACATGATCGCGCCCTCCATGCGGGTAAATATTCATACGGATGATAAGGTGGTTCCCGGAGTTTTTGGATGGCCAGCCATCCATGTAAGGGACAAGGCCAAGGAAGAAACGCCTAAAATGGATAATATATTTATAGACGTGGGAGCCCGTACGAAAGAAGAAGTTCTGGAAATGGGAATCCATGTAGGATGTGTGGTTACCTTCAAAGATGAATTGACGGATTTGAATAATAAGTTCTATTCGGGAAGGGCACTGGATAACCGGATCGGAGGATACATGATTGCCGAAGTAGCACGGGTGCTTCGTGAGGAAAAGGAGACATTACCTTTCGGACTTTATGTGGTCAATGCGGTGCAGGAAGAAATCGGGTTGCGAGGGGCAGAGATGATTGCTGATCGCATCCAACCCAACGTGGCCATTATTACCGACGTTTGCCACGATACCACGGCCCCGATGTATAATAAAATTACCAGTGGAGATTATACGGCTGGCAATGGACCGGTGCTGACTTGCGGGGCTGCCGTCCATAAAAAACTCCTGGATCTGATTATTGAAAGCGCAAGACGAAGGGAGATTCCCTTTCAGCGTTCTGCCTCGTCGCGAAGTACCGGTACCGACACGGATGCCTTTGCCTATTCCAATGGAGGGGTTCCGTCTGCATTGATATCCCTTCCGCTGAAATACATGCATACTACAGTGGAGACGGCAAGTAAACAGGATATCGAGCACGTCATTTCCCTGATTATGGGCTTTCTACAGGATTTTGATCAGAAATTTGATTTTCGGTACGTAAAATAATTAATTAACCGGCACCCGTAGCCTAAACAGCAAGCCGCTGGCAATTACATCGGGTAGTGCTTCGGGTGTCGTTCTCTTTAAAATATATGAAAGTATTTATCAATAAAATCATTCCAGCCGTCGGGTACCAAATGTTGGAAGACGCTGGGGTGGAGTACACCGTATGGAAGGAAAAACCCATTTTAGACAGGGGACAGGCCATCCAATTTTGCAAAGGTCACGATGCTTTTATCAGTGCCGGACAGGCAGGCCTGGATGCTGATTTTTTTCATCAGTGTCGTCACCTGAAAGTGGTCGCGCTACATTCGGTAGGGTTTGACGGCGTAGACATCGCAGCGGCCACCAGGCAGGGGATACCTGTAGGGAACACGCCAAACGTATTAAACAAAGCCACAGCCGAAACGGCCCTTTTGCTCATGCTTACCGTGGCGCGCAGGGCACTCTATCATCACAAAAAAATTAAAAAGGGCCAATGGGGTATTTCACAGCCTACAGAAGGGTTGGGGATGGATCTGGCCGGTAAAACACTCGGAATAGTCGGGCTGGGAAGGATAGGAGCCGAGCTGGCAGCGATGTGTACCCAATCCTGGAAGATGAAAATCCTGTATCATAACCGGAGCACCAATCCGGAGGCCGAGCAGGCATTTGGAGCCCGAAAGGTAAGCCTGGACGAGTTGCTTGCCCTGAGCGATGTCGTCTCCGTGCATACGGCACTTACCGATGACACCAGAGGCATGTTTGGAATGGAGCAGTTTAAAAAAATGAAACCCAACGCCCTCTTTGTCAATACCTCCCGGGGAGCCGTACACAATGAAGAAGAATTGATTGCCGCCCTTCAAAACGGAATCTTATGGGGGGCAGGATTGGATGTCACCAATCCCGAACCCATGTCTCCGGACAACCCCCTCCTGGATTTGGACAATGCGGTTGTATTTCCTCACATAGGTTCAGCGACGCAGGAAACCCGGGAAGCAATGACACGCTGTGCTGTGGAAAATACCCTGGCAGGATTAAAAGGGGAAAAATTGCCCTATCCGGTAAATCCGGAAGTCTATCAAAAGAAGTGATTTCCCGCTGGATTATCCCAATGCGACATCCAGGATCATCATAATGGTAAAGCCTCCAATAAATCCCAGTGTGGCCAAATCGGTGTTTCCATCTTGCTGGGTTTCAGGGATTACTTCTTCAATGACCACGAATATCATGGCTCCGGCTGCAAAAGCGAGCGCATAGGGAAGTACAGGTGTGAACGTGGATATTGCCGCCGCTCCCAAAACACCGGCGATGGGTTCTACCAACGCGGATGACTGCCCGTAAAAAAAGCTTTTCCGGCGGCTCATGCCCATACGCCTTAGTGGTACGGCCACTGCAATGCCCTCCGGTAGGTTCTGAATGCCAATTCCCAGCGCCAATACCACGGCTCCTGCGATGGTAGCTTCCGGCACGGCCAATGCAGCTCCGCCAAACAACACCCCTACCGCCAGTCCCTCGGGTATATTGTGTAAGGTGATGGCCAGTACCAGTAGGGTGGTTTTCTGCCAGGGAGTCTTGATGCCTTCCGCTTTCTTAAAATTTACATGGAGGTGAGGTAAAATCTTGTCCAGTAAAAAGATAAAAAGGGAGCCACCTACAAATCCCAGCGCAGCAGGCATGACCCTGGCGAAACCTTCCCCTTCACTCATACTAATAGCTGGAGCCAATAAACTCCAAAAACTGGCAGCAACCATGACACCGCCTGTGAAGCCAAGCATGGCATCCAGTAGGGGACGGTTCATCTGTTTGAAAAAAAAGACGAAACCGGCACCTACGGCTGTCAAAAACCAGGTGAATAGCGTCGCTAGCAAGGCAGCCTGTACCGCCGAAATACTTTCTAAATAACTAATAATTGTATCAAACATACAGCGTTGTGATTGGTAAGACCGGCAATGAGTTCCTGCTTTGCCAAATCAGGTAGTAAGTATGCTCCAATACCAGACCCGGGATGGATCCAGTAAGTGGTATTCCATTATTATTGGTGATTAGTTAAGACAAATTTAAATAGTTAGAATAGACTAACAAATATATTTCATTTATTTTTTATCTTTGTTCGTAAAGTTTAGCGAATGAATAGCCAATCCATCGAAAACTACCTCAAAGTAATTTTCAATCAGGCCATCACCACTGATGAAGTAAACACCACGGGCATTGCTCAGGCCTTGGAAGTAAGCCTTCCTTCTGTCAATAGCATGGTGAAAAAACTAGCCGGCATGGGCTTTTTGGAATATGAAAAGTACCGACCACTGAAGATCACGGAAAAAGGCCGGCAGATGGCTGCCATGATTATTCGAAAACACCGGCTTACGGAAATGTACCTGGTAGAAAAAATGGGTTTTGGGTGGGAGGAAGTCCACGACATCGCAGAGCAACTGGAACACGTGCAATCCCCCCTGTTTTTTGACCGGATGGATGAATTGCTGGGATATCCGCAGCGCGATCCTCATGGTTCTCCCATACCTAATAAAAAGGGGCACATAGCTACGCTGGAATACCGCATGCTGGCCGATTGTCAGCCGGGTGAAAAAGTAGTGTTAAAGGCGTTGGGCCACACCTCAGATGCCTTTTTAAAATACCTGAACAGCAAAAGTTTGGCATTGGGAGTGGAAGTAGAAGTAATCGCCGTGGAAGTGTACGACAGGAATATGACGGTGGTTTATGACGGGCACCGGGAAGTATTATCTTCCTTGGTTTGTTCCAAATTACTGGTAAGTTAGACCTATTTATGGAAAGTGATTCAAACAGGTATGCCATCATTGTAGCCGGGGGATCCGGCACCCGAATGGGAACTGAAATTGCCAAACAGTACCTGGTAATTGGCGGTAAGCCCGTATTGATGCATACCTTGAATCAATTTTTTATTCTTGATCCGGCTATTCGGCTTTTATTGGTTTTGCCAGAAGCAGACTTTCCCTACTGGGAGGACCTTTGCCGGCAGCATGACTTTACCGTTCCCCATCAATTAGTGAAAGGGGGCAAGAGTAGGTTCGGCAGTGTTCGAAATGGATTGGATTGTATTTCCGGCGATTCCGGTTTGGTAGCCATACACGATGGGGTAAGACCGTTTGTGGACGGGCGGGTGATCCGCGAAAGTTTTGTCACTGCGGCGACTAACGGGAGTGCAATAGCGGTGGTTCCTCTTAAGGATTCGATTCGGGAAATACAAGGGCCGGACCAATCCGTATTCCGGGACCGGAGGCAATTTCGGTTGGTTCAAACCCCTCAGACGTTTCAACTGGCCAAAATAAAAGCGGCCTTTGCAGGAGGAGAAAAGGAAATTTTTACCGATGATGCAACGGTCTATGAGCACATGGGTTGGGAGGTTTGTCTGATACCGGGAAATCCGGAAAACATCAAACTAACCAGTCCTGATGATCTTGAATTTGCGCATTACCTGCTAAGCAAAAGGGGTAGGTAGTGTTTAACCTAAAATTTAGGTCGCTTATCGATTTTCTGGCGGAGCTGGCAGAAAAGGTATGTTTTTATCTACCTCTGTCCGCTAAATTGCTTTCAAAATTAAACGAGTCAAAACCATGAAAAACGTACGAAATGGAAATCATGCACTGGGAGTGCTGATCTTAGTTATAGGCGCATTACTCCTTTTAAGACAGGTTGGCGTGTTTATTCCCGGTTGGGTATTTTCCTGGCCGATGATCCTCATTGCGATAGGATTGTATTCCGGATATAAAAATGGTTTTCAAAATACCGGATCGGTGGTGCTATTGATCATTGGAGGGTTTTTCCTACTAAGAGATAAACTTTACTTGCCTTACGAACTGGGTCCTTACTTGTTTCCGCTGGCACTAATCTTTCTGGGGCTTTTTATTATTTTCAAAAAGAACAAAAACCCGGCAATCAATTGGAAAGACTGGGAGGGAAATTACGATAAGTGGGAGAAAAAGCTCCGGACAGGAAATGATCCGGATGGGCTTAATAAGGAAAGCTCGGATTACCTCAATGTGGAGGCCTTATTTTGCGGCCTAAAGCGCAAAGTTATGTCCAAAGATTTTAAAGGGGGGGAGATCACGACGGTTTTTGGGGGCTCTGACATTGATTTGATGCATGCAGATATTCAGAATCAGGCCGTCTTAAAGGTTTCTGTTGTATTTGGGGGAGTTAAGCTCATTGTACCGCCGCATTGGGACGTACAACTGGGCGTAAGTAACCTGGCCGCGGGTGTCGAAGACAAGCGCCACTTTCACCAGGCCAGCCCAGATCCTCAAAAGAAGTTGGTGATTACAGGGTCGGTCATTTTCGGAGGGATTGAGATTTCTTCCTACTGATGGGCTGACAGGCAATGGAAAACCAACTAAAAATCCATAAACTAACAGGTGAGCCGCTGGATCATATCGCTTTCCTCTTGATGGTTTTTGCCAGCATACTCGCTTGTTCCTTTTTCTGGCATCAGCAGTGGGAATGGGCGATCCAGGATGCTATTATGAGCACGCTGGCTTTTGGATTGGGAGTTTTTATCTTGAATATGATCCTCTATTACTACCCCATCGGTAAATTCAGAACCTGGCCGGCATTGATGTTTTCTTTGGTAATCACCATAGCACTTGTGTTCGCCTGTCGCTTACTTTGGAAAGGGGAGTTTTTGGGAGATCCGGAATTTTTACGGCTATTTGAAGAATCGCTTCCTTTTAGGGTCATCGTCGGGTTATTGTTGTTTCATCTAGCGGGATTGATCATCTTATCCGGCAAAACCTCCCTCAAAGAGTTTCAAATGATGCAGCAGGGAGAGTTGCGCCAGAAACTTTCAACGGATGCAGAGTTGCACTACCTTCGGCAACAAATGCAACCTCACTTTTTATTTAACAGCCTGAATTCGATCAATGCGCTGCTGGCCAGGCAGCCCGAAAAAGCCAGGGAAATGGTACAGGGACTTGCTGATTTTTACCGGGAAAATCTGAATAAGGACCCAAAGAAATGGGAAACCTTAACCAGGGAAATGAAAGTGATCGGCCAATACCTGGAGCTTGAGAAGATCAGGTTTGGCCATCGGCTAACCTACGAATTGGTAGTTCCAGCCGAAGCAGACGAATTGAAACTACCTTCACTTCTGATCCAGACCTTGGTAGAAAATGCAGTGAAGCATGGATTGTATGGTGTGACGGGTGATATCCTGATTCGTATTGAGGCAAGGAAAGAACAGCAATACCTGGAAGTAACGGTGCAGAACCCAACAGATAATCAGTCAGGTAAGGCTTCCGGAACCGGGTTCGGTTTAGATAGTTTGGAAAGAAGGTTATTTCTTATTTTTGGAAGGAAGGATTTGCTGACGCTTCGGAATTCAGCTGGGATTTTCAGTGCGATCATTAAAATTCCTCAGACTAACTGATATGATACGATGTGTGATTATTGATGACGAACCACTGGCCCGGGAGCTGCTAGCCGATTACCTGGCATCCTTTACGGATTTTGAAGTAGTGGGTGCTTTTCAGGATGGGTTTGAAGGGTTTAAGGGGATTGCAGAGCTAAAACCCGATCTTTTGTTTCTGGACATAGAAATGCCGAAAATTAACGGGTTTGAGTTGCTGGAACTACTGGATGAGCCGCCCAAAGTGATTTTCACCACCGCATACGATACCTACGCCATTCAGGCATTTGACCAGCAGGCAATTGATTATTTATTAAAACCGTTTTCAAAGGAACGATTGAGGCAGGCTCTGGAAAAAGTCAGTAGAGAAGTTCAGGACCCGACCGAGTTTCCGTCCAAGGTTCGTGCGGTCAGTGAGGACCTTTCTGTCCGGGATTATTTGCGGCGGATTGTTGTCAAATCTGGAAATCGAATACATATTCTGCCCGTAGATACCATCCATTTTTTTTCAGCGGAGGGAGATTATGTGAAAATTGTTTCCGAAGGAAAAGGATATCTTAAACTGGGCACAATGGGTCATTTTGAAAAAGTACTTCATCCAAATGAATTTACGCGCATTCACAGATCGCACATCGTAAATGTATCCATGATCAGTAAAATCGAACCTTTTCAGAAAGAAAATTTCCTGGTCTTCCTAAAAGACGGTACCCAACTGCCCGTAAGCAAAACGGGTATGGGCAGGTTGAGAAAGACCTTACGGATTTAAGGGCAGGAAAAAGGCGCAGGGAAGTAGAAATGGGATCAATAAAAGTGAAAAGCCTTCCCTGGGAAGGCTTTTAGGTTAGTATTCGTCTTCGTTAAAGAAGAAATCATCTTTGGTCGGATAGTCCGGCCAGATTTCCTCTATGTTTTCATAAGGTTCGCCATCGTCTTCCAGCTCCTGAAGGTTTTCTACCACCTCTAAGGGTGCACCTGAACGGATAGCAAAGTCAATTAACTCATCTTTAGTGGCAGGCCACGGAGCGTCTTCCAAATAGGAGGCAAGTTCTAAAGTCCAATACATAGTCTACACAA
>JAWLFL010000166.1:0-8651 GCA_041685605.1 Cyclobacterium sp. | reverse complement strand
TTGTAAAGCTGTCCGATGATTCCATGGGCACCCCAGTCCTTGGCCCAGTCCAGTATCCCTTTTATACCGATGGTTTCCCGGTAGTACAGTGGCATCCGGCAATAGGTCCAGGGGCCATGTTCCGCGGAATATTTGGAGATCCCTTTTAGTAGACTTTTACTGTATTCCTCGGCAAAGTCCAGCAACAGAATAATCTTGTACATGCCTTACTTGAAGATGTCCTTGATATTTTTGGTGGCATTACTCACCAGGGGTTTCGCCCAAATGCCAATGCTCAAGATGTAGCCTAACGTAATGAAAAGGAATAACATGGCCAACTTGAGGCCAACCAATTCGGCAAGGCCGCCAACAATCAGGGGAACTACCGCTCCTCCGGCTATTCCGGTGCATAGTATTCCGGAAAAGGTACCGTGATGGTGAGGGACAGAGTTCAGCGCGAGGGAGAATATGACCGACCACATCACCGAAGCAAAAAAACCAGTCATGGGAAAAGCTACCAGTGCCCATGAAACCGGACCGAATAAGGCAATCAGAAGCGCTATAATGGCCCCGGAGGTAAAGAGGATCAAGACGGAACGACTATCCATAAACTTTAAAAGCAATAAGCCGAGCAAACAACCGATGGTAAGCAAGCCCCAAAAGTAAGAGATGACCGAAGCCCCGGTAGTGGCCGGGTCCACCCCGTGATAGGTTTGCAGAAACTTGGATATCCAATTGGCAATACCTTGTTCCGTTCCTACGTAGGAGAAGATTCCCAGGAAATACAAAACCACGTATTTATTTGCTAATAACTCCTTAAAAGCCACCCCTATATCAATTTTTTCGTCTTCCTTTAGTTCTACTTTCGGGAATTTGGCGAAATAGACCACGATGACCATCAGAAAAGCGATCCCTGCGAATACCCAGTAAAGGGACACCCATTTGAGGTTTTCGGGTACCATCCCATCCAAGAAGGAAAAAAAGAAGCCAAGATCGCCCGTATGGATATTGGTGACCAGGTAGCTGTAAAGCATGGGACTCAAAAAGGAGGCTGCACCAAAGGCCAGTTGCCCTAATACCGAATTAAAGGCAAAATGGGCTTCTCCTCCGGCAGTCCGAAGCAAGGGGTTAATAACGACCTGTAGAATAGCCATTCCAATACCTATAATGAACAACGAGGTAAGGGCAATTCCAAAGCTGGGAATCAGGGCAAACACAAGGGCTCCCACAAAAGCAAGTGAAAAGGCCGCGACCAGCATTTTCTTTTCTTTATACTTTTCCACCAGGATACCCGAGGGTATGGACATTACCGCATAGGCGACAAAAAAAGAAAAAGGTAAAAATCCGGCCAAGCCGATACTAAGGGTGAAACTGTCAATGATATCCGGGATGATTGGACCTAGAATATTGGTAAGAAAAGAAATGACAAAAAAGATTAATAGAATAAGGGCAACGATAAGGTTGTTTTTTTTCATATCATGTGTTTTTCAGGTGATGAAGATAGCCATTACTAACGGAAATCATCGGTTTAATCGACGAAGAAATCATGGCAGGATAGTGGATTGGGTGGTCGAGAGTAGGTCTTCGTGATATTCCAAGGATGATGAAGTTCAAAATTTTGCTACACGACACCCTTTGCATGCTCCAGAGACAGATCTACCAATGCTGCAGCTCCCAAAAGGGCAATGTCTTCGTTTTTAGTCTGGTGGATTTTCAATTTTTTGATGGACTCCGGATAAATAAAATCGGTGAAACTTTCCTTCATCGCAGCTTGAAAATAGGGGTAGGCATTGGCCACCGAACCTCCAATAACGATGGCTTGCGGGTCATAGGTGTACATGACCGCCTGTACCGCCGCCCCAAAATGATGTCCAAAATCCTTCCATTGGGATAAGGCCTCCGGGTCACCTTTTACAGCCTGATTGTAGGCATCTAGTGCCGTGGTCTGGTAAAAGGCACTAAAAAAATTTCCGCTGGCGTAATATTCAATGTTCTGATCCTTATAAGGAAGCAGGCCGATTTCTCCAGCACCACAATTGGTGCCGGCATACAATTTATTTCCGATAATGATTCCTGACCCCAGACCGGTGCCAATAGACATGCCCACCAGGCAGGAATATTCTTTTCCCATTCCGAATTTATGTTCTCCAATCGTAAAACAATTCACATCGTTATTTACAAATACCGATAGATTAAACTCCTCTTCCAAAATGGCTTTAAGGCGCACTTTCTTCCAGGAAGGAATATTAGTGACATTGTAGACAATCCCTTTTTCCACATCCACTACTGAGGGAACGCCTATTCCAATTCCCTCCACCTTGTGACGGGTAAGGGGTTCGATAAACTGTTTCACCTGATTTAAGGTCGAATGAAGGTCATCTTTTTCTTTCAACAAGGCCTTGGTTTTATGGATGATCTTACCTTCCTTCTCAATGCCGACTTGGATTTTTGTTCCTCCTAAATCTATTCCTATGTTCATTGCGCTAATACAGGTGAATTTAAAAAAAAATGAAACAACAAATATATCTTAATTTACATAATATACAAACCAATCCGTACTACATACACCCCCTGATACCGGATATTATTCATTTGGTTCTCAGCTAGTAAGGAAGTTTATGAAGTAGCTTGGTCTGAATAGTATACTTGAAAGTAGGGGTATGTACTATTTTGGGAATGATCTTTTTTGGTAGTACAAATCTAGGAAACCAGGTATTATTACTGTTAAAATTAAGGTGTTTTACCAGGCTTAACGTTACTGCTAAATTGGTATTTCAGCAAAAAAGCAGGAATTTTGGATTAGGTGATTTTGACTCAGGAGTAGATTTAACGAATAATCATAAAAAGTAAAAAACCATGAAAAGAAGGGATTTCTTCAATAGAAGTATTTTAGCCTCGTTAGGGTTAGGTGCCTTAAGTACAGGAGTAGGTTATGGAAACACCAGGTCCGGGTCCTTCAATAGGGTTGCAAAAAATATTATTTTTCTGGTTAGTGATGGCATGAGCACTGGAACCCTCAACATGGCCGATTTGCTGCTCAGGGAGAAGGAAGGCAGGAAAAGCAGGTGGGTGAGTTATTATCAGGGAGGCTTTGCCAAGCGGGCACTCATGGACACCGCATCCTCCAACTCCCTGGTAACGGATTCAGCCGCTGCCGGTAGTTCCTGGGGTTGTGGCATGCGGGTGCCGAACGGATCCCTAAACGTGGGTCCGAATGGAGAGCTGCCCGTTCCTATCCTACAGAAGTTCAAAAATGCTGGAAAGTCGGTGGGTTGTGTGACCTCGGTCCCCATCACCCACGCTACTCCGGCTTCATTTTGCGTAAATGAAAAAAGTAGAAGTGCCATGTTTGATATCGCGGTAAAGTACCTGGAGTTGGAGTTTGATGTGATGATGGGTGGCGGCAAGGCACTTTTTGACAGCGAATCAAGAGAGGATAAACGAGATTTACTTGGAGATTTTAGAAAAGCGGGATTCTCGGTGGCGCTAGATCGAACGGAAATGATGGCATTAAACGGGAAAAATCCTGTCTTAGGAGTGTTTAGTGAAGGAGGGATGCCTTATTCTATTGACAGAGAAAATGACCCGGAATTAAAAAATAGGGTTCCTTCCCTGGCAGAGATGTCTGAGAAGGCCATTGACTTGCTCTCCAAGAATCCATCTGGTTTTGCGATGCAAATAGAGGGCGGCAAAGTAGATTGGGCAGCACATGCAAACGACGCACCCGGATTACTCTACGATCAATTGGATTTTGATGCCGCAGTAGGCATTGCACTGGATTTTGCAGCTAAGGACGGGGAAACATTGGTCATCATGACTACAGACCATGGGAATGCCAATCCCGGGTTATTCAATGGGAGTAAATTTGGTAAACTCTATACCACCTCGCACTCCAACGAATGGGTCTTGAGCCAGTTATCGGCTGCCAATACACCTGGGCAAGTGACTGATTTTATCGAAACCTATCAGGGTTTAAAGCTTAAGAAGGAGGAGGCAGAAGTCCTGTTGAAAAGCTATAAGGAACTCAATGACGATGGGATTTACGGTTCTACCAAGGTACCCAATCATCTCTATGCTCAAATTCAATCTAACCATACCGGCATCGGCTGGGCAGGAACGGGGCATTCGTCTGATCATGTGGAACTGGCCATGTACGGGCCGGGAAGTGAAAATCTGCCAGCTTATATAGAAAACTACAAACTTCACAATTTTATGCTCAATGCAGCTCAAGTACCGGCCATGGCCTATTTGGGATAATGAATGTACTTTACCAAAAACCTCATTGATGGACCATTTGTGGCCAGGAAATTCACCGTCTTTGAAACCAGCAAAGGTGCTTATGTGTCCAAACTAATTTCCCAATATCAATAGAATCAAGAAGAAGCCAGCACTGATCCAGATTACCCGTCCTGTTTATCCACAAATAAATTAATCAACGAAAATGATGAAAAATAGTAGTTTAATAATTGGCACCTTTGTAGTCTTATTTGCTACTTTTTCCTGTGGGGGTTCCGTCTCGGATACCTCACACGAAGAGGAACCCGAGATGCAAGCCGATCAAGAAATATCCGTGAATACCGTTCAATACGAACATGTGTTTGGTGATGATAGACCATTTGCGCAGAGCCACGCCTCTACCATGATCCCTTTGGGTGGGGAAGAATACCTGGTAGCCTGGTTTGCGGGCTCTCATGAAAAAAATGACGATGTGGGCATCTGGACGGCCAAGGGGAAACCAGGAAACTGGTCGGAACCCGAGTTGCTCGTAAAAGTTCGTAATGACCCCCATTGGAACCCCGTACTCTTTCAGGCTCCGGACGGGAAGGTATATTTGTTTTTTAAAGTTGGAAAAGAAATTGATTACTGGGAAACCTGGGTGCAGGTTTCGGAAGATGGCGGAGACAGTTGGTCAGAAGCCAGAGAATTAGTTCCTGGGGATAAAGGGGGACGGGGCCCGGTAAGAAACCACATGCTGGTACTTTCAGATGGAACCTGGCTGGCCCCGGCTTCTGATGAGAAGAATAAAGTTTGGACGGTATTTGTGGACCGGTCGGAGGATGGGGGAGAGACCTGGGAAGCGACGGATAAATTGGAAATGGATCGGAACGAGATTAGTGGGGAAGGCGTGATTCAACCTGCTTTATGGGAATCGAAACCGGGACATGTACACATGCTGATGCGCAGTAGTTCTGGAAACATCTGCCGGGCAGATTCAGAGGATTACGGCAAGACCTGGTCGCCTGTAGAAGAAATCTCACTGCCAAACAATAATAGTGGTATTGATGTCGCCCATTTGGGCGGTGAGAAAATCGCGGTTATCTATAATCCGGTTTCAGAAAACTGGGGAGCGCGATATCCGATATCCGTATCGGTATCTCTGGACAACGGGTATACATGGGGCCCGAAATTTGATATTGAAAAAGGAGAAGGGGATGAGGATGAGTTGTCCTATCCGGCGATGTTTTACGAAGAGGGTCATTTAGTGGCATGTTACACCTGGAACCGGCAGCGGGTGGCTTTTTGGAAAGGGAAATTGGAAGGAATTTAACAGACTAGATATGAAGGTATTTTGGATTATTGGCTGCCTGGTAGTGCTAGCGGCCCAAATGGTAAAAGGGCAGGGAGAAGCCACTTATGCTGAAAAGCTGGGCTTTCCTGCCGGAAAAAAAGTGGTGATTTTCCATGTGGACGATGCAGGCATGTCCTATGAGTCCAATGAAGGGACGATCAAGTCCATCGAGTCGGGGGTGGCTACCTCCTGTAGTATTATGATGCCTTGTCCCTGGGCCGCGAGTTTTGTGAAACATGCGCTTCAGGAGCCCATGGATGCTGGCATTCACCTGACTTTGACCTCCGAGTGGAATGATTATCGCTGGCACCCGCTCTCGGGAAAAGAGGCTGTTCCCGGCCTGGTGGATGGAGAAGGGGCTTTCTGGCCTTCTGTGGAAGAGGTGATACGGAATGCAAGTGCTGATGAAGTGGAGCGGGAAATTCGAGCCCAGATAGACAGAGCAATGGATATGGGACTAAAACCAACTCATTTGGATAGCCATATGGGAACACTTTTCTATCATCAACCTTTTTTGGAGCGGTACATAAAAGTTGGGGTTGATTATGGAATTCCCGTGATGTTTCCGGGTGGAAACAACAAACTTTTAATGCGTTCCATGAACAATAACCTGATCAAACAGCTGAAGAAAGAGGGGAGGTATAAGGAAGGAATGGAATTACCGAAAAACCCATTAGTGGAGCAGGCACCGGAAGTAGGTAAGCAGATCTGGAATTCCGGTTTACCGGTATTGGATGATTTGCATACGGTAAGCGGGAACTGGAAGCCTGATGGTGAACCTGGTGATAAGGCTTGGGGAGATTACAAAGTAGCTCAATTTAAATCGGTATTAACCCAAATGGAACCGGGGTTGATGATGATCATCGTGCATAGCAATGGAGACCGGAAAGTTTTTGACCGTATTAGCGCCTCCGGCGGCTCCCGGTATGCAGACATGCTGGCCATGACGGATCCGGATTTACAAAAATTTATTGAAGAAGAAGGAATCATCCTTACTACCTGGCAAGAAGTAATGCAACGAAGAAAGCGAGCAGAATGAAAACACTCTTAACTGGTATGGTAGCGATGCTTTTGGGTATATCTGGTTATGGCCAATACATTCCAAAAGAAAAGATTGTCGAACAGGAACAATTGATTTTCCCGTTACAAGGACAACATGTGCATGGAAGCAGCATCGTGGCACTTCCGAATGGGGACCTACTTGCCGCCTGGTTTGAGGGCTCGGGGGAGCGAACAGCAGATGATGTGCGGATCATGGGTGCCCGTTTAAGAAAGCGGGATTCGGAATGGGGAGCTCCTTTTTTGATGGCAGACACTCCCGGGTTGCCAGATTGCAACCCGGTATTGTTTCTAAATCAAGAGGGAAAGCTATTTTTGGTATGGATAGCCGTTCAAGCCAATCGTTGGGAGCAGAGCATCCTGAGGCTACGAACCAGTACGGCATTTGATAATGCCGGTGCCCCGATGTGGGATTGGCAGGACAATATACTTCTAAAGCCAGGCGAAGAATTTCACCAGGAAGTCGAACAAAAATTTAAAGAATTGCCACCCAACACCGCTGGTTGGGCGGAATATGCGCCTTTGTACGACGAGATGATCATTGAGGCGAGCAAGGATAGCAAAAAAACCAGTATCGGATGGATGACCCGGATCAAGCCCCTGGTTCTGCAGTCGGGCAGGTTGCTGTTACCGCTATACTCAGATGGGTTTAACTTTTCATTGGTAGCCCTATCGGATGACGATGGAAAGACCTGGGTTGCCAGTAATCCCATTGTAGGAAGGGGGCCGATTCAGCCCGCTTTAGCGCAGCGGGAAAACGGTGAAATTATGGCTATCATGCGGGATAGTGGGGATGCTCCCAATAGGTTGCACCGCAGTTATTCTACTGACGAGGGGCTGAGCTGGACCGCCAGTGAAAAATCCACCATTCCCAATACGGCCAGTGTGGAATTATTGGCATTGGATAACGGCCTTTGGCTCTTTTTAGGAAATGACGTGGATGATGGCAGGTACAAACTGTCCATGTACGTCTCGGATGATGAAGGGAGGACCTGGCGGGGTAAAATGTACCTGGAAGATGAGAAAAAAGGCTATGGGGGCTTTTCCTACCCTTCTTTGATTCAGGATATGGATGGTATGGTGCATGTAACGTATTCTTACCATTTGGAAGAAGGAGGGAAATCAATAAAATATGTAAAAATCAATCCAAATAATTTTTTTTAAGGTAGTACTTCCTGCGCGTTTGCTTGTATTACAGATGAGCAGATCGATTACCTGAAAAGGTTGAAATTGGTTTGACTTTAGTAGTTAGGTTAGGTAAGTTTTGTCCGCTCCTGCCCATTGGGCAGGGCGGACAAATTTATTTTTAAACGGATTAACCCAAAACACCTTTTCTGATTACTAACGGTTGTTGGGAATTAGGACAATTGGAGTAGCCGGTCGATTGCACTGGCTGGTGTTGATATTTCCCTAAAACGCGCTGTAGATCCGACAAAAAATCAATCAAATAACTGATACATTACCAATGAGATATTTCCCATTAAGATACTTCGTACTATTAGTACTGACATTAACCACCACGTTAGGAATAAAGGCCCAGAATTTACCAGCTTCCAGTAAGAAAGTTCATCTGGATAAGCCTTTTGTGCAAGAATACAGTGTCAAATATGCTGCAAGCGAGGACATGGTTTTAAAGAAAGCATTTGCGGATAGAAATGGTACCATTCAGGTGTTGGAGGCATCCGGTTTAGTGAGAACCCATGCCGGGGCTTTCCTGTATCCGGGCTCACTGATTCCCGACAGGAGTTACCTTCCCATGGGAGATAAAATCATCCGCGATATGCTCAGCCTGGAAGGACAGTTCGTTTATTTGGACGATGAAGCTGTTTTTAGCAATGCCTGGGCAGGAAGTGTTTATTTGCCTCACGAGCTCCCCGGGGCAGCTCTTTTTGAGGCCGGTAAAGGGTTTACCTTCCTGGTTTCCGATGGTAGCGACCTTCATTTAGTAGGGCCTCAGGGAGTAATCTGGAAGGGCAAGGCCACTAGTTCTCCCGTGTTGGATATTACATTTGACTCAGAAAGAAATGTTTTTTATGTTTTGAGC
>JAWLFL010000165.1:0-8717 GCA_041685605.1 Cyclobacterium sp. | reverse complement strand
ATTTGAATTGTCATAACAAATATACCAATAGAAATTTTATTAATGGAGGTCAAAATAGAAAATAGTTGGAAAGAATTGTTGCAGGAAGAGTTCTCAAAGCCTTACTTCCTCTCGCTTGCAAGCTTTATCAAACAAGAGTACCAAACCAAAACCATCTATCCGAAGGGATCGCACATCTTTAATGCCTTTGAGTGTTGCCCGGTAGAGGATACTAAGGTAGTTATATTGGGACAGGATCCCTACCATGGACCTGGACAGGCACATGGTCTTTCTTTTTCGGTGCAGGAGGGAATCCCATTTCCGCCCTCCCTATTAAACATATTCAAAGAACTAAAAAGCGATTTGGGCTTGCCCTTTCCGTCGCATGGCAATTTGGAAAAATGGGCAAAACAAGGGGTGCTCTTGCTCAATGCCACCCTGACCGTAGAAGCCCATAATGCCGGTAGCCACCAAAATAAGGGTTGGGAGGCGTTTACCGATAAAGTGGTGGAAAGGCTGGCTGGTAGAAAAGAGAATATTGTATTCCTACTTTGGGGGGCCTACGCACGAAAAAAAGCACAAATCATATCAGAAGACCGACATTTAAAACTCCATGCTCCCCATCCCAGTCCGCTATCTGCTCACCGGGGGTTTCTGGGGTGTAAGCATTTCAGTCAGGCAAATGCCTACTTGGAAAAATCTGGGCTAACGCCTATAAACTGGTAAAAAAATAGCACCGGCCTCAAACCGGTGCTATTTCGTTCAAGGATTTCGTCGACTTAATCAATGGATTTGAAAAAGCGATTCCATCTGATTTTATTGAACATGGACTTGTGTTTTTCAAGCGAAAGCCATAAAAACCAGGCCTTTCCTACCACGTGGTCTTCAGGTACAAAGCCCCAGAACCGGGAGTCCAGCGAATCGTGCCGGTTATCCCCCATCATAAAGTAATAATTTTGTTTAAAGGTGTACGATTCTTGCTTTTCTCCATTGATAAATAGGTCGTTTCCTTCTATACGCAGCTCGTCATTATTTTCAAAGTTCTCGATGGTATATCCATACCGGCGTACATTGTCCTCGGTGAGTTGTATTGTCTTGCCTTCAGCTGGCACTTCCAGTGGGCCGAAGTTATCCTTGTTCCATCCATAATAGGCACCGTCCGGAAAAATATTTGGGTCTCCCTGCCCCGGTTTGCTTATCCGCTTTCTTACGGAAGCGACAGCAGGCGATTGTTCCAATTCCCGGACCATTTCATCCGTCGCAAAAATGAAATAGCCTGAATTATCTGAAAACGGATAATAGCTGTCTGGATTTATACCAAACCGATCAAAAAAATCGGCATTCAAGGGACGGTTGGTCGTGAGATCGTAGGAAAACTGCATTTCCTCCGGCAGGGCAGCCGCTTCTCCGTTGACGAATAATTTTGCTTCCCTGATTTCCATTACATCTCCCGGCATCCCTACTCCCCGCTTGATATAATTAGTCTTCAGGTCCACCGGATAATGAAATTCTTCCGGAAAATTAAACACCACTACATCATTTCGCTTAATGGAAGTAAATCCCGGTAATCGATAATAGGGCAACTGAATAGCTTCGGAGTAGGAAGGGATTTCGGTTCCCCAAATTTTCTGATGAGTCAAGGGTACCTGAAGAATGGTTTTGGGCACCCGGGTACCGTAATGCATTTTACTGACAAATAGAAAATCTCCCACCAACAGGGATTTCTCCATCGAGGCCGTGGGAATGGTAAAAGGCTCCAGAAGTAACCACCGGATCAGGCTGGCTGCGATAACTGCAAATAATAAGGCATCTACCCATTCCCTTGTGGCTGATTTTTGCTTTCTTTCTTGACTCATTTTCTACTTATGTTAAAACGTTAAAAAATCATTCATTGATAAGACACCTTTTTTGCCCGGGAGCCATTCGGCTACCAGCACGGCACCCAAGGCAAAACCTTTTCTACTATGGGCGGTATGGCGAATCGAAATGGTGTCAATATCCGAAGCATATTTCACGGTGTGTGTTCCAGGAGCTGGGTCAATCCGTTTGGCAGTGATGGGAAGAACCTGGTTTGGAAGAGAATCCTCTTCTCTCAATTCCCACTTTTGGTATTGTTGGTTGTTTCCCAGCAAGCCTTCAGCAAGGGTAATGGCAGTCCCGCTGGGAGCATCCCTTTTTTCGGTGTGGTGAATTTCTTCGATAGATGCCTGATAGCCTTCCTGACCATTCATTAAAGCGGCTAAGAAGGCATTCAGTTTAAAAAACAAATTAACGCCAATGCTAAAATTGGAGGCGTAAAACAGAGATCCGTTATGCCTTTCGCAACTACTTTCAACGGCTCCTTTCTGATCCATCCACCCGGTAGTCCCCACGACCACCGGCACTTGATGCTCCATGCACCAGGTAATGTTCCCGACGGCCGATTCCGGTTGACTGAACTCTATGGCCACGTCGATTTTATTCGTGTCCAGGGAGTTTAAGTCCGAAACATTTTCAATATTGATTTTTGCCACAATGTGATGGCCTCTTTGTTCAGCGATTTGGGTGATGATTTTACCCATTTTTCCATATCCCAGGATGAGAATATTCATATTAGAATTTAAATTTTAATGCGACACCTACCACATGCCCGTACGCCATGATCGGTTCTGTGGTCGGTTCTATTTTTATACTCAGGTCATCACTGACATCAAAACTGGAAAGGTGAGCATCCACAAATGCATCCACAGCGCCCAGCGCATAGATGGCTCCAAAAACCATGTACATGGCATCCCGGTTTCTCCTCCAATAATTGACATTTCTAATGATGCCGTCTTCATTTAAATTAGGAAAAGGACTTGGCTCCACTCCTTCCCTCACGATTTCCAAAGCGATCAAAAACTCCTGATACCTTCTGTTGTTAAACTCAAGAAAATAAACTGCCGTGGCCACTCCACCGTAAAGTAAAGGTAATTTCCAGACTTTTTCATTATACACCTGGCCTGCTCCGGGTAAAAACAGGGATAGAAGTACTGCTTTTTTAGGATTTTTAACACTATCGGGGGCTGCCAACACAATGGTATCCTCATCGGCAGTCTCTATTTCACTTATTATTTGCGCCTCAGCCAAAGTAGATGCCTGCATACTTGCTAAAAGTAAGATAGCGCTGGCATAAACGAATTTAACCTGACAACGACTAAGAAACAGACGTATCAAACATTTCACTCAGATCAAATCAAGTATTTCTAAGATTCTGTTCAGATCGTTGGTGGAATGAAAAGGAATTTTGATCTCCCCTTTATCTTTTTGATCTGATTTTAGGGATACTTTGGTTCCAAAATGGGAAGCCAACTTTTGCTGTAATTTGTTGATTTCATACTTTTTTACCGGGTCCAGCCCAGGTTTCTCGGGCATTTCCTTTTTTTCCCGACCTTCGCTGAGTTCCTTTACCAGTGCTTCTACTTTTCTAACGCTTAGTTCCTCCGTGACCATGCGCTTAAAAATGGCCAGTTGTTTGTCCACATCTTCGATATTGATCAAGGCCCTGGCATGTCCCATGCTGATTTTTTGATCGCGAATGCCTGCCTGAATATCCGGGGGCAGTTTAAGTAGTCTGAGGTAATTATTAACTGTGGTTCGGTTTTTACCAACCCGATCTCCCAATTGCTCCTGCTTCAAATCACATTCGGACAGTAAACGCTGATAGGAATGGGCGATTTCAAGCGCATTCAGATTTTCTCGCTGAATGTTTTCAATCAAGGCCATCTCCAGCATCTGCTGGTCGTTCGCAAGTCGAACATAAGCAGGAATTTTATCCAAACCGGCAATCTTGGAAGCCTGGTACCTTCTCTCACCGGAAATAAGTTGATATTCCTTATCGGCTAATTTCCTAACGGTTATGGGCTGAATAATTCCCTGAACCCGAATGGACTCTGCTAATTCTTCGAGTGAGGTTTTATCAAAATGAGTCCTTGGCTGAAACGGATTTACCTGAATTTCTTCCAGCCCTATTTCAAAAATACCTGCAATTGGGTGGCTAACTTCTCCTTCCGTCTTCCCTTTTTGGGGAGAATCATGCAACAACGCGCCCAATCCTTTCCCCAATGCTCCTCTTTTCTTATTTGTTTTACTAACTGCCATTTGTTTTAACTAATCAATTTACCTTGGCCATGCCATTTTTGGTGGCAATCTCATTGGCCAGATTTAAGTAAGCCACCGCACCTTTTCCCGTCGCATCAAAAGCCACAACGGGCATCCCGAAACTGGGCGATTCACTTAATTTTACGTTTCTAGGGATAATCGTTTCGAAGGTCATGTCTTTGAAATGCATCTTTACTTCATCAACCACCTGATTGGATAGCCTCAGCCTGACATCGTACATGGTCAAGAGAATGCCCTCAATTTCGAGCTCCTGGTTAAGTCTGGTCTGGATAATTTTGATGGTATTCAGGAGTTTCCCTAAACCTTCCAGGGCAAAATATTCGCATTGCACGGGGATTATCACCGAATTGGCAGCGGTCAGGGCATTGATGGTGATTAGTCCAAGAGAGGGTGAACAGTCGATGATAATAAAATCGTATTGATCCCTTAGTCCCTGGATGACGCCCCGCATTTTCTCTTCCCGGTTTTCCAGATTAACCATTTCGACTTCTGCCCCCACCAGGTCAATATGAGACGGCACTAAATCCAAATTCTCTATCTCAGTAGTAATAATAATATCCTCTATTTCATTCTCGTTTACCATGCATTCGTAAATGCTGGTATCAATCTCTTTGGGGTCATAACCCAAGCCTGACGTGGTATTGGCCTGGGGGTCTGCGTCGATCACAAGCGTCTTGTATTCCAAAACAGCCAAACTGGCTGCCAGATTCATGGCCGTGGTCGTTTTACCCACTCCCCCTTTTTGATTGGCAATAGCGATTACTTTTCCCATTATTTCTTAAAGCGTAATACTTTCCCCTATTTGAAGCAAAAACAATTCTTTACCGGCTTCTTTTGCCGACTGCCTTACTTCTTCTTTATTGATGGTGATGTAAGGAAAGGTATCGTAGTGCATGCCTACAATCTTTTCCGTCCCGACAAAATCAGCTGCCTTGATGGCATCACTGATGTCCATTGTAAAGTTATCCCCTATGGGCAATACAGCAAAATCAATAGCAAAAGATTCTCCTATTAATTTCATATCGTATGTCAAAGCCGTATCTCCAGCATAATAAAACGCTCCCTCATCTGATGTGATCACAAATCCACCCGGATTTCCCCCACTTGACCCATCTGGAAGGGTGCTGCTGTGAATGGCGTTTACATATTTAACCTTTCCAAAGTCAAAAACCTTGCTGCCCCCATGATTCATAGGGTGGACATTTTCAAGGCCTTTTCCCTGAAACCAGGAGATAATTTCAAAATTGGAAACCAACATGGCACCACTTTTCCTGGCTATCCGCTCCACATCGGCTAAGTGATCGTCATGTCCATGGGTCACAAGTATGTAATCAGGATTAATTTCTTCAATGGCTACATCCTTAGCAAGCGAGTTGGGAGTTATAAACGGATCAAAAAGAATCTGTTTTCCGTTTATCCTCATCAAGAAGGTCGAATGACCAAAGTACTTGAGTTCAATCATTGATTTTTGATTTTTCGGTTCCTGATAGCTTCACAAATATATCATTTTAATCGGAACTATGGTCAGGTACTTTTCCACATCACCCGGTGGAAAACTTTTATATCATTGAACATCAGATACTTGTATGCATATAAGGTCCGCATCCGAACCCCCAATAGCCATATAGAATGAAAAAAAGGCATGGAAAATCCCATGCCTTTTGATTTCTAAGACCGAGAAAATTATTTCTGCTTCCCTTTTTTCTTGGCTGGCTCGCTTTTTTTATTCTCCGCAGCCTTCATAGCCTGCTCAATTCTCATTTGAAATTTGGACTTTTTCTTATTGGCATTTTTTGCCTTACTCTCTTCTACTTTTTGTCTGATCTTACTATCATCTACAAATTGCTTAATCAAAGCCTGCTGACCAAAAGTTACCATATTGGAAACGAAGTAGTAAAAACTAAGTGCTGCAGGAAAGGAGTTTAACACAAACATGAAAACAACAGGCATGATATAGCCGATGTTTTTCATAGGCCCTTGTGCCGTAGTCAGTTGGTTATTAAAATGGGTGTAGGCAATTTGGGAAAGGGTCATCAATAGGGTAAACAAACTCACATGGGACCCATAAAATGGAATCGTGAACGGTAGATTCAAAATGGAATCATAGGTAGACAAATCATGCGCCCATAGAAAGGATTCCTGCCGCAACTCTATGGAGTTGGGAAAGAAAAAGAACATGGCCAATAAAAAAGGCATTTGCAGCACCATGGGCAAACAACCGGAAATGGGACTTACTCCCAGCTGCCCGAACAGTTTCATCTGCTCTTGCTGCATTTTGGTCTGATCATCGCCATATTTCTCTTTCAACTCATCTATCTCAGGCTTGATGACCCTCATTTTGGCCATTCCTATGTAAGATTTATAGGTTAGCGGTAATAGGAATAATTTGATAATGAAAACAATCAGAATAATGATTACCCCGTAATTATCAAAAAAGTTTTCCAACCAATGAAACAGGTTTACGATGATGTATTTATTTACCCAACTGACAAATACGTAGCCCATATCCACGTTTTTGTCAAATTCGGGAGTTACTTGTTTCAGTATTTTGTAATTGTTAGGACCAAAGTAATAACTTACTTCCTCATTCATTGGTAAGGTTAGCGTCGCATACATGCGCTTTACCGATGAAGCATCTAAAGGAGTCTCTTGAGCTAAATTTCCTCCCCCAAACTGATCAGCCGCAATAACACCCGATGTAAAAAACCGCTGCTTAAAAGCCACCCATTTTAGGGGCTCTCCTATTTGCTGCGCATCTTCGGAATCGCCGGTGGTTAGGTAATCATAACTTTCATCCACGGTGTAGAAGTTCATGTAGGTTTTCCTCCGGGACTCCTCCATGTCTTCTTCCAACTTTTGCAGCTCAGTGCTCCAGTTAAGGGTAACGGTCTCATCGGAAACCAACGAGCCAAGTCTGTTGCCTTCTAAAACATGACCCAACTGATACCCAGACTCCGGGAGGGTATAGATCCTTTTTAGGGTTCCACCACCTACATTGGCCGTAAAAACAAGTTGATCCACTCGTTCCTCAGCGGAACTGGAAGTCGATTCGCTGGCATCAAAGTACAGCTCATTCAATCCGATTTTGCCCTGTGGCGCATTTATCTCGTACTCCAGCTCTCCAAATTTCTGATCAAATAAAATAAGAGCTTGCTGATCGTAGGTTTTAAAATTCTTTACCTCAACCCGTTGAATTTCACCCCCTTTGCTAGAAAAGGTAATTTTAAGACCATCATTCTCCAGCGTATAAAAACGCTCCTCCCCATTGACCAGACTGGAAAAGTCTCCGTATTTTTGTTGGGTCGCTATAGTTTGCAGGCTATCTCCCGGTGCTACACTATCCGCTTCTGCTGCTTCTATTTCAGGTGATTGGGATTGCACCTGTGTGGGGTTGTCGGTTTGAGGTTCGATAACCGGTTCCGGTCCGCTGGCAAAAAAGAGCGAATAAACCAAAATTACGGCTGCGAAAAGAATAAGTCCCGTCGCTTGATTTTTATCCATGTGTCAATTGTTTACGAAGCAGATTTCTTAAATCTGCCCTTTTCAATGCTATTTTTTTAAGATTTAGATTGCTTTTTTTCTCCCACAGCTTTAATAAACCGGACAAATAAGGGATGCGGATTCAATACCGTGCTTTTATATTCGGGGTGAAACTGGGTGCCAACGAACCAGGGATGGTCTTTCAATTCGATGATTTCTACTAATCCCTCGTCCGGGTTTTTTCCTGATGCCAACATGCCGTGATTTTCAAAGTCCTTTAGGTACTTGTTATTAAATTCGTATCGGTGACGGTGCCGTTCGGTGATTTTTTGCTTTCCGTATGCCGTAAAAGCCTTGGTACCTTTTACCAACTCACAGGGATAAGCCCCTAACCGCATGGTCCCACCCATTTGGGTGATGCCCTTTTGCTCTGCCATTAAAAATATTACCGGATCTTTACTGTCTGGGTCTATTTCCGTGGAAGATGCATCAGTCAAGCCCATCACATTTCTCGCAAATTCGATTACTGCTATTTGCATTCCCAGGCAAATCCCGAAATAGGGAATCTCATTCTCCCGGGCAAATTTAGCGGCTTCCAGTTTCCCTTCCAAACCACGAACGCCAAAACCGGGAGCGACCAGCACCCCGTCCATTTCTATTAATTTCTTTTCGACATTATCGATATTTATTTCCTCGGAGGATATCAAATGGAGGTTCACTTTACATTCAAGTGAGGTCCCGGCATGGATAAAGGATTCGATGATGGACTTATAGGCATCAGGTAAGGAGACGTACTTACCGATCAGTGCTATATCTACCTCCATCGTTGGGTTTTTCAACTTGCCCAGAAATTCCTTCCACTGCTCCAACTCTGTATTCGTTTTGGAAGAAATTTTGAGTTTACTCATAACCCGCTCGTCCAGCCGCTCCTTTTTCATCAAAAGGGGAACATCGTAAATGGAATCGGCATCCATGGCCTCGATCACACAATTCAATTGCACGTTGCAAAAAAGGGCAATTTTCTTTTTTACATCCAAGGGTAGGTGACGCTCCGTCCTGCAAACCAATATATCCGGCTGAACACCCGCCTCCAGCAACTGCTTAACCGAATGTTGGGT